>NZ_JAMYLU010000017.1:0-171184 GCF_040318135.1 Mesorhizobium sp. M1295
CCGCTAAACACGGGGGCTGCGCGGCGGACACGCCGACGTCACAGCTACTGCCACGCCATTTTTGCAGAACTTGACGCACACAACTGGTCGGCGGGACAGCGCCCCCCTCTGGCCTGCCGGCCATCTCCCCCTCAAGGGGGGAGATCGCAGCTTCCGCCTTGGCGCTCATCCTGCAACGCTGGTGATTGGCGAAAGCGCCGATGACAGCCAATCTCCCCCCTTGAGGGGGAGATGCCCGGCAGGGCAGAGGGGGACGCGAAAGAACGTCGGCCTTTGTTTCAACTTTAGCAATCGCATAGGGGCACGTGCCCCCTCCCCCGGATTGCCTGCCGAATTGGGACGGGCATTTGGGGGAATTCCGACCTCTCCCCGAGGGGAGAGGAGGTCGCCGGCGTTGACGCCAGCCTCTTCTCCCCAGCGGGGAGAAGGTGGCCGCGAAGCGGCCGGATGAGGGGGCCCCCCTATGCGATAGCCCTGCCGTTGGGGGGGAGATCGCTGCTTCGCCCATCAGCGCCCCCGCCCGCCTGCCTCCAGCTTCTGCTCGGCCGCAATCAGCATCTCGACAAACCTCGTCACCTTGGGCGGGCGGAAGCGGGCGGCGGGGTAGACTGTGTAGATGCCGCCGGAGGGCAGCCGCCACTCGGGCAGGATCTGCACCAGCCGCCCGGCGGCCAGTTCGTCCCGCACCAAAAAGTCTGGCAGCACCGAGAGGCCGGCGCCGGCGCGGACGGCCGCCAGCACTGCCGGCGTTGCGTCGATTGAAATCGTTGCCTGCATGCGCACGGCCTGCTGCTCGTCGCCGCGCGAAAATTGCCATAGCAGCGGTTCGCGCAGCGCCATGTTGGCGACGAAGGGCAGCCCGGCAAGGTCTTGCGGTTCGCCGGCGGTGAAGCGGCCTTCAAACCCGGCGCGGCACAGCATGAATTGTTGGAAGGTGCCGATGCGCCGCGCCTGCAGGCTGGAATCGGCCAGCCAGCCGACGCGGATCGCCACGTCGATGTGGCCGGAAACCAGGTCGATCGTCTCGTCGCCCAGCGTCAGCTCCACCCGGCAGGCGGGATAGCGCGCGCTGAAGGCGGCGACCACCGGCACCACCGCCGACGTGCCGTAGTCGTTGGACGCGGCGATGCGCAGCGTGCCGGTCGGCTCGGCGGCGGCCTGCGCGAGCTCGTCGAAGGCATCCTCGGCCTGCTGCAGGACTTGCAGGCAGCGGGCATGGAATGTCCGGCCGGCCTCGGTCGGATGGACGCGCCGCGTCGTGCGGATCAGCAGCGTCGTTCCGACATCGCGCTCCAGCCGCGCCACCTGCTGGCTGACCACCGCCTTGGTGATGCCCAGCCGCTCGGCGGCCCGCGTGAACGAGCCGGCGTCGACCACCGCCGCGAAATAGGCCAGCCGGTTCAGGTTCATCCTTCGCTCATGGCGGATGCAGCCTTATTGTCAGGCAATGGCATACATTACGTCTATTTTGTCGGCCTTCAATACGCATTCCGCTTTTGCCATCTTGCGGACATCGAGGCTGCGCCGCCGCCGAATTCCGCATTCCCAGGAGACATCCATGTTCACACGGAGAGCCATCATGAAAACCACCCTCGCCGCCGGCGCCGCCGCGGTCTTTGCTCCCGCCGGGCTTGGCCATGCGGCAGGCGGGCTTTCCTGGAAGCATTTTCCCGCCGGGCAAAACGGCTTCTTCCGCACCCCGGTGCTGGTCTCCGGCGCGACTGAAGCCGTGCTGATCGATGGCGGTTTCACCTACCCCGACGGGCGGGCCGTGGCCGAGGCGATCAAGGCGACCGGCAAGACGCTCACCACCATCTACGTCAGCCAGTCCGACCCGGACTATTATTTCGGCCTCAAGCCGATCAAGCAGGCGTTCCCGCAGGCACGGGTGATCGCCGCGGCCGAGACGGTGGCCGCCATCAACGGCAATGTCGAAAAGAAGCTCGCCGTCTGGGGGCCGCAGCTCAAGGAGAATGGCCCGCAGGCGCTGGCCGACGTCGTCATCCCCGAAGCGTTCGACGGCAAGACGCTCAGCGTCGACGGCGAGACCATCGAGATCGTCGCCGCAGAAGGCCTCGCCAACCGGCGCTACCTCTTCGTGCCGTCGCTGAACGCGGTGTTCGGCGGGGTGATGATCTTTGCCGGCTTGCATGTCTGGACCGCCGACACGCCGACCAAGGAACAGCGCGCCGCCTGGCTGGCCAACCTCGAAAAGATCGCGGCGCGCAAGCCGGCGATCGTCGTGCCTGGGCACATGACGCCTGGGGCGGCGACCGACCTTTCGGGCGTCGAGCACACAAAAACCTATCTCATCGCCTTCGAGGAAGAACTGGCCAAGGCCAAGGACGCTGCCGCGCTGAAGAGCGCCATGGAAGCCCGCTTCCCCGGCCTCGGCATGGGGGTTGCGCTCGACATCGGCTCCAAGGTCGCCACCGGCGAGATGAAGTGGGGCTGAGATTGGCGCCAATCTCGAGCTGATCCGCACCACTTACGAAGGATACGCTCATGGTCCAGCGGGCGTTGACGCCGGGCGCCTGACGGCTGTCATCCGCCGAGACGGTTGGTGCGCTTGCTGGCTTCGGCCTTGGCCCGCGCCTCGACCGCCCTTTCGATCTCGCGCTTCAGCTCGTCCTTGATCGCCACCGTCTCGGCCATCAGCGCCTCGACCTTCATGAAATCGAGCACGCGGTATTTCGACACCGCCGGCCGGATCAGGATGTCGGGCCGGCTCTGGTTCAGCTTACTGGCGATGATCGACTGCATCATCAGCTGCGTGGCGCCGAACATCAGGTCGACGGAGGTCGGGAATTTGCGCCCGGCCTCGGTCGGCGCGCCGACCACGTCGACGGCGATGACGATGTCGGCGTCGAGCTCGATCAGATCGAACGGCACGGGATTGTAGATGCCGCCGTCGATCAGCAGCCTGCCGTCGCGCATCACCGGGCGGAACACCGCCGGGATCGCCGCCGAAGCGGCCAGCGCCGAATGCAGCTCGCCTTCGTCGAGCACCGCGAGCTTGTGGCCATAAAAGTCCGTTGCCGTCACCTTCAGCGGTATTTTGAGTTCGGCGAAGGTCTCGGGGATGGCATCGGGCAGGAACGCCTTGAGGATGCGCTCGACATTGAACTGGCTGACCCGCAGGCCGCCCTGCAACGCTTCGGCAAAGGTGCCGGGCCGCGCCCGCCACATGCGCGTCGCCACTTCGGCGCGGCGGCCGAGGATCGAGCGCGTATAGTCGTGAATGTCCTTGCCGGTCATGCCCGAGGCCATGCCGGCGCCCATGATGGCGCCGATCGACGAGCCAGCGATTGCCGCCGGCCTTATGCCCAGTTCGTCCAGCACCTCGATGACGTGGATATGCGCCAGCCCACGCGCGCCGCCGCCGCCAAAGGCGATGCCGAAGCTAGGGCTCATCCCTTGTTGGCCGCGCCGAGCTTCGGCCCGACCACCATGACGGCCGGCTCGGCGGAGAGCAGCTTTTTCGCCGCCGCTTTCACCTGGTCCAGCGTCACCGCGTTTATCAGCGCGGCGCGGCGCTGCATGTAGTCGATGCCGAGCTTGCCGAGCTGGATCTCGACCAGCGTTGAGGCGATCGCGCCGGAGGAATTCAGCTTGTTGATGGCATAGGCACCGATCATGTATTTCTTGGTCGCCGCCAGCTCGGCTTCGGTCGGCCCCTCCTCGGCCATGCGCTTGACCACGTCGCGCACCACGGCCAGCGTCTCGGCCGCCCTGTCGGCGCGGGTCGAGGTGGTGATGGACAGCGCCTCGGAGTGCTGGTGGTCGACGAGGTCGGAGCTGACGCTGTAGGCCAGGCCGCGCTTTTCGCGCACCTCGTCGAACAGCCGCGAGGTGAAAGTGCCGCCGCCGAGGATCTCGTTCATCAGCACCGCGGCAAAAAAGTCCGGCGCATTCCGCTTCACGCCGGGATAGGCGAGTTGCAGCGAGGCCTGCGGCTGGTCGTAGACGACCTCGAGCTGCTGGCCGAGCTTCAGGTCGATGTCGGGAACGGGCGTGAGCGCCTGCTTTTCCGGCAGGCTGCCGAACACCAGGTCGAGCTTCTGCTTCAGCGTCTCGGCGTCGATGGCGCCAACCACGGCGACATGCAGGCCGTCGCGGGCGAAATTCGCCTTGTGGAAGGCGCTGAGATCGGACGGCGTAATCGTCGCGATGCTTTGCCTGGTGCCCTGGTCGGGCCGCGCATAGGGATGCCTGCCGTAGATCGCGTCCAGCCATTTGCGCTGGGCGAGCGTATCGGGATCGCGCTCGTTGGCGATGATGCCGGACAGGATTTGCGCGCGGATGCGGTCGATCGGCACCTGGTCGAAGCGCGGCTGGTTGACCGCCACGCGCAGCAGGTCGAAGGCGCCGTCGCGCTGCTCGGCCAGCATGCGCATCGAGCCGTAGATTCCGTCGCGCTGCGCATCGAAGCTCATCTCGGCGCCGACATCGTCAAGCTTGACCTGGAAGGCCTCGCTGTCGAGGTCGCCGGCGCCTTCGTCGAACAGACCGCTCATCAGGTTGGCAAGCCCTTCCTTACCGGGCGGATCCTGCGTCGCGCCGCCATCGAAGACGAAGCAGATGGCGACGATCGGCACCGAATAATCCTCCACCAGCCAGGCGGTGATGCCCTTCGACGAGGTCACCTCCTGGATGTTCATGGCGGCGCGGGCGGAAAGCGCCGGCAGGACGAGGAAGACGAGGGAGAGGATGAGGGTTGCTAGAAGAGGACCGGTGCGCCAATTGCCGAGGTCGGCGCCGCCCCTCATCGCCCTGCCGAGCACTTCTCCCCGTATAGTGACGGGGAGAAGGAGCTGGCCGCTGTCCCGGCGCTCGTTCTGCAAACGCTGGAGATTGGCGAAATCGTCAGTGACAGATCCCCTCTCCCCGTCACTATACGGGGAGAGGATGCCGGCAGGCAGGTGAGGGGCAGCGCCAACTCTCAAGCTCATCATCAAATTAATTCCCAGCCTGGGTTTGCGGCAGAAGATAGCCGGTCGTTGCGTGGTCGAGATTGAGATAGCGGGCAGCGACCGCCTTGACCTGGTCGGCGGTGACCTTGCGGATGCGGTCGGGCCATTGCTGGACGTCCTGGACGTTGCCGCCGGTGGCGAGCGTCGAGCCGTAGATGTTGGCCATGTCCTCCTGCTTGTCGCGGGCAAAGATCATCGAGCGGACGAAACGGTCCTTGGATTTTTCCAGCTCGTCGCTGGTGACGCCGTCTTTCGCGATGCGGGCGATCTCGACGTCGACCGCGGCCTCGACGTCTGCAAGCTTGGCATCGCCGCGCGGCGCGCCATAGACGGTGAAATTGGTGTCGTCGAGCATGGTGCCTTGGAAGAAGGCGCCGGCCGCGGCGGCTATCCCTTGCCTGACGACAAGCTCCTGGTAGAGCCGGCTGCGGTTGCCGCCGCCGAGGATTTCGGACAGCACGTCGAGCGCTTCGGCTTCGCCGGGCTTTGCCGTGTGATAGGACGGAACCACCCACTGCGTCGTAAAGCTCGGCACGCTGACGCGCCCGTCGGTCAGCGTCACCGTGCGCCTGGTGTTCTGCTCGGGCTCGATCGGGCGGATGCGCGGCGGCAGATCCGGGCCGCGCGCGATCTTGCCATAGGTCTTTTCGGCCAGCGTCTTGACCGTTTCCGGCTCAACATCGCCGGCCACCACCAGCACGGCGTTATTGGGCGTATAATATTTGTTGTAGAAGGCCATCGCGTCGGTGCGGTTCAGCTTCTCCATCTCCTGCATCCAGCCGATGACCGGAATGCGGTAGGGCTGGTTCTGCCACAGCGTGGCGTCGATCTCCTCGTCGAGCACCGCCTGCGGATTGGAGTCGATGCGCGAGCGGCGCTCCTCGAGGATGACGTCGCGCTCGGTCTTGATGACATCGTCGTTGAGGATGAGATTGCGCATGCGGTCGGCCTCGAAGCCCATCATCTCACCGAGCGCCTGCGGCACCACTGTCTCATGAAAAGCGGTGTAGTCGTAGGAGGTGAAGGCGTTGTCCGAGCCGCCGATGGCGGCGACGGCGCGATCGAGCTCGCCGGCCGCATGGTTGCTGGTCGCCTTGAACATCAAATGCTCGAAGAAATGGGCAATGCCGGATTTGCCCGACGGCTCGTCGGCGCTGCCGATCTTGTACCAGACCATATGGGTGACGATCGGGGCGCGGTGGTCGGGGATGACGACGACCTCCATGCCGTTGTCGAGCAGGAAATCCGTCACCGGGCCGTCGTCGGGATCGTTGTCCGCCAGAGCCGGAGCGGCCATCACAAAGGCCAGCCCCAAAAGCGTTCCGCGCAGCCATTCAGCCTGAAATGTCATAGATGGCTCCGGTTTGTGGTGGGACGATAGGCGGGGTTGCTGGTCGAGGCAAAGCGAATTGTTCGTCATTTTGAAGGCGCGGCTTCCTCGCCAATTGCGGGGCCTCACCCAACCTCGATGAAGCGGATGACCGTCTCGCCATAGTTGCGCTCGTCGACAACCGAAAAACCCGGCCCTGCCTCGAACGGCGCCGCCGCCGCTTCCTCGACGACGCAGAGCGCGCCGGGGGCGAGCCAGCCGCCGGCCTTGGCCGAGCGCAACGCGCGTTCGCCAAGGCTCTTGCCATAGGGCGGATCGGCAAAGACCAGGCCAAATGCGGCGATGGTGCCCGCCTCGCCCAAGGCCGTCGCGTCGCGACGGAATATCTTGGTGCGCCCGGTGAGGCCGAAAGCCTCGACATTGGTGCGGATCAGGCCGCGCCCTTCGGCGGATTCCTCGATGAAGACAGCATTGGCAGCGCCGCGCGACAGCGCTTCGAGGCCGAGCGCACCGGTGCCGGCGAACAGGTCGAGCACGCGCGCACCGTCCAGTTTTTCGGGAAAGCGATGCGCCAGCACGTTGAAGACCGCCTCACGCGTGCGGTCGGTCGTCGGGCGGATGGCAAAGGTGCGGGGCGTCGCCAGCGGACGCCCGCGAAGCTCACCGCCGACGATCCGCATTGCTTCCTTTCGGGCCGCCACGCGGCCGGTCGCCACCGCTATCCGAACGTTCGCCACGAGGCTTGCCGAACGGCTTTGCACCGCCGGGCTTGCCATAAGACGGCTTGAAAGCGGCCTTGCGCGCCTTGTTTTCCGCCGCCTTGGCGGCGTCTGCCTCCGCCCTGCCCTTGCCGATCGGCCGCGCCCCCGGCGCCATCCAGACATTGGCCTTGCGCTGGCCCGGCGGTTCGATCGGCCGCTGCTCGCGTTCGGATTTCTTGCCGCCGAAGCCGCCACGAGGCTTGTCGCCACGGGGTTTGTCCCCGAAGTCGCCGCGTTCAGGTTTGGCGCCACGCTCGCCAAAGCTCCTCTCCGGTTTTGTCGACAGCTTGCCGAGCGCTTCGTCGCGGCTGCCTTCGCGGCGCTTGCGGTTCTTGATCAGGCCGCCCTCGCCGATCGGACGGCGTTCGCCGTCACGGGTGAATTTCGGCCGCTCGGGCTCCTCCTCCCGCTCACGCCTGACCGGCTTGTTGGAAAACGGCTTGGCGATATCGGCGTCGAAATTGGCACCGGACTCTTCGACCAGGCGCTCGCCGAGCTGGTCGCGCAGCACGCGGCCCTTGATCTCCAACACATGGCCTTCCGGCAAATCGTCGAGCTGGAACGGCCCGTAGGAAATGCGGATAAGCCGCGTCACGTCGAGACCGAGCGAGCCCAGGATGTTCCTGACCTCACGGTTCTTGCCTTCCCGCAGGCCGAGCGTCAGCCAGGCATTCGAACCCTGCTCGCGGTCCAGCGTCGCCTCGATGGCGCCATAAAAGACACCGTCAACGGCAATGCCTTCGCGCAGGCCCGCGAGCGCGCTTTCCTCGACCTTGCCGTGGACGCGCACGCGGTAGCGCCGCAGCCAGCCGGTCGCCGGCAGTTCGAGCACGCGCGACAGGCCGCCATCATTGGTGAGCAGCAGCAGCCCTTCGGTGTTCATGTCGAGCCGGCCGATGGTCATCAGCCGCGGCAGCCCGGGGGGCAGCACGTCGAAGACGGTCTTGCGGCCTTCGGGATCGCGGTTGGTGGTGACCACGCCGGCCGGCTTGTTGAACAGGAACAGCCGCGTGCGCTCGATCGGCGGGATCTCCATGCCGTCGAGATGGATGATGTCGCCGGGCATCACGTTGAAGGCCGGCGAGGTCAGCGCCCTGCCGTTGACCTTGACGCGGCCGGCCGCGATCAGTTCCTCGGCATCGCGGCGCGAGGCCAGGCCGGCACGCGCCAGCCGCTTGGCAATGCGTTCGCCGGCTTCTTCCGTTGCCTCGACGCGACGCGGACGCGGCTTGAAGCCGCCCTCCGATGCCGCCTGTGCCCTTTGTGCCCCTTGCGGCCGATCGCCGCCAAAATCACGCTTAGGACGATCCCCGAAGTCACGCTTGGGACGGTCGAAGCGCTTGTCGCCGTGCTCGCCTTCGGCAGCGGCCGGCCGGTCGCCGCGCGGCGCGTAGGGCTTGCGCGGACCTTCGCGCTTCTCATAAGGCTTGCCCTCCGGACGCGGCCCTTTGCTGAATGGCCTCTCGCTGCCTTTGAAGTCGCGCTTCGGCCGCTCGCCTTCGGCAGCTGCTGGCCGGTCGCCGCGCGGTGCATAAGGCTTGCGTGGACCTTCGCGCTTCTCATAAGGCTTGCCTTCCGGACGCGGCCCTTTGCTGAACGGCCTGTCGCCTTCGCGCTTCGGCTTGAAGTCACGCTTCGGCCGTTCGCCTTCGGCCGCCGCCGGCCGATCGCCGCGCGGTGCATAAGGCTTGCGTGGACCTTCGCGCTTCTCATAAGGCTTGCCTTCCGGACGCGGCCCTTTGCCGAACGGCCGGTCGCCTTCGCGCTTCGGCTTGAAGTCGCGTTTCGGCCGTTCGCCTTCGGCCGCCGCCGGCCGATCGCCGCGCGGAGTGTAGGGTTTTTTGACGCCGAAGGACGGCTTGCCACCCTTGCCGGGAGCGCCATCGCGACCACGCGGCCCCGCCGGTTTCGGGCCGGCCTTGCGCGGGAATTTCTTGTTTTTGTCGTCCATGTGGCCTTTGCTCGTTTGCGCGGGTAGTAACAGGATCGCGCTCTAGTGGCGAGGAGATAATCGGAATGGAAACCGCGTGAGGCGGCAGGATTTCATGGCGCTGGCGCTGAAAGAAGCCGAAGCCGCCGCCCTGCGTGGCGAGGTGCCGGTTGGCGCGGTCGTCGTCGGCGGCGATACGGTCGTTGCGAGTGCCGGCAACCGCACCCGCGAGTTCGCCGATCCGACCGCCCATGCCGAGATGCTGGCGATCCGCGAGGCCTGCCGCAAGCTTTCCAGCGAGCGGCTCAGCGGCCACGATCTCTATGTGACGCTGGAGCCGTGCACCATGTGCGCCGGCGCCATCTCTTTCGCCAGGCTGCGCCGGCTCTATTTCGGCGTCGCCGACGAGAAGGGCGGCGCAGTCGTCAATGGCGTTCGCTTCTTCACGTCACCGACCTGCCATCATGTGCCCGACATCTATCCTGGCATGGCCGAGAACGCTGCAGCAGCATTGCTGAAGGACTTTTTTCGCGAGCGACGCGGACCCTGATTTTCCTGGTTCGGCAGACGGACCGAATCCAAGTCAGCCAATCCAGTTCAGCCAATCCAGGCCAGAACGTCTCTGGCGCCGTCAGTCTACCAGGGCAGCCAGTCGAACATGCCGCTGCTCTTGCTCTTGGCGGCCGCCTCCCTTTTGAGGCGGCGTTCCTTCTTGTACTCGTCCTCGCCGAGGTCACCCTGCGGCGCAGTGTCGGCGGCAGCGCGGTATTGCACCGGCGGCTCGCTCAGATATCTGCGGGTGGTCGGGTCGCCCTGTTTGCCTTCAGCCCGGCGGCGCATGATTTCCGCGGCGCGGTCCTTGTCCGAATCGGCCGGAGTCCAGGCTGGCGGGTGGCTCGAGCCCGACTGCTTCAGCGCGGCCTTGACCGACGCCGGATCCGTCTGCACGTCATCGATGACCTGCGCCTGGTAGGCCGGGTCGTCCTGATGCAGGGTGGCATCGGCGCGCAGGCGGGCACGGCGCTGCTCCGGCGATTCGGGCCATTCGGCACTCGCCGTCTCGATGCTTTCCTGCGGCGGCGGCAAGACTTCCTTCTGCCCCGGCCCTGGCTTCACCAGCGTGGGGCGCGGCTTGTAGTCGATACTATCCTTGCGTTTGGGTGCGAAGGAAAAAGCCCCGGTGAGGTCGCCGGCAAGCTGCGCGCCCGCGGTCTTGTCAGTCCCGTAGGTGGGCGAGCCCATGCAGCCGGACAAGGCGAGGCTCGATACGACAAGCGGCGCCAGCAGCGCGACGCGCGCGTAAGTTCTCTCGGTCATGCCAAAAAGTCCCACTGTAGACAGCCTCTCGATTGCCGCCGGCCAAAGAAAGGTCCGGCCCCCATCGCCTATGCTCTTCCGACGGAATTCCGGCGACAATTTGTCGTCCGGAGTTTCGCGTGTTTACCTCAACCACTCGTTAAGGGCAACGCACGGGGGCCGATCGGCCGCCCGCCGTGGCAATTGTGCACCGCCTTAAAGGCGGCTCAAAGCCTTCAGCTCATGCAGGACAGCTGCGTCACGGGCCGAAACATCCGGGAATTCCGGATCTGAGCCGACATCGGCGGTGTAGCGCCAGGAGCGTGCGCATTTCACCAGGCCGCGGTCCTCCGCCTTCTCGACGACCACGGCGACGCCTTTGACATCGTCGAGGGTAAAGCCGCCCGCCGGCGCCTTGCCGTGCGCGATAACCAGATCGCTGGTGATCGCCATCTCGGCCATGTCGACATCGGCGATCGCCGCTTCGAGTAGGGCATCGTCGAGAGTGACGACCGGCACCGCTTCCAGCGAAGAGCCGATGACCTTCTGCGCGCGGGCGATCTCCAGCGCGCCGGTGACGACACGGCGGACCTGCCGCACCTTGCGCCACTTCTCCGCCAGCGCCTCGTCCTTCCAGTCCGCCGGGATGTCCGGGAACTGGTCGAGATGCACCGAGACGACATCCGGATGACGGTCGAGCCAAGCCTCTTCCATGGTGAAAGGCAGCATCGGCGCCAGCCATTTCACCAGACAGTCGAAGAGATGGCGCACCACCTGCACGGAAGCCTTGCGCTTCACGCTGGAAGGCGCTTCGCAGTAGAGCGCATCCTTGCGGATATCGAAATAGAAGGCCGACAGCTCGATCACCATGAAGTCGAGCAGCGCGCGGGTGATGCGCTTGAATTCGAAGGCGTCGTAGCCCGAGCGTACGACTTCATCGAGCTCGGCGAGCCGGTGCAGCATCAGCCGCTCCAGCTCCGGCATCTTGTCCAGCGGCACCTCCTCGCCATCGTCATGGGCGAGCGTGCCCAGCATCCAGCGGATGGTGTTGCGCAGCTTGCGGTAGGCGTCGATGTTGGTCTGCAGCACGTTTTTGCCGAGCCGCTGGTCTTCCCAATAATCGGTCGTCACCACCCACAGCCGCAAGATGTCGGCGCCGGACTGTTTGATGACGTCCTGCGGCACGACGGTGTTGCCGAGCGACTTCGACATTTTCCGCCCCTCCTCATCCATGGTGAAGCCATGGGTGACGACGGTTTCGTAGGGCGCCCTGCCCCTGGTGCCGCAGCTTTCGAGCAGCGAGGAGTGGAACCAGCCGCGATGCTGATCGGAGCCTTCGAGATAGACGTCGGCCGGCCATTTCAGGTCGGGCCGGTCCTCAAGCGTGAAGGCATGCGTCGAGCCTGAATCGAACCAGACATCGAGGATGTCCATCACCTGCTGCCATTTCGAGGCATCGTGATTGCCGAGGAAACGCTCCTTGGCGCCGGCGGCGAACCAGGCGTCGGCACCTTCCTTCTCGAAGGCGTCCATGATGCGCTGGTTGACTGCCTCGTCGCGCAGGACATTGCCGTCGGCATCGGCAAAGACGGCGATCGGCACGCCCCAGGCGCGCTGGCGCGACAGCACCCAGTCAGGGCGCTCCTCGATCATGGCGCGGATGCGGTTCTGGCCGGCGGCGGGTACGAAACGGGTATCGTCGATGGCTTTCAGGGCGCGGCTGCGCAGCGTCGTGCCGTCGCCAAGCTCCTTGTCCATATAGACGAACCATTGCGGCGTGTTGCGGAAGATGATCGGCTTCTTCGAGCGCCAGGAATGCGGATAGGAGTGCTTCAGCCGGCCGCGCGCGAACAGCGCGTTTCGCTTGATCAGCTCGTCGATGACGGCCTGGTTGGCGTTGCCCTTCTTGCCATCGTCGTCGATAACGCGCGCCGCTCCACCCTCGCGGTCCGGGCCGAAGCCCGGCGCGTCCTTGGTGAAGAAGCCGGCATCGTCGACGGTGAAGGGGATCGCGGTGTCGATGCCACGCTGGCGAAGATCAGAGGCGGCATCCATCCAGGCGTCGAAGTCTTCTCGGCCGTGTCCCGGCGCGGTGTGGACGAATCCGGTGCCCGCATCGTCGGTGACATGATCGCCGGCCAGCATCGGCACAGGGAATTCGTAGCCACCACCCAGACTTTTGAGGGGATGCGAAAGCGTAAGATTTTCAAGCTCTTCGGCGCCAACGCTGCGAAGACGATTCAGGGTGACCTTGGCCTTCGCGGCAGCGTCGTCTGCAAGTTTCTCGGCAAAGATCAGCTTTTCGCCGGGCTGGGGGCCAAAGGCGTTCTCGGCCGCCGTGACCTCGTAGAGACCATAGTTGATGCGCGGCGAGTAATTGACGGCGCGGTTGCCGGGGATGGTCCACGGCGTCGTGGTCCAGATGACGACGTTGGCATCAAGCAGATCGAGCGACGTCTGCGTCAGCTTGGGATCCAGGGCTGGCTGCCCATCATCGATGTTGATGACCTGGCGAGCGAGGCTGACGACCGGAAACTTCGCCCAGATCGTGTCCGACTCATAGTCTTGGTATTCGACCTCCGCCTCGGCCAGCGCGGTGCGCTCGACCACACTCCACATCACCGGCTTGGAGCCGCGATAGAGCTGGCCGGACATGGCGAATTTCAGCAGCTCGCCGGCGATGCGCGCCTCGGCGTGGAAAGCCATCGTCGTATAGGGATTGTCGAAGTCGCCGACGACGCCGAGGCGCTGGAATTCGGAACCCTGCACCTTGATCCAGTGCGCCGCAAACTCGCGGCATTCCTGCCGGAACTCGTTGACCGGCACCTCGTCCTTGTTCTTGCCCTTGGCGCGGTACTGCTCTTCGATCTTCCATTCGATCGGCAGGCCGTGGCAATCCCAACCGGGTACATAGTTCGAGTCATAGCCGCGCATCTGGAATGAGCGGGTGATGACGTCCTTGAGGATCTTGTTCAGCGCATGGCCGATATGAATGTTGCCATTGGCATAGGGCGGGCCGTCGTGCAGCACGTATTTTTCGCGGCCGGCTGCGTCTTCGCGCAGCTTGCGGTAAAGGTCCATATCCTGCCAGCGCTTGACCAGCAGCGGTTCCTTTTCCGGCAAACCGGCGCGCATCGGAAAATCCGTCTGCGGCAGGTAGAGCGTTTTGGAATAGTCGATCGTCTCGGCGGTCTCGGTATCAGTCATTCGTCTGCCATATGCGTTGCCCGTCGGCAAAAGAGCCCGGGCGTTGAACTATCATGATCTGGAAAAAGCGCGAGAGGCCGCGCGCAAGATTCCCGGCGGCTCCGGCGGCGGTCAAGCCGCCCGGAACACCGGGCCTGTAATTCGTATCGCAGTCGCGAGAAGGCGCGAAAAGCTCGTCATGGCTGGGCTTTTAACTGAGACAGGCGATGTTGAAAAGCCCGAACTCTGATGCTTCCGCTAGGAGCGTACACCAATTGCGCCTATGTTTGTCGGTAGATGGCGTCGAGAGACCAGCATCTTCGGTTTGCATTTCACAGTTTAGCGCGCTGGAAGGACGGAATGTGACCCTGACGACTACCGAGTCCGCCTTGCGACTTGAACGCATTTCAACGATGGCGAATCGCGTTTTTGGCAACCATGAAAAGGCGCAACGCTGGCTGCGTAAGCGAAGTCGGGTTCTCAACGACGCGCCCATCGATCTCCCTCAGTCTGCAACAGGTGCCACGCTTGTGGAAGAGGAACTCAACCGGATCGGCTACGGCATAGTCGTCTGAGCCTTGCGGCTCTCCGTCGTGCACAACCCGCCCGCTCACATCGAGAAATCGAAGCGATAGGTCGTGGAAACGCCGATCATGAACTGATCCCTGGAGCCCCGCTCCTTGACCAGGCTGGAATCGGCGGCCGGGCCCATCAGGCGGGAATATTCGCCGAACAGACTGGCCGTCATCGGCTCGGTCACCTTCCAGGTCACCGCGCCGCCCAGGCCCGCAGATTTCACCCCGCCGCCTGGATGATATTCGCTGAGCCCCGAGGCCAGTGACTCCTTGGCATCAACGCCATAATAGGCGTCGAAATAGTCCGATGAGGCGAATGAAACGCGCGGCCCGCCGGAAATCCTGACGTCGGGCGTCACATCGTAAAAGGCGTCGGCGGCGATGTCGGCGACAAAGCCGTTATGGGCGCGAATGCCGTGCCGCAATTCGGCGCGGGCACGCAGCCAATCCAAAGGATAGAATTCGAAGAAGCCGCCAGCCTCGCCGCCCCAGCGCACCGGGTCGAGACCCTTCAGTTCGTCGGCGTCACCACCATCGCGGGAAAACAGGAACTTGCCTGTCAGGCCGGCGCGGACGCCGCCATCGTCGATCAATGCCAATGAGATATTGTCGTTGCGCGAGTTGAAGCGCGCCGCGGGACCAGCCTTGCCGAGCGAGATGATCGGCGAGGCGCTGAGCAGGTACTTCTTGCCGCCCTCGAAATTCGGCGCGACCATGCCGGTGGCGCCGACCGTCAGGTACCAGTCTCCGGACAGCCAGCCGAAGGTGCCCTCGCCGGCCTTGGCAACGCCGCAGGTGCCGAGCATGAATGCGGCCAAGACCGTCGGGATCGTCGGGACTGACCGCATCGTTACTCCATACGTCGAACGCATTGGCCGATACAACCAGCCTTCATCCAAGCCATGGCGCCATTTCGGTAAAATTTGACTTAATATCCGTAACATTGGCGGCGTTGGCCCTGTTTTCCGCATAGCAACGAATCGTATTGGCGCACCAAGATCCCAGATCAAGACGTCTGGAATGCGCCAGCAGTTGCCTCGGCAAGGGTTATAAATACTCGTGGACAAACATGCCCGCGCTGTGAAGAGCGCGGCGACCGGCACTCAACCGCGCATTCGAAACCGGCCAAGCGTGAATCATATGCGGCCAAATTTCGAGACGTACTTTGACGTCAGTCGCGCCAGCGGCTTCCGCGAGCCGAGTTGCGTCCGACAACAGCGTCTCGGCCGAACCGACTTGTATAAGCATTGGGGGAAATCCGCTCAGATCGGCGAACAACGGCGAGATCAGGGGATCGCGCCGACCAACGCCATTGGGAACATAGGCGGTTGCCAGTTCCTCCAAATACGCCCGGTGGATGATGGGGTCTATTGCGTCTTTGGTTGATAGTGTCGCGCCGGACATCGAAAGGTCCGTCCAGGGCGAAACCAGCCAAAGACATCGCGGCAACGGCTCGCCTGCCGCGCGCAATATACTGACCAGGCACAGGGTGAGGTTGCCGCCCGCACTGTCTCCGCCAACCACGATGCGATCCGGCGCGATCCCTTGCCGCCTCAGAAAGCGCCATGCGGTGAGTGCGTCTTCATGTTGCGCAGGGAAAGGATGTTCCGGTGCGCGTCGATAGTCGATCGCGAGAGTGCGCATTCCCATTGCCCGACCTGCCTCTGTCACCATTCGACGATGACTTTTAGGAGAGCCGGAGCAGTAGCCACCACCGTGGAAAAACAGCAGAACCTTATCCCTGTCACTCCCAGGCGCCAGGGACCACTCTCCCTCGAGGCCATCGAAAACCACATCCTCGCATCGGATGTCCTCGGCAATCGGCCACACCGAACCAACCTCGTCGAGCCGTGCCCGGCGTTCGTCCCAGCGGACCGTTCGTGGCTTTGAGGTCAACAACCTGCGGACGGCGTTGATCTCCGTCAGATCGAGGTGTTCGTCCACGTCGCCCATTTTGCTTCCCTAGCCTCATCAAGCGTAGAAAACGGCGTACAGCAGCACGTCATCGATAAGGGCCAATGCCAGCGCTGGGGATTTTTCGTTACACTTGCGTCATGGCGAATACACGAGACGGCGGGTCGCCCCTAAACCCACTCGTCATCTTTAGCACTCCCCTCGCATATGGTCGAATATTCCATCTGATATTTGGCCTCTTCGGGACAAAGCGGAAGTGTGGCAAGCGGATCGCTCGGGGCGTGGCGATCGCAGCCTGCTCGCTGGACGGGCAAGGCGATCGGCGCTACCTTCCGGAACAAAGAAGCTAGGCAACCTTGAGGGAGAAGGGTGATGACACTGCACGGCGACGCCTTGAAAGACGCCATTGGCCAGACGCGGGCGAAGTGGGGATGGTTCGTCGCGCTTGGGGTGCTGCTGCTTGTCTTCGGCGGCATCGCTTTCGGCAATCTGTTCATCGCAACCGTCGCCTCCGTCTTTGTCGTGGGCTGGCTGATGCTGATGGCCGGCGTTGTCGAGATCATCCATGCCTTCGGCGTGAAGACATGGGGCCGCTTCTTCTATTGGCTGCTCAGCGGCCTCCTCTACGCCGTCGCCGGCTTCTTCGCCTTCGACAATCCGGTCCTCGCCTCGACGGTGCTAACCTTCCTCCTGGCAGTCGCACTCCTTGCTTCAGGCGTGCTCAGGGCCTGGGTCGGCTACAGCCACCGGCCGCAGCCGGGCTGGGGCTGGGTGGTCGCGGCCGGCATCATCAGCGCGCTGGCGGGACTGGTCATCGCCATGGGCTGGCCGGTCAACAGCGTGTGGGTGCTCGGCCTGTTCCTGGCCGTCGACCTGATTTTCCAAGGCTGGACCTTCATTGCCGTCGGCTTGGCGCTGAAAAAGTAGATTCAGAAAGCTATGGCCGCGTCGAGCCCGGAAAGCGGCCTGACGCCGGCGAGCAGTGCCTTCGCCTCGGCCTCGTCGCGCTTCATCTGTGCGACCAGCGCATCAAGCCCGTCGAACTTCACCTCCGAACGCAGGTAGCCGAAAAAGGACACGGCACAAATCTCGCCGTAGAGGTCGCCGGAAAAGTCGAACACAAAAGTCTCCAGCAATGGTGCGCCATTGTCGTCGACCGTCGGCCGGCGGCCGAAGCTGGCGACGCCATCATGAAGCGAGCCGTCGGCGCGGCGGAAGCGGACTGCATAAATTCCGTCCTTCAGGGTGGCTTCCGGCGAAAGCCTCATGTTTGCGGTCGGAAAGCCGAGTGTCCGGCCGAGCTGCTGGCCGCCGATCACCTCCGCCTCGACGGTGAAACGGTAGCCGAGCAGGCCGGCGGCCTCGGCCACATTGCCCTCGCACAGCAGCGTGCGAATGCGGCTCGACGACACCACCTCGGCGCTTTCGTCGCGGAAGGCATCGACCAGCGTGACGCCGAAGCCGTGGCGCTCGCCGGCCGCCATCAGATAGGCCGGGCCGCCTTGGCGGTCCTTGCCGAAATGGAAATCGAAGCCGGTGACGGCGTGGCTTATGCCGAGGTTGCGCTCGAGCACGCCGGTGACGAAAGCCTCCGCCGACAAGGAGGCGAACTCGCGTGTGAACGGCTGCTCGACCAGCGCCGCAAAGCCCAGATGCGACAGCAGCCGCGCCTTCATCGGCGGTGGCGTCAACACGAACAGCGGCATGTCCGGCCTGAACACTTTTCGCGGATGCGGCACGAAGGTCAGCACCAGGGCAGGTACGCCGCGACGCTCCGCTTCGGCGCGCGCGCGTTCGAGCACCGCCTGATGGCCGCGGTGGACGCCGTCGAAATTGCCGATCGCCACCACGCCGCCACGCAGATGGGCCGGCAGCGGTGCGGTTGCGGAAATGCGTTCGAACATTGCCGTCATAGCTTGAACCTATTGCAGTCTGGGCCTGAACTTATTGCAGTCTGGGAATCACCGCGACCGGCCTGTAGCCGTATTTTTCGAGAAAGGCCGCGAGCCTGGCCGGGTCTGGCTGCAGCGCTTCACCGTAATCGCGGGCATGGATGCCGCCCGATACGTAGAGCACATCGAAGCCATTATCGGCCGCGCCCTTGATGTCGGTCATCATGCCGTCGCCGATGGCCAGAACTTGCGAACGCTCGACCGTGCGGCCGAGAATGACGGCGATCTCTTTCATGGCGACCTCATAAACCGGCGCATAGGGTTTCCCGGCGATCAGGGTGCGCCCGCCAAGCTGCGCGTATTCGCGGGCCAAAGCCCCTGCGCACCAGATCATGCGTTCGCCGCGCTCGACGACGACGTCGGGATTGGCGCAGATGAAGGGCAGGTTCCTGGCACGCAGCCGCCGCAGAAGATCGGCATAATCTTCCGGCTTCTCCACCTCGTCATTGAACAAGCCGGTGCAGACCACGCCGGATGCTTCGAACTCCTCGACAAGCTCGACGTCGAGACCATCATAGAGCGTGAAATCTCGATCGGCGCCTATATGGAAGATCTTTCGCGGCCCGTCGGCGATCAGGTCGCGGGTCACGTCGCCGGACGTCACGACACGATCGTAGGCGGCGGAAGGAACACCGATAGCGTTCATCTGCGCCACCACGTCGGCGCTGCGGCGCGGCGAATTGGTGATCAGCACGACAGGTATTTTCGCCGCGCGAGCAGTGATCAGCGCGGCAGCAGCCGCGGGGAAATGCCATTCGCCATTGTGCACCACGCCCCAGACATCGCACAGGATGGCTGAATAGGCTCCCGACAGGTCTGCGAGCGAACCGATGATGTCGGGCGAATCCGCCATGCCGTTGTCCCTGTACCATGATGCTTGCAAGCGCCGCGACCGACGGTCCGTAGCGGCCGGCCCGGATTAACCGAAGCGCTTCGCTCTGTCACCAGCTTTCGTTGTGCCCGCAAGATTGCCGCCCGGGGCGCCGGCGGGGAAGTGATGGCGAAAGCTTTTCTTTTCCAGCGCCTTATCCGCTTTTAGGGACTTTGCCGCGGAGAGCGCGGACCGGCATTGCCGATTGCGGACGTGTGGTTAACGGGGATTGAAAAACCGTACCGACCTTGGACGTATTTTAGCAATCGGAAATTTAAAAATGCGTGGCATCGTCCGGGAAAAATAGGGCGGGGCGGGAATGCTGAAGGCAATAATCGGAAAATTCCGCCACGACAGACGTGGCAACTACTCCTTAATGACTGCAATCACCATTGTGCCGCTGATGGCCGGTCTGGCGCTCAGTGTCGATTACGGGGAGTTGCTGCGCCAAAAGCACGAAACGCTGAACGCACTTGATGCGGCCGGCCTCGCCGCCGCCCAGCAGATCGTCGCCGGCGCCAGCGACGACGACGTCAAGGCCTACGCCAAGACATTTTTCGAAACCAATCTCGCACGTATCGACCCGGCGAACACAGTGCTGACCGTCACGCTGCCCAACAACAATGCCGGCGGCGGCACCTTGAAGCTCTGCGCCGGCCTCACCTTCCACCCCTATTTTCTACCGGCCGCCAGCCTGCTGATCGGCGGCACGGCAAGCGACACGACCTTCACCGAATGTTCGGAACTCCGCCTCAAGAACACCCTCGAAGTCGCGCTTGTGCTCGACAATTCCGGCTCAATGACCGATCTCGGCTCCGGCACCGGCGAGAAGCGAATAGACCTGCTGAAGTCGGCCGCAAAGCAGCTTGTCGATACGCTGGCGCTTCAGGCGCAGCAGATGAAGCAGATCACCAAACCGGTTCAGTTTTCGCTCGTGCCGTTTGCGGCCTCGGTCAATATCGGCCCTACCCACGACCAGGACGGCTGGATGGATCAGGACGGCATCTCGCCGGTCCAGCATGAGGATTTCGATTGGACGACGATGAGTGCAGCCAACAATCCGGACAAATATGCCGAGAAGCTCAATGGCATCTGGTACAAGCGCGGCGCCGGCTGGGGCGAGACCAAGGACCAGCCGCTGACGCGTTTCAGCCTCTACGCCGACATGACGGTCGAATCGGGCCGCGAAGAGGTACCCAATTCGAAGCAATATGTCTGCGACACATACAAGAAGAACGGCACCTGCCAGTACGGCCATTGGAGCGCACCGGAATATATCTATACGACGAGCCGCTATGCGAGTTGGCAAGGTTGCGTCGAGGCACGGCCATATCCCTACAATGTCGACGACACCACACCCGACACAGCCGCGCCGGCCACGCTTTTCGTGCCGATGTTCGCCCCGGATGAGGCTGGCACTCTGTGGCTCGATTTCAACCGTGACGGCATCAACGACGTCATCAGCACGTCTTACAATTACGGCAACAACTGGTGGGCCGATTGGCCCTATGTCGCCGGTCCTACCGCTTCCCAGCGACAGTCTGACATGCGCAAATATTTCCTGGTAAAACCGTACGGTTCGCAATCCGCAGCCGCGGGCGATGGGCCGAATTCCTCCTGCACCACCAACCCGATCACGCCGTTGAAGGACGTCAGCCAGGACGCAGAGAAGCAGGAGATCAAGGACGCCATCGACGCCATGGCGCCGAACGGCAACACCAACGTACCAGAGGGCATTGCCTGGGGCTGGCGAACGGTATCGAGCAACCCACCGTTCACCGATGGCCGGCCGAACAGCGAGCGGGGCAACGACAAGGTGGTCGTGGTGCTGACTGACGGAGCCAATACCTATAGCGCCGTCAGCGACGGCAGCTATGCCAACAACAGGTCGACCTACGCCGCCTACGGCTACACTGGCCTGACCTATCCGGGATCTGGAAGCGTGACCCGCCTGTTCATGAATACCAGCACCGATATCGGCAAGACCACCTATACCGGTGCCAACTACACGGCAGCACTCGACGAGCAGATGAAAACGCTCTGCGCCAATGCAAAGAATTCGAACATTCTGGTGATGACGGTGGCGCTCGACCTGTCGCCCACAGATACTGGCGACAAGAAGGCGATCGATGCGCTGAAGGCGTGTTCCTCGGATTCGCGCTTCCGCAAGGATCCGGCCGACCCGAGCAAGCCGGCCAAGTTGTTCTGGAATGCGACGGGCGCGACGCTGTCCGACAATTTCAAGGAAATCGCCAACGAATTGTCGAACCTGCGCATCGTCGGCTGAAGGCGATGGGATTAGCGACGTAAAGGCAGAGGGGCGCAGCGCGCTGGCGCAAAAGCTCCTGCCCTCATGCCCTTGCGGGTGGGGGAAGCATGTGGTGAGTGTCCCCATCCGGAGATACGCTCTTGCCTGAACCCGCCAACCATCTCGCCTTCGCGCTGGTCTGCCTCGGCATGGTGCTGACGCCCGGCCCGAACATGATCTATCTGATTTCGCGCTCGCTGTCGCAAGGGCCGAAGGCCGGGCTGATTTCGCTGGGCGGCGTGGCGCTCGGTTTTTTATTCTACCTGCTGTCGGCGGCGTTCGGTATCACCGCGCTGCTGCTCGCGGTGCCCTTCGCCTATGACGTGCTGCGCCTTGCCGGCGCGCTTTATCTGCTGTGGCTTGCCTGGCAAGCGGTGAAGCCCGGCGGGCGCTCGCCCTTCCAGATCCGCGAACTGCCTAAGGACAGGCCGCGCAGGCTGTTCGCCATGGGCCTGATGACCAACCTGCTCAACCCGAAGGTGGCAGTGCTCTATCTGTCGCTGCTGCCGCAGTTCATCAGCCCCGGCAAGGGCCACGTGCTGTCGCAGCTTCTGGTGCTCGGTGCCACGCAGGTCGCCATCAGCCTGACCGTCAACGCCATCATCGCGGTGACGGCCGGCTCGATCGCCATCTTCCTCGCCGGGCGGCCGCTATGGCTGGTGATCCAGCGCTGGATGATGGGCACGGTGCTGACCGCGCTGGCCGTCAAGATGGCAACCGATGCGCAACGCTGATCGGGCCTACATCGGCCGTCTGACCTGCTGTGCCCGCTCCGGTTCGACCACCCTGCGGTAGAGATGCCAGGTCGCGTGGCCAAGGACGGGCATGACGACGGCAAGCCCGGCAAATAGCGGGATCGAGCCGATGACCAGGAGCACGGCGACCATCAGGCCCCACAGCGCCATCTGCAGCGGGTTTGTCATAACTGCGCGCGCCGACGTCTCGACTGCTGAGACCGCGCCGACATCGCGGTCGAGCAGCAGCGGAAAGGCGACGACAGTCGTCGCCAGCACGATCGCGGCGAAGGCGAACCCGGCCAGGTTGCCGAGCAGGATCAGTGTCCAGCCCTTGCTGGTCGTCAGCACCTCGCGAACAAAGCCGACGATAGAGGTCGGAGGCTGATTGCCGTACAGGCTGGTGTAGATCGATTGCGCGGTGAACAGCCAGAGCAGGAACAGTACCAGCAGCATGATGCCGATGACCGCAATCGCGGGCAGCGCCGGCGAGTGGCGCACGTCGAGCGCATGCCACCAGGATGTATCCATGCCGAACTCGCGCCGACGGCTGATTTCGTAAAGGCCGATAGCGGCGAACGGACCGACCAAAGCGAAGCCGGACATCAGCGGATAGATGAGCTGGATGGCATTCGAGCCCGACGTCCACTGCGTCAGGATCAGGCCGACCACCGGATAGATCAGGCACAGGAACACATAATGCGACGGCTTGGCCCAGAAATCCTCTACGCCGAGACGGAGCGCATCGATCAGATCCTCGGTGCTGATGCGGCGCACCGTGGGCTGTACATGCATTCCACGCGCGTCCGCCATGACATGAAAGCCAGCCATAACCTTTCTCCCGTGTGTCGGGGCGGTCACCGCCAGGATGGCCGCCCGCAGCTGCCACTTCAAGAACGGCGATATGATAGCCGATCTCGGCGCGCTTGTCGCCACCACCCGGCGCCAGGGCGCGCCGGGCGGCTGAACGAACAGATTAGGCCGCGAAGCGATCGATCACCTCGGCCAGCCGCACGTGACCGAGGCAAGCGCCTGACCCGGCCGGCTTTTCACCATCCTCGATGGCCTGCGCAAATCGCACGTCCGGATCGCTTTCGATCCGGCGGCGCAACGCCGCCAGCTTGGGATAAGCTGCGCCGTCGACCGCCTTGTGGAACTCCGCCCAGCGCGCCACGCCGATCAGCGTGGTATCGGCAAGCGTCAGCCGGTCGCCGACCAGGAAATCCGTGTCGAGGATCATCGCCTCGAGCTGGTCATGGCGGTTGGTAACGACCTTGCGGCCAAAGTCACGCAAGGTTGCCAGCAGCACCGGCTCGGCCGATTCCATTTCATATGCGGCCCAGAGCGGGGTGAAAGCGGCGGTGAAGCCGGTGTTCACGAAAGCCATCAGCTGGTGCATCCGGTCGGCTTCCGGCGAGCGAGGCTCAAAGCTGATACGACGTTGCGTATCGCGGGCTTCGAGCCAAGCGGCAATCGCCATGGTCTCGGTGAACACCCTGCCTTCGTCGGTGATCAACACCGGCGTTTCCTGACGGCCGTTGATGCTGGCATAGGCGCCGTTCTTCATTTCAGTGAGCATGTCGACTCGACACAGGCGGTAGGGCTGTCCGACGCGTTCAAATGCAGCGACGAGCCCCATCGAACTTCCCAGCGGGAAGCCATAAAGGAGGATAGGTTCCATTTCTTTGTCTCTTCCATAATTTAGGGATTACGCTGCGCAGCGAAACTTGACCCTAAACGCTGGTCGCCCCATGTAAATTACGCACTATTCTGTAACCAGGTCCCCCCATGAAAGATGTCGTCTCACGCTGCCCGATCGAAGAGACCATGCGTGTGCTCAGCGGTCGCTGGCCCACCTTGCTGCTCTACTATCTCAAGGACGGCACCAAGCGCTTCAGCGATCTGAGGCGTGACAACCCGACCGTGTCGCACCGCATTCTGGCTCTCGAACTGCGCAAGCTGGAGGACGCCGGGATTGTGCGGCGAACGGCGCATGCCGGCTATCCGCTACGCGTGGATTACGACCTCACGACGCCCGGTCTCAAGCTTGTGCCGCTCATCGAGGCCTTGGGCAGATGGTGGGAACATACCGGGGACGACCGGGTCGGCCAGGCTCCACCGATGCCGGAAACGAGGCTAGACACAGCGGCCTAGCCGATCGTGAAAATCTGACGCTTGCTATCCGAGGCTGGACAACCGCTTTGGATAGGATCCGGCCGAATATCGGAATGCACGGACAGCGCCAGAAGCTGTCATTGCCGAGCAGATACTCTAACGTCGCGTTTGGGCCGGAAGCGGAGATCCGCTTTCGGGATGATTGGGCCAAAAAGCTGACCTTCGCGTCCAGCATAGCGTGGGCTGGTTTGCGCCACTTGCGGACCTTTGCCAATGATGCCGCGAAGGTCGCGTCTCGGACCCGTTGCTGCCCTTCGGTCACAGCTTGGGGCATATCAAAGGTGTGAACACGACAGACAAGCCAGTCGCGGAAATTGGCAACCGGGATGTCTGAACCGAAGGCGCTACCCCAGCCGGCGAACCGCTCGGTATTCGCGCGAGACGCTGAAAAAACAGCTGTGACCACGAACGCGGCCGGCTGCTGCGGCTGAAGGGACGAGGCGTCGCGATCTGCGGCCCCTCAGCCGGTCGACTTCTTGAAGTTGGCGAGGGCCTTGTCCCAGTTCACCACGCGCCACCATTCCTTGAGGTAGTCGGCGCGGCGGTTCTGATACTTGAGATAATAGGCGTGTTCCCAGACGTCGACGCCAATCACCGGACGCGCCCCTAGCTCGAGCGGCGTGTCCTGGTTGGCTGTGCTGACGATGTCGAGCTTCTTGTCCTTGTTCACGACAAGCCATACCCAGCCGGAGCCAAAGCGGCCAAGGCCAACCGCCGTGAGCTTTTCGGTCAGGCCCGCATAGCTGCCGAAGGTGCTGCTTATGGCGGCGTTGAGGTCGCCACCGGGCTGGTTGGGGCCCCCGGGAGTCATCAGCTCCCAGAAGTGAGTGTGATTCCAATGTCCCCCAAGATTGTTGCGCACGCCTTCCGGGACCTTGCCCAGATCTGCCAGAATAGCCTCCATCGGCGTGCTGGCGAGCTCGGGCCAAAGCGGCACGAGTTGATTGCAGGCATTCACATAAGCGGCGTGATGGCGGTCGTGATGGATCATCATCGTGGTCGCGTCGATGTGCGGCTCTAGTGCGTTGTTCGCGTAGCCGAGCGGTGGGAGCTTGAAGGGTTGGGTCTCCTGCGCAAAGGCCGCGGCGCCCAACAGGGTTGTGTTGGCTGCCGCGGCCGATGCTCCTGCGAGAAATAGAAGACTCTGACGCCTGTTCATGGTGTAGCTCCGGGTGAAAGTGGAACGCCAATGCTGCATGCTGTTCGTTTACGAGGTGTCGCGACTCCAAGCATCGCTTCGCGAAATTCCCTGAGGGTTAGCCATTGTTCCGATCAGTGTTGAACGAGATAGGTTTCAATCCTGCCGACACCTGCCAGTTCTACATTACAGCGCGGTTCGAGCTTCCAGGAGGTGTGCAGGGCCTGCTTGGTTGCCTCCGAAATCTGCATGCGGTCGGCCACGCCCTGGGACTCGAGCCGGCTTGCAATATTCACGGTTTCGCCCCAGACGTCGTAGACGAACCGATGCCGGCCGATCAGGCCCGCGATCACCGGTCCCGTGTGCACGCCAATGCGGATCCGAAAACCATCGTTGCCCCACGCTAAGGGCTTCAACGCGTCCAGCATGGATTTCCCCAGTGCCACGATCCTGTCGGCATGGTCAGCTGCCGGTTCCGGAACACCGCCCGCAGCCATATAGGCGTCTCCGATGGTCTTGATTTTCTCCACGGCATGCTTCTCCGCCAAGACGTCGAACGTGCTGAATAGCCCGTCGAGGCGTTTGATCAGGTCCGACGGCGGCAACCTTGCCGCTATGCTCGAGAAACCGACAATATCGGCAAAAAGAATGGTCACTTCATCGAACCGGTCGGCAATGAACTCTTCGCCCCGTTGCAGCCGTGCCACGATCTGACCGGGCAGGATCGCATGGAGAAGCGAGTCAGCCCGCCGCTTCTCCGCCTCGATCCGCTGAAGATACTGGTGCTCGCGGTCGAGCCAACGTTTCTTCTCCAAACTCGAGTTGATCCGGGCGCGCAGCAGGACCGGATTGAAAGGTTTAGGCAAGTAGTCGTCGGCCCCTGCCTCGATGCAGCGGACCACCGCGTCCACTTCGTCCAACCCCGATATCATGATGACAGGGATATGCCGCCATCGGCGCTCCGCTTTCAATCGCGAGAGCACCTCGATGCCGTTCATGTCCGGCATTAGGACGTCCAGCAGAACCAGGTCGAACTCGTGTTCCGCGAGGTGAGTCAGCGCCGACGGACCGGACTCGGCAGTGACTACCTGATGACCGTCACGTTGCAAGCGGCGCGAGAGGAGACCGCGGTTGCTGGTGATGTCGTCGACGACAAGTATGCGGCCACCGTGACCGGAGCTTGCGTCGTGCTCTGCCTTGATCAGTGCCCGTTCGAGCCCTGCCACATCGATCTCAGCCTGATCCGTGGTCCGCGGTTCCTCGCTGTCGGGTGCGCGCGAGAGGCCGGCAATCGCATCGACATGCGCCAGCAACTCAGCCGCCGCGGCGAGCATCACCCTGACATCCTCTTCCAGCGCGTATTCGTGCAATTCTTCGGCTTCTTCACGAATCATTTCGGAATAGCCGATGATGGCGTTGAGCGGCGTTCGCAAGTCGTGGCGCAGTTTCGCCTCGATCTCGACCCCTGCCCGGTTCTGATTGTCCGCTTTGCCGTGGATCAAGCTGTCGATCAGGCTACTCAATTCGCAAGCAGCGGCGCCAACCTTCTCTAGATCCGGTCTCATGTGGCCCAGACCGAGATCCTGCACCTGCTCGGTTAGCAACTCCTGAAATCCTGAGATTGCCCGCGCCGGTCCGGCGAGCTGTTGCGCCAGATGGACGGCGATCGCATGGCGTTGGAACTTGTTCTTAGCAGGCATATTTTCAAACCGTCGGTCCGCGCCTCATCGATTCGCGGCAAGCAATTGTTCAATTTTCTGGACAAGTCGCGACAGGTCCACCGGCTTGCTATCGTAGTCATCGCAGCCTGCCTCGAGTGCCATTTCGCGATCGTTGGCCATCGCGTGCGCAGAAAGCGCAATGATCGGGATCCCGGAGGTGGCCGGATCAGCCTTGATCCGCCGGGTCGCCTCCCACCCGTCCATGACCGGCAAGCTCATATCCATGAGGATGAGATCGGGCCTTTCCGAAACGGTGAGTTCCACGCCCGACTGTCCGTTTTCCGCAATGAGGACTTCGAACCCACGCCGTGACAACCGCCGCAAAAGCATGTCGCGGTTCAATTCGTTGTCTTCTACGAGAAGGATCCTCGTCATCTTTAGCTTCCTTCAGCCATGGGGGTGGTTCCGCGATCGGCAATGCTGGCACCTGTCGACCCAAGTGGGAAGATCTGGCGCTCGAGGGCCTCGACCAACTGAGACCGACTATTTGCGCCCTTGATTACAACCGCGACCGCCCTGTCGCGAAGCCACTTGAGCTCGTCCGCCGATAAATCCTTGGAAGTCACGACGACGACCGGAATGTTCTGAAGCTCGGGCACCTGCTGCATCTCGTTCAGGGTCTGGAACCCGTCCATTTCGGGCATCAGCAGATCAAGCAGGACCAGACGCGGTAACAACCGCTTCATCAGCTTGAGGCCGCGCAGGCCATCGCTTGCCTCGTGAACCCGCCAATCCTTCTTGATCAGGATACGCCGAAGGAAGTCGCGGGAGGCTTGATCGTCGTCAATAACAAGCACATCGCGGTTGCCGCCGCCGCAAGCCTCTATTGTTCGTATAAGCTTCTGGGTGTCGATCGGCTTCGTGAGGTATTCGACCGCACCGAGTGAGAGGCCGAGTTCGCGATCTGCAAGTATCGTCGCAAGGATTACCGGAATCTCGCAGAGCTCCTTATCGCCCTTCAGTGAGCGCAGCACTGACCAGCCGTCCTGATGCGGCATGATGATGTCGAGAACGATTGCGGCCGGGCGATGCGCTCGCGCCGCGGCTATGCCTTCCTCGCCGCTTGCTGCTTCGATTGATGCCAGTCCCGCCTCAGCCAAGGACCTGGCGATGAGAGTTCGGGCGGCTGGTTCGTCATCTATGATCAGAACCGCCTGCTCCGAGGGCCTCGACGACAGCGGCTCGGCGGGTTTCTGCTCGCCAGGTTCTTCGTCGCACTCGGCTGGAATCTCCATTGTGAAAGTCGAGCCTTTTCCGAACTCGCTTTTAACGGTTACAACGCCTCCGATCATGCGGCAGAAACTCCGGGTTATGCTGAGGCCCAATCCCGTCCCGCCGTAGTTGCGAGTGGTGGAGGCGTCTGCCTGCGTAAAAGCATCAAAGAGCCGTTCTTGCTGCTTTGGCGTCATCCCGATCCCGGTGTCGGACACTGTGAATATCAGCCAGTCGCCGTCCGATCTCCTCTCGCGTCGAATCGCCAGTGTTACACGGCCCCCCTCGGTGAACTTGGCTGCGTTACTGAGGAGATTGAAGAGGTTCTGACGCAACTTCGTCTGGTCCGAATGCATCTTCCCGAGGTCGCCCGCGAGGTCCATAACGAAACTGTTTCGGTTTTTCGCCATCAGTGGCGCGACTGTGGCCTGGACATCGCGCAACAAGTCGGCGACGTCGAAAGTCTCGAGGAAATTTGCCATCTTATTTGCCTCGATCTTCGACAGATCGAGGATGTCGTTGATGAGCGCGAGGAGATGGCGACCGGCCCCGGCGATCTTTTCCACATCTGGCACGAACTCATTCATTTGCTGGTCGCTCGCCTCTTCGATCAGCATCTCGCTGTAGCCAATGATCGCGTTCAGTGGAGTGCGCAGCTCGTGGCTCATGGACGCGAGGAAGCTGCTCTTGGCCTCATTTGCCGCTTCAGCATGACTCTTGGCCCGCTCGAGTTCGACCTCTCTCTGCTTCAGTTCCGTGATGTCGGTGTAAACGGCGACGGTCCCGCCGTCAGGGGTCTTTCGTTTGCTGACGCGGACCCAGCGTTCTCCGAAGCGACCCTCGTGGACGAAGCCTGCCGGATCCTTCTGGATGCGCAGCCTCTTCGCAATCCATTCCTCCGGCGACGCGCCCTCAAGGTCGACGTGCCCGCTCGCCAAGCGTCTTTTCAGAATATCCTGAAGGCTTTGCCCCGGCAGAGTAGCTCGGTCATTGTCGGGAAAGATTTCGCAGTATTTGCTGTTGGCAAGAAGGACCTTGTCCTCCGAATCGAACAGGACAAATCCGTCAGAAATCGCCTCGAGTGCCGCTCCGATCGTCCGTCTTTGCCGCTCCGCCTCATCCTCCAGTCGTTGCTTGGCAATTGCGCTCGCCCGGAAAAGCCGAAGCGTCCGCGCCATCGCGCCGAGCTCGTCCCCTCCCTCTGCCTGTATTTCGACGTCGTAGCGTCCTTCCGTCAGATTTCCGATTACCCGGTTCAGCCGCCGCAACGGTCCGACGATCGAGCGAAGAACAAGGATGGTGAGAAGTGACCCGATCATCACCACGATGGCCACCAGAACGGCAGCAGTAGTCGCCGTTTTCTGGGTTTCCGTTACGACCTCGTTGCGAGCGGCTTCTGCCTCGGCGCTCGCTCGGTCGACGAGTTTGTTAAGCGCAGCATCCACGTTTGCGCTGTGGGTGCGCGCCTCGGCGAGGAGAGTGTTGCCGATGATGCGGTTGTCTTGAGTATAGCTGTCTGCCGCCTCCAGCGCTGTTTTGACATAGGCATCCATCTCAACGCGGATTTCCCTGACCGCATCCGGTGATGATTTCGAAAGGCGGTCCAGATGTGCCAGTAGTCGCTCGCGCGCCTGCTCGGCATTACGCTGGGAATTCATCAACAAGCTAACCGACAGATCAGTCAGCCAGTATCGCAATTCGCCGAATGTTGCGTGCGCCGCAGCCGCAGTGGACGCGGCGTCGAAAAATGCTTTGGTCTCCGCAGTTCGATCTGCACTGCGATAAAGTGCCTGTGTGAGAAAGATTGACGATACGATAAGGCTGATAAGGCCGGCCGCTGTCAGCGCAGCTATGCGGGCCGAAATCGGTAGATGGGCAAAGGGACGCGCAAAGGGCCTCGCCGGCGCCGATACCGTTTCCACGCGGTGCGGTGATTGTTCCAAAGCGCTCATTTGAACAAGACGATGCTTATCGCGCCTCCCAGATCGCCCGCTTTGCCGCCCTCCTTTGGGTATCCTGTCACGTCGATCTCGCCCTTCGGCTCGCCGTGGCAGGAAAGACACGAGCCAGTATAGTATTCGGGCAGCAGCATTCGAAATGCAGGGCGCCCATCCGCCTCGGTGACTTCCGTGTAGGCTTCTCCCTTTGCTCTCTGCGGATCCAGCAAGACGCTTTCGATGATCCGTGCTTCCCATGCGTCCGGAAGCGATTTGCGGTTGCGCACGAGTTGCTCTGGCGCGGTCACGCGCACCCGAGCTTCGTTGCCGGCCTTGGCAGCGAACTTGTCATTCATCAGACGCGCAAACACCGCTGGCACGAAGCCTTTGAAAGCGGTTCCCGCGCGGTTGATGTTATCTTGCTGTTCGTCCACCACCTCTCGCATCGCCTCAATCTGGGCCTCAAGCAGACGCCGGTCGCGCTCGGTCAATCCGCCCGAAAGCGGGTCGTGGCCGGTGTGTTTTGAGTATGCGGCGATGGCTTCTCTCGTAATGCGCTCACCGTCGAGGTGCTTGTCGCCAAGAGCAGGATCATTGATGAGCGTCTGATAGTTCGAGATGATGCTTCGCCCCGCACGGAGCAATTCCGCGAGTCGCGTTCCCGTCACGACATCCTCGGTAACTCCCGCTCCGATGGCAGACGACACGACGAGTGCGCAGCCGACAAGAACAGCGGCAATGAAAGTCCGGGTCAACGTTGACATGGCGGACATTTCCGTTCCCTTCAAGGACGGCCTTTAGGGTATATTAGCATAACACGATAAAAGGCGGGGACCCAGCGGCAAACTTTGCTGGTCCGCAACGAACAGTCTGGGCGACTTGCGACCCGCGAGCTCGGCCCTTTTTGTTGCGCTGTGGGTCGGCTTGAGCGAGATTCTAATCGCCTGCCCGGCAAAAGCCATGATCACCGCTATGTCAGGCGGGCATGACCGTTGCGAGAATTGAAAATTATGAAGGCAAACCAAGCCTGAACAGGCGCATGCTGCTCAGAGCTGCCGGCCTTGGCGCCCTTGCCGGGCTCGCCGCCTGCGCAACCGCCGTGCTGCCCACCGGCGAAGGCGCCGGTGTCTCTGCTTCCGCGGCCGGCACCCTGAGCGGCATTCGGGCCTCAGCCGGTCTTGGACCGCTTGTCGCCGATCCTCGTCTCGAACAGGCGGCCTTGCAGCAGGCCGGCTACATGGCGCGCCGCGGCCGCATGAATCACACCACCGGCTGGGGCAAGGACTTTGCCTCGCGCGTCAAAGACAATGGCATTGCCGGCGCCGCCGCCGAGAACATCGCCGAAGGCCGCTTCGACCAGCAGAAGCTGTTCGATATCTGGGTGCATTCGCCAGGCCACCGCCGCAACATGCTAGACCCGCGCTTCACCCGCTTCGGCCTCGCCTATGTACGCGACGGCCGCGACAACACGCTTCGCTACTGGTGCCTTGTGCTCGGAAGATAGCACGGTTTCGCCTTTGGTCGGCGGAGTCCGTGCCGGATGATCGAGCCGTCAGTCTTTGCGGCCGCCGAGCAACTCCTCGATGTCCTGCGCACAAACCGGTCTGCTGAAATGATAGCCTTGCATTTCGTCGCAATTGTTCCTGCGCAGGAAGGCCACCTGATCATCTGTCTCAACGCCCTCGGCAATGACCCTCAGGTTGAGATTTTGCCCCAATGAAATCACCGCGCTGGCCACAGCCTGGTCGTTCTCGTCGGCGGCAAGATCCTTGATGAAGGATTTGTCGATCTTCAGCCGCGCCACGGGAAAGGTCTTGAGTGCGCTGAGGCTGGAATAGCCTGTGCCGAAATCATCGATCGAGATCTGGACACCCAGGCTTTGCAGGGCGTTCATGGTCGCGACCCCCAGGTCGATATCCTGCATGATAAGGCTCTCGGTCACCTCCAGTTCGAGGTACCTGGCCTCCAGACCGCTGTCCTTCAGCGCGCTGACGATGCGATCGATCAGGTTGCGTTCCCTGAATTGCCGCGCCGACACATTCACGCAAACGGTCAAGGACGGCAGCCCTGCGTCTTGCCAGGCTTTGTTCTGCCGACAGGCCTCATGCAGAACCCAGTCGCCGATCGGTACGATCAGACCTGTCTCCTCGGCGGTCGGGATGAACATCGTCGGCATTATCGTACCAAGCGTTGGATGGTTCCAGCGTATCAATGCCTCGACCGCAAAAACCCGACCTGACCGAAGGTCCACCTGCGGCTGGTAGAGCAGCGTGAATTCCGAACGCGCCAAGGCATTTCGCAGCTCTTCCTGAAGCACGAATTTCTCATGCGCCCGGGTATTGAACTCCGGAGCGTAAAACTGGAAATTGTCGCGGCCGAACTCCTTGGCGCGATACATGGCCGCATCGGCATTTGCCAGCAGCGTATCGGGATCAGTCCCATCCTTCGGATAGTTGGCAATGCCTATGCTGGCCGTCGCCCGCACAAGATGCGCTCCGAGCCGAACCGGTTCGGCGAGTGCCGACCTGAGCTTTTGCAAGGTCTCGGAAACGAGATCGACGTTCGCCGGCTGGTCGAAAAGCACGATGACGAATTCGTCGCCGCCAAGCCGCACGACGGTATCGGTTGCCCTCACGCAGTCGACCATGCGACTTGCGACGATCTTCAGAAGCTCGTCTCCGGCATTGTGGCCGAGCGTGTCGTTGACAAATTTGAAATTGTCCAGATCGATGAACACCACCGTCACCCAGCGATCGTATCGCTGGGCGTACAGGACCGCCTGCGAAAGCCGATCCTCGAGCAAGGCGCGATTGGGAAGCCCGGTCAGCACGTCATGATTGGCCATGAAGTGGATCCGGTCTTCAGCCTGTTTGCGTTCGATGGCGATCCCGGCGATGCGCGTGGTGAAATCGATCAGGCGGGTCTCGGCCTCGGTCGGTTCGCGCACCGTCATCGAATACATCGCAAAGACGCCAAGCACCGCGCCCTGATGCGACAGGATCGGGGTCGACCAGCACGAACGCAAACCGTGCGGCCGCGCGAGTTCGCGATAATCCTGCCAAAGCGGATCCTGCATGATGTCAGCGACAATCACCGGCTCGTGCCGATAGACCGCCGTTCCGCAAGACCCCGCCCGAGGGCCGACCGCGGCGCCGTCGACGGCGTCGGTGTAGTCTTTCGCCAGGCTCGGCGCGGCGGCGTGGCGCAAGTGGCTGCCATCCTTGTCGAGCAGCAAGACCGAACCGAATATCCCCGCCAGTTGGGACTCGACCAGACGCATGAGCCGCTCGAGCACGTCTTCGAGGGGAGCGCTCTTTGCGATCATCTCGAGGATATGCGCCTGCCCGTCGCGAAGGATTTCGGCCCGCTTGCGCGCAGTGATGTCGCGGGCAATGCCGACGAGTCCGAAAATGTTGTTTTGAACGTTGCGCAACGGCAGTTTCGTCGACAGGAACCATTTGCCGGTGCCTGACGCATCGACGACGAACTCCTCCTCGTCGATCATCGGTTGTCCGTCGCGCATCAGTTGCTGCTCGATGAGGCGAAATTTCTGCGCAAGATCCGGCGCGTGAAGGTCGAAGTCGCTCAGGCCGATCATGTCGCTCGTGCTGTCTCGACCGCTGTCGGACGCAATGGCTCGGTTGGCGACGACGAAGCGGCTTTCGGTGTCCTTCACCCACATGTAGTCAGGCACCAGGTCGATCAGCGTCTGCAAGGAGATACGCTCGTCGACGACCAAGCGGTTGGCGCTGAGCTCGCTGATGTCCTCGTGCGTGGCCACCCAGCCGCCGTCAGGCATCGGTTGATGGCAGACCTGAATTGTCCGGCCATCGGCGAGCTCGGCTGTCCAGTTCCCCGAAGCAGTGCCCGAATTGACTGCCCGGGCCAACGCCAGATAGGCGTCCGCATTCATTGCCGAGGTCCCGACAGCGACGCGCCGCTCGACGATTTCGCGCAGCGCCGCACCCGGCTGCAATTGCTCCGGCGCAAGGCGATAGATTTCCGCATAGCGCCGGTTGCACAGGATCAGCCGTTCATCGGCGTCAAAAAAGCAGATGCCTTGCGAGATGTTCTCGATCGCGGTCTGGAACCGCAGTGCCTGGTCCTGAAGCGCTGCAATCGTGGCGCGAAGCTCGCGCTCGAGCGCCTCATATGAGGCAGTCGCCAGTTGTGCCAGCGTCGTCAAATTGGCGGATTCGGGCACTTCGGCGGTTTGCCTGGATGATTTCGTGGCCAAACACAGTTCCTCCCGCTGATGCTTGAGGCAAGCAAAGGAGGCTCGCCTTCAACCCAAAAGCGAGTGCATATTGGTCGGGATATACTAATGGCAGGTGAACCGGCTTAATGCCGACCCGACCGGCACAGGCAACGGAAGCCGTGAGCCAGTCGCGGTTGCCGGAGCCGTGAGACTTAGTCCATATGCGCGGCAGGCGCTCCACCGGCGGGCGGCGCAGCCTTTGGCTTGCGCAGCAGGAAAACAAACGGGACGGCAAGCAGTGTCATCATCATCAGCAGCTTGAAGTCATTGACGTAGGAGACCATCATCGCCTGGATATTGACCATGCCATCCATCAGCGACAGCGCCGTCGGATCGCCGCCCGCCGCTGCCGGCGACGCCGCCCAGAGGTTGGGATTGAACGGATTGATATAGGCCGAGAGCTCAGCGTGGTTGATCTGTGTGTTGCGTACCAGCAGAACCGTCACCACCGACACGCCGATCGACGAGCCAAGATTGCGCACCAGGCTGAACAACGCCGTGGCATCGGTGCGGAAGCGTGCGTCGAGCGTGGCGAAGGCCACGGTGGACAGCGGCACGAACACCATTCCCATTCCAAGGCCCTGGATGACGCCGGAGCTGAGGATGAGCCAGTTGTCCATCTGCGGCGAAAAGCTCGACATCGTGTAGAGCGATTGCGCGGTCAGCAGGAAGCCGATCACGACGAGGATCCTGGCATCGATCCTGTGCATGATCCGCCCGACGAACAGCATCGCGATCATCGTGCCGACACCGCGCGGCCCCAGGACGATGCCGATAGTGAGGGTCGGATAGCCGAAGATGGTCGACAGCATTGGCGGCAGCAGCGACATGCTCGCCAAAATGAGCACGCCCATGACAAAAATGAACGCCAGCCCGGTGACGAAATTGCGATCGAGGAAGATCTTCGGGTCGATAAAGGGGTGCTCCGCCGTCAACGTGTGAATGGTGAATACCCAGAAGCCGGTGATGGAAAGACCAAGCTCGATCCATATCTCGATCGAGGAAAACCAGTCGACCTCACCGCCACGATCGAGCATCAGTTGCAGCGCGCCGACACCGAGCGAGAGCATGGCGAAGCCGAAGAAATCGAAGCTGCGCACCCGCCGGGCAACGCTGGGGAGATATGCGGCCATGCCGAGGAAGGCGATGATGCCGACCGGCAGGTTGATGAAGAACACCCAGCGCCAGTTGAAATTCTCGGTCAGCCAGCCACCCAGCGTCGGGCCAAGGATCGGTCCCAGCATGATGCCGGCGCCCCAGATGGCCATGGCCTGGCCGTGGCGTTCCCTAGGGTTGATGTCGAGCAGGAAGGTCTGCGACAGCGGCACGATGGCCGCACCGAAGACGCCTTGCATCAGCCGGAAGAGAACGATGGTCTCCAGGCTCCAGGCGATGCCGCACAGCATGGAGAAGACGGTAAAGCCGACCACCGCCGTCAGGAACAGTTCCTTGCGACCGAAGCGGTCGGCAAGCCAGCCGGTCACCGGCGTCATGATCGCGGCGGCAACGATGTAGGAGGTCAGCACCCAGTTGATGTTGTCGGGGGAGGCGCCGAGATCGCCGGTCATGGTCGGCAGCGCAACGTTGGCGATCGTCGTGTCGAGCGCCTGCATGATCGTCGCCAGCATGAGCGCAACTGTGATCAGGCCGCGGTGCGGCACTTCGCGAAAGGGTTCTGGGCTGCTCATGACGTAAAACTTCCAGCAGGTAACAAAAACGTGTACATTAGGTTTCCGGACGGCGAGGCCCCGCTGTAGAGAGACCCTCATCGCGGTGGGACGCGAGCATCGATGTGGGGGTTACATCGACTGAGCGTCTCGACAAAGCGGGCGCCTGCCGCCCGGAAACCTGAGGACCGAAGATCCTGCGCGCGTTGTCTGCTCAGGCAGGCTACAGCGCAGCGCGTCTACGCATTCAACTTTTCCTGCGTCTCCCTCGGACCAATCCTGCATCCATCTCGCTGTTTGCTATGCGGCCGCTGTTCGGCCTCTTTACTTGGCCTCGCCTGCCGTCGCGCTGTGGAAAATGCTCGGCAGCCCGCGGGAAACGCCGGTGTCCACCGTGACCGTCGCGCTCATGCCGGTGCGCAGCGCCGTCTTGGCGTCGGCATCGGTCAATTCCAGGCGGACCGGAATGCGCTGCGTGACCTTGACCCAGTTGCCGGTCGCGTTCTGCGCGGGCAGCAGCGAGAACTCGGCCCCGGTGCCGGCGCCGATCGCCTTGACGGTGGCTTCGAACGTCTTGCCCGGATAGGTATCGACCATGATTTCGGCCTTCTGGCCTGGCTTCATGTTGGTGAGCTGGGTTTCCTTGAAATTGGCGTCGACCCAGGTGTCGCCGGTCTCGACCAGCGAAAACAGCGGCGTGCCCGAACCGACATACTGGCCGACCTTGAACGAACCGGCCTGGCTGATGATGCCGTCGGCAGGTGCCTTGACCGTGGTCTGGACCAGATCGTAGGCCGCCTTGTCGCGTGCGGCGAGCGCCGCCATTACCGTTGGATGCTTGTCGGTCTCGATGTCGGGATTGCCGCCAAGTGCCGCCTTGGCGCTGGCGATCCCTTGCTGGGCCATGGCCAGCTGCTGCTTCGCCTTGTCGAGGTCGTTCTTGGCTTCGTCCAGAGACGACTTGGCGTTGATGCCCTTGCGGGCAAGGTCGGCGGCGCGGTCATATTGCGACTGCGCGTACTGGACCTGGCTTTCGTCGGACTTCTCCTGCGCCAGCGCCTGGCTGTAGGCCGCACGCAGCTGCTCGACATTGAGCCGTGCGCCAGCCACCGCCGCGTCGGCCTGGGCCAATGCGATCCGGTAGGGCTCGGGATCGATAGCGAACAACACGTCGCCCTGCTTGACAGACTGGTTGTCGAAAATGTCGACCTGAACGATGCGGCCCGCCGTATCGGCGGCTATCGACACCTTGGCCTGCTGCAGATTGGCGTTCTCGGTCTCCTGATAGCGGCCGCCGGTCACCCAGACATAGCTGCCGCCGGCGATCAACGCAGCGGGCAGCACAAACATCAAAAGGAAGCGGCCGGCACGACGCTTCTTCTTCGGCGCCACTGGCGCCGGAGCTACCTGCGGAGCGACCGTTACCGGAGCTGCCGCCGGCTTCGCGGGAGCTTCCATCTCCAGCTTGGCCGCATTCTTATCTACTTTGGCTACCGCGTTCATGCTGCTGCGCCTTCCGTATTCTTCACTTTTTCCGAGGGCGGCGTCTCACCATCCGCAAGATTCTGCACCATTGTCTCCAGCGCCTTGACCAGGACGCGGCGATCTTCCGGCGAAACGCCAACGAGCGATTCCTCATACACCTCGCCGGCAAGGCTCTTGACGTGGGCGTAGGCTGCGTTCGCCTTGGCGGTCGGGAAAATCATGCGCACTCGTCTGTCGGTTGCGTCGGGACGGCGCTCGATCCAGCCGCCCTCCTCCATGCGATCGACAAGGCGCGAGACGCTGATCGGCTCGATTTCGAGAAGCTCGGCAAGCCGCGCCTGCGCGACACCCGCCTCCTTGGCGACACGGACCAGAAGCCGCCATTGCGCCGAAGAAAGGCCGAAACCACTAGCGCGCGCCTCGAAGCGCTTGCGCATCAGGCGCTGCACGTCGTGGATCAAAAAGCCCAATCTGTCGATGCCGTCGGAAACCATGAGCGACATATATAATAAGCGTGCTCATAATTCAAGGAGCCGGATTGTGCCAGAAGCCGGTAAGTGTGCATGGCAGTCACATCATGAGCGATTGCGAATGAGCATCGTGACCACGAAGAAAGCGCCGACCGAACTGGTGATGATGCCGATCGGCAGTTCCTGCGGCGGCAGCAGCGTGCGCGCGAGAAGGTCGCTTGCCAGCAACAGCACCGCTCCGAAGAGGGCGCAGCTTGCAATCAGGCGCAGATGAAGCGGGCCGGCCAGGGTCCTGGACAGATGTGGGATCATCAAGCCAACGAAACCTATGACGCCTGCGACCGAGACAAGGATCGCCGTCGAGAAAGCGGCGACGAGAAATGTCATCCTGCGCATCCGCGCAACCGGGACGCCGAGGCTTTCAGCGGCATTCTCGCCGGCCAGGAAAGCGTCGAGCCGGCGGTGGTTCCAAAGTCCATAAACAAGGATGGTGCCTGCGCCCAGAGCAGCCAGCTCGATATTGTCCCAACGGGCCAGCCCGAGCCCGCCCATCGTCCAGAACAACACCGAGTGAGCGGCGCGCTGGTCTCCGGCAAAGACGAGATAGTTAGTCAAGGCGGTGAACATGAACGAGACGGCAAGCCCGGCGAGGATCAGCCGTTCGGGGCCTTGCCCCCTCACCCGCGAAACCAGCAAAAGCACGATGCCGGCGGCCAATACGCCGCCCGTGAAGGCCGCGACCGGCAACGTCCAGATACCGAAATGGTCGCCAAAAATGGTGATGACGGAAACCGCGCCGGCCGCGGCTCCGGACGACAGGCCGAACAAGAACGGATCTGCGAGGTCGTTGCGCGTTACCGTCTGCAGCAGCGCGCCGATGACGCCCAGCCCGGCGCCGACACAGATGGCCATAATCGTGCGCGGTAGCCTAAGATCGAGGACGATCTTGGCAATCGGGATCTTGCCGGCCGGACCGGACACGATGTCTCCGTCCAGCCCGGCGGCATGTCCGAGCGCAGCAATCACGTCGCTCAACGCGATGACCGTCGATCCATAGGCAATCGACAGCAGAGCAAGAGCGGCAATCGCTGCTGCTCCTGCTGTCATCGCCAATTCGAACGCTCTCTGGCGCAAGCTCAGAAAGCTTCCGGGTGCATCGCCCTGGCGATCTTGCCGATCGCCTCGATGTTGGCAGGCCCAGGCGTCAGTTCGGCATAGCGCAGCGCAATGAAGTGCTCATTTTTGACCGCCTCAGTCTCCTTCATCGCCGGATGAGCTTTCAGGAAATCGAGCAGTTTTCTGTAGCCGCCGTCCTGGTAGTCGAGCAGGATAAGAAATTGCGGATTGCGGGCCGCCACCGTCTCCCAATCCGTATTGCCCCAGCTCGTCGGCATGTCGGCCATGATGTTGTCGCCGCCGGCTGCGGCGATCATGGCGCTGGGGATCGCGAACTTGCCTGATGTGAAGGGTTTGTCTTCGCCGGAGTCGTAAAGAAACACACGCGTTCCCGTGCGGTCGCCGATCTTTGCCGTGATATCGGCGAGCTGCGCCTTCCAGTTCGAAACAAGCTTTCCCGCCTCCGCCTCCTTGCCAAAAATCTTGCCCAGCTTTTCGACATCACCATAGAGCAGGTCCATCGAGGCTGCGGGGCGGTTCTGGTCGAGATGGACGCAACTTTCCGTCGGCACCAGCGTCTTGATACCGTGCGGGGCCAGCGTATCGGGCGTCACCTCGCCGCCAGGCTTCATGCCGTAATACCAGCCGGCGAAGAAGAAATCGGGCTCGACGGCGACGAGGTTTTCGAGGGTCGGGTATTTCGGCGCGAGTTCCGGGATCGCGCCCTGCTCGGCCTTGAATTCCGGACCGACCTTATACCATCCGGTGATGCCGGTCAGGCCGACGATCGATGGTTGCAGCCCCAGCGCGAAGGCCATCTCCGCCATGTTCAGATCTTGGATGACGGCGCGCTTCGGCGCGGCGTCGAACGTCAGCGGCGTGCCGCAGCTATCAACGGTTACCGGGAAAGCGAAGGCGGTCTGGGCAAGTAGGAGGGAGGCAAAAGACAGTACGAGGCGTTTCACGGATGTTGCTCCTTGGTCAAATCGGGATGTGAAGAGGCGCGGTTCGGAACGTCGAAGACCGTGAGTTCGCGGTCTTCGGTGGGATGGCGCAGCCAAAGCACGTCAACGCCGAAAATCTCGCGGATCAACTTCTTGGTCAGCGCCTCGCGCGGACTGGCAAGTGCCTGCAGGCGGGCCTCGTTCATCACCGCGACCCTGGTGGCAAATGGCGTGACAAGCGACAGATCATTGAAGCACCGCCACGACGGTCATGCCAAACTGCGATACGAGTTCGAGAAGGTCGCTGCGGGCGCGCGGATCGAGATGATTGGTCGGTTCATCGAGGAACAGGATTTTGGGCTCCTGGGCGATGGCGCGCGCCAACTGGGCGCGTTGCCGCTCGCCACCGGATAGCGAGCCGATCGTGCGGCCGAGCAGCGGCAGCAGGCCGGTTCTGCGAAGTGCTTCAATGACGATGTCGCGTTGCTCGCTCCACCGACGCAAGCCGGCATGCGGGACGCGCCCAAGCTCGACGTAGTCGATCACGGCAAGCCGCGGATCAGGCTGATCGGTCTGGCCAACGACCGCCATGTGCAGTGCCCGCTCGGCGGCCGAAAACCTCTCCAGCCGGCGTCCGGAAAATCTCACATCTCCCGCGCTTGGCCGCAGCGTACCGCATAGCATGCGCAGCAGCGTCGTCTTGCCGGCGCCGTTGGGGCCGATGATGGCGAGGCGGTCGCCCGCCGCTACCGAAAGGCTCACCGCGCTTACCAGGCACCGGCCGACACGACCGATGTCCACGTTTCCTCCCGGCACACCCCGTCCGGTCAACTCATGCTGATGGCAGGTCTCCTGGCTCGCGGGTCTTTGCGCCATCCTGCCTTCCCAGCCTTGCCGGCCAGTGGCATTTCGGATTTTGCTCGCCGCTTACAGTTGCGGGGGGCAGCCACGGCCTCGATCCAAAGGATCTCACCGTGTTCCCTTTTCACCCCTTGCCTTGCGACTCGGGGACCATCAGTCAGCCACCCTAGTTTTCCGCCAATCACAGCGCAATAAGTCTTGTCAGAAGGAGCCATATAGACCTCGTGATGTAATAACGTTACATTTAAAAGGACATTCCTGGCGAGATCGGCGACGTCGCCTATGGCGTCTGCGTCAACGGCGACAACGCCGGCAATTTCGACTACATCGCTGGCGTCGAAGTGTCCGATTTTTCGGACCTGCCGAGGGAGTTTTGGCGTGTGCGCGTGCCGGCGCAGAAATACGGCGTGTTCGCCCATCGTGACCATATCTCGACCATCCGCCGCACGGTCAACACGATCTGGAACAAATGGCTGCCAGCCTCTGGGCACGAGATCGCCGATGCGCCGGAATTCGAGCGTTACGGCCCCGAATTTGATCCGCGCAGCGGCAATGGCGGGCTGGAAATCTGGATACCGATCAAAGGGTGAGGCACGGCAGGCCGACGCCGAAGCGCCGGAAGCGCTGCTACAGTTCCAGGTTCCAGTTCTGGCCGACCAGATCCCTGCCGAAGGAATGGTGGCACTCCTCGTTGGTCAATTTAAAGCCCACAGACTCATAGATGTGGCGGGCGGCGGCGAGCACGTCGTTGGTCCACAGCGTCAGTGTCCTGTAACCCGTGGCGCGGCAAAAGCCGATACATTCCTCGACCAGCCGCTTGCCGATGCCGAGACCTCGCGCCGAGGGCTCGACGTAGAGCAGGCGCAATTTCGCCACCGCGTCCGACTGGCGCACGACGAAGACGGAGCCGACGACCTCGCCTTCCCGCTCGGCGATCCAGCTGCGTTCCCATTTCGGATCGAAGGATTTGACGAATGTGCCGAGGATTTCAGCGACCAGCGCCTCATAGGTTTCGTCCCAGCCATATTCCTGCGCGTAGAGCAGGCCCTGGCGATGGATGATCCAGCCGATGTCGCCGACCTGCAGAGGCCGCAGCGTGTAGGGAATGTTGGGTTCGGCGGTCGCGCCCAGCAGACGCTGCACCGTCTGCATGGCCTTGACCAGCCTGTCCTGTTCGGGAACCGAAAGCCGGTCGAGCAATGCCGCGACCTGGTCGTGCGAGCCCTGGTTCAGCGGCGCGAAAGCCTGCCGCCCGGCCTTGGTCAGGGCGATCGACGAACGCCTTGCATCCGCCTCGATCGTGGCGCGCTCGACCAGATGACGTTCCTCGAATTTCTTCAGCAGCCGGCTGAGATAACCGGGATCGAGGCCGAGATCGCGCCCAAGGTCCGTGGCGGTCAGGCCATCGCGATGCGCCAGTTCATAGAGCACCCGCGCCTCGGTCAGCGAGAAGGTGCTTTTCAGCAGCCCTTCGTCGAGCAGCCCGATCTGGCGGGTATAGAAGCGGTTGAAGGCTCGCACCGCGTCGATCCGCTCCTTGCCTGGGTGATGATGAATGGTCATGGCATCCTCCTGCCGGTAAGATCAGCCATTTAGTTGACTTGGTCAAGTATCTGTTTGAAGCATCCGTTTGAAGCAATTGTTCTGATGATGCTCACCGGGCGCCTTGACTCGCGCGAGTTGCCAGACTATTTCAGCGCCACGTTAGCACTCCCCCAAGATGAGTGCTAACCATGTCCGGCGCCGCCGGACGGAGGAACTGTTCTCACCATTCTCATCGAGGAATAAAAAATGGCAAAGTCGAAGTTCCGCCCGCTTCATGACCGCGTGGTCGTTCGTCGGGTCGAATCCGAATCCAAGACCGCGGGCGGGATCATCATCCCCGACACGGCGAAGGAAAAGCCGCAGGAAGGCGAGATCATCGCCGTCGGTTCCGGCGCCCGTGACGAAGCCGGCAAGCTCGTCCCGCTGGACGTCAAGGCCGGCGACCGCATCCTGTTCGGCAAGTGGTCGGGCACCGAAGTCAAGCTCAATGGCGAAGACCTTCTGATCATGAAGGAAGCCGACATTATGGGCATCATCGGCTGAATATCGGCCTCACCCTCATTTAAATCTTCGGGCTCAATCCAAGCCCCTGCCAGGAGCTAAAAATGGCTGCCAAAGACGTAAAATTCTCCCGCGACGCTCGTGAGCGCATGCTGCGCGGCGTCAACATCCTCGCCGACGCGGTGAAGGTCACGCTCGGCCCCAAGGGCCGCAACGTCGTCATCGACAAGTCGTTCGGCGCACCGCGCATTACCAAGGACGGCGTCACCGTCGCCAAGGAAATCGAGCTTGAAGACAAGTTCGAGAACATGGGCGCGCAGATGGTCCGCGAAGTTGCTTCGAAGACCAACGACATCGCCGGCGACGGCACCACGACCGCGACCGTTCTGGCACAGTCGATCGTCCAGGAAGGCCACAAGGCGGTTGCCGCCGGCATGAACCCGATGGACCTCAAGCGCGGCATCGACCTCGCCGTCGCCGACGTCGTCGCGACGCTGATCAAGAACGCCAAGAAGATCAAGACCTCGGAAGAGGTTGCCCAGGTCGGCACCATCGCCGGCAATGGCGACGTTTCGGTCGGCTCGATGATCGCGGAAGCGATGCAGAAGGTCGGCAATGAGGGCGTCATCACCGTCGAGGAAGCCAAGACCGCCGAGACCGAGCTCGAAGTCGTCGAAGGCATGCAGTTCGACCGCGGTTATCTCTCGCCCTACTTCGTCACCAACGCCGAGAAGATGGTTGCGGATCTGGAAGACGCCTACATTCTTCTCCACGAGAAGAAGCTCTCCAACCTGCAGGCCATGCTGCCGATCCTCGAGGCTGTCGTGCAGACCTCGAAGCCGCTGGTCATCATTTCGGAAGACGTCGAGGGCGAGGCCTTGGCCACGCTCGTCGTCAACAAGCTGCGTGGCGGCCTGAAGATCGCCGCCGTCAAGGCGCCTGGCTTCGGTGATCGCCGCAAGGCCATGCTGGAAGACATCGCTATCCTCACCGGTGGCCAGGTCATCTCCGAAGACCTCGGCATCAAGCTCGAGAATGTCGGCCTGAACATGCTCGGCCGCGCCAAGAAGGTGTCGATCTCCAAGGAGAACACCACCATCGTCGACGGCGCCGGCAAGAAGGCCGAGATCCAGGGCCGCGTCGCCCAGATCAAGCAGCAGATCGAGGAGACCACCTCGGACTACGACAAGGAGAAGCTGCAGGAACGTCTCGCCAAGCTGGCGGGCGGCGTTGCCGTCATCCGCGTCGGCGGTGCGACCGAAGTGGAAGTCAAGGAAAAGAAGGACCGCGTCGATGACGCCCTCAACGCGACCCGTGCGGCCGTCGAAGAAGGCATCGTTCCCGGCGGCGGCGTCGCACTGCTGCGCGCTTCGCTGAGCATCAAGGCAACCGGCGCCAACTCCGACCAGACCGCCGGCATCAGCATCGTGCGTCGCGCGCTGCAGGCTCCGGCCCGTCAGATCGCGGCCAACGCCGGTGCGGAAGCATCGATCGTTGCCGGCAAGATCCTTGAGAACAAGGGCGCGACCTTCGGCTACAACGCCCAGACCGGCGAATATGGCGACATGATCGCCATGGGTATCGTCGATCCGGTCAAGGTTGTGCGCACGGCTCTGCAGGACGCGGCCTCGGTCGCCGGCCTGCTGGTCACCACCGAAGCCATGATTGCGGAGGCTCCGAAGAAGGAGTCGGCTGGCGGCGGCATGCCTGGCGGCATGGGCGGCGGCGGCATGGGCGGCATGGGCGGTATGGATTTCTAATCCAACCCATCAGCCTTCATGTACGGAAAGGGCGGCCGAGAGGTCGCCCTTTTTCGTTGATGGGACGGAGGATGAGAGGCGGTCCGATTCCAAAGCAAGCGGAAGCATACCCCTGACCGTTTCTTCGGCGTCGGCGCAGAACGTGAATTGCAGAGCTGGAGCGTCGGCCCTTCGGCAGGGCTCCGCGCTGGCCTCGATGCCGTGGAAGCGCGAAACGTCAATGCGCCGTGACTGCGATCTCTTTCGCCGGCAATGCCCCCTCAATCAGCGCCGCGACCTCATCGGCTACCGCCAGCACCGGGGCGCGGTCGCGGGTGGCGCGTGCGATCACCATCAGCCCTTCCAGCGATGATTCGACCAGCAGCGCCAGCGCGTGCGCGCGGCGCTCGGGCACCCCTGCCCTGACGAAGGCCGCCCTGAGCAGGCCTATCCATTGCTCGAAGGCCGACCGGCACAACTCAGCCAACTCCGGCATGTCGGTCGGCGAATCCAACACCACGGGCGCGATCGGGCAACCGAGCGTGAACTGGTTGTCTTCCAGCATGCGCGCGACCGATTGGTAGATGTGGTGGACCGCCACCGCCGGATCTTTTTCGGCAGCGAGCGCGGCGTCCAGCCTCTGCGTCACATCGGCGACGCTATCGCGCGTAACCTCGACGACCAGCTGATCCTTGCCGCCCGGAAAGTGGAAGTAGAGCGAGCCTCTCGGTGCGCCTGAGGCGCTCAATATGTCGTTGAGCGACGTGCCGTGGTAGCCGCGCTGCCTTAGCAGCAGCGCCGTCGTCTCGAGTATGCGGGTGCGGGTGTCGTTCGCCATGTCAACCTCTGTCAGGAATGAGCATTATAGGCCTTGCCTCGAATATGACAACCGGTCTATATAATATGTAGATCAGTCTATATATCAGCGAGGGGCGAATGCGTAGTTACCGTCTTGAAGGAACCGGCGTGACCAAGTGCCTGGTGATGCGCGACGGGACGCAGCCGACGCCGAAGCCGCACGAGATCGTCGTGCGTGTCCGCGCCACATCGCTCAACCGCCGCGATACGATGATCCTCAACGGCACCTATCCGCTGACGCCGCGCCAAGGCGTTATCCCGCTGAGCGACGGTGCTGGGGAAGTCGTTGCCGTCGGAGATGCCGTCACCCGCTTTGCCGCCGGCGACCGCATCACCGGCAGCTATTTTGCACGCTGGATTGATGGCCGCATCAATGCCGGGCTGATCGACCAGCTTGGCTGCACGCTGGACGGGATGCTGACTGAATACGCGGTGCTCGACGAGCAATGGGCGGTGTGGCTTCCCGATCATCTCGACTGGCATCAAGCGGCGACACTGACCTGTGCCGGCCTGGCCGCTTGGAATGCCGTGACGGCGGCCGAGATGCCGAAGCCCGGGCAGTGGGTTCTGGTCATCGGTTCAGGTGGCGTCGCGCTGTTTGCGCTGCAATTCGCCAAGCTGCTCGGCTGCCGGGTCGTGGCCGTCAGCTCGCGCGGCGAGAAGCTGGACCGGCTGCGGGCGCTGGGCGCCGACCTCGTCGTCTCGACGGCCGACATGCCGGAATGGGGTGCAGCTGTGCGCGAGCAAACCGGTGGCATCGACCTCGTCGTCGAGACCGGCGGCCCGCCGACCTTCGCGCAATCGATGATCGCCTGCGCGCTTTACGGGCGCATCGTGCTTCTCACCATACAGGATGCGAAAGGCGGGACGGTGCAGATCCCCGGCCCGGTCTACCAGCGCAGCCTCGCCACCATCAGCCGCCTCTTCGTCGGCAATCGCACCAACCTCGAAGCCATGCTGCGCGCCATCTCGGTGCATCGGCTTAAGCCTGTCATCGACAAGGTGTTCGCCTTCGACGAGGCCCAAGACGCCTACCGTTATTTCCAGCAAGGCGACGTCTTCGGGAAAGTGGTCGTCGACGGCGCCTGACTGGTTCGCCCCCAAAATCTGATTGACCCCCTCAAATCAAAGGAGAGACACAATGACCATTCGTGAAGCAGAGGCCCAATGGCAGGGATCGTTGAAAGAAGGTTCGGGCCGGCTGAGGCTAGGCAGCGGCGTATTCGAAGGCGCCTACTCCTTCCCGTCGCGTTTCGAGAACGGTCCCGGCACCAACCCGGAGGAATTGATCGCGGCGGCGCATGCCGGCTGCTTCTCGATGGCGCTGAGCGCCATCCTGGGCCGCGAAGGTTATACTCCCGCACGCATTCACACAATCGCGAAAGCGCATCTCGGCGCCACCGCGGCCGGACCGACGATCACCCGTATCGAGTTGGAGACGGAGGCAAGCGTGGCCGGGCTGGCTGCCGGGGATTTCGAGCGGCTGGCGCAGACAGCCAAGGAGAGCTGCCTCGTGTCGCGGGCGCTGGCCGGCGTCGCGGCGATCACGCTCAAGGCCCGCCTCGTCGAAACCGTTGCTGATCACTGAAGGGAAGGAATATCCAATGACACAGGAACTCATCATCGACATCGCCGCGGCAAAACGCTCCGCCGAAACGGCCGAGATCATGCGGCGCTACAACGACGTCTTCCAGCGCCACGACGCGTCGGCGCTCGACGATCTGGTGGCGGAAGATTGCGTGATCGAGAACACCACGCCGGCCCCGGACGGCGCCCGCCGCATCGGCAAGGGCGCCTGCGTCGAACTGTGGTCGGCGATCGCGACCGGACCCGGCATGCGCTTCGACATCGAAGAAACCTTCGTCGCCGGCGACCGGGCGACGATCCGCTGGCGCTACTGGATGGCCGACGGCAATTCGCTGCGCGGCGTCAACCTGATGCGTGTGGCGGACGGGCAGATTGTCGAGGCCATGGGCTACGTGAAGGCATAAGGCTGTCTACCGGTCCGCCAGCGCCAGTTTGGCGCCGAGCATGACAAAGGCTCCGGCGAAGGTGCGGCGCATCCAGGTCAGCACCTTTGGTCGCGACACGACATGGCTGCGGATCGACGCCGCGAAGATGCCGTAGCCGACAAAGACCACGAAGGTGAGCAGCATGAAGACGCTGCTGAGCTCCAGCATCTTCGACAGCGCATGCGATTCGGTGGTGCTGACGAATTGCGGCAGGAAGGCAAAGAAGAAGATCGACAGCTTCGGATTGAGGATGTTGATGAGGATGCCCGAAGTGATCACTTTGCCGGCCGAGCGCGGCGCGACATTTTCGTCGACGCTCAGGCCGCCCTTCTCCTTCAGCGTGTTCCAGGCCATGTAGAGCAGGTAGGCGACGCCGAGATATTTCAGCGTCTCGAAGGCGACGGCGCTGGTGTGCAGCAGAGCCGCGAGGCCGGTGATGGCGGCCGCCATATGCGGAATGATGCCGAGCGTGCAGCCGAAAGCGGCAATGATGCTGGCACGCGCACCACGCGAAAGCCCGGCGCTCAGCGTATAGAGAACGCCAGTGCCGGGCGAAGCCACGACAATCAGCGACGTCAACAGGAATTCGATGCTCACAGATGGTCTCCCGGTGCTGGCCCTGCCGCCGGCAGCGTAATCAGCGAAACGTGCGGGCACAAGCCAGCCTGAGAGCCTATCCGCATTCAGATCATGCTATTGGCGTGCAGCTTGCTATCCGCGATGGGTTGCCGAACTTCCCAGTGTTCGACGAGCTTACTTTCGTTCAGCCTGAAAATGTCGACGATGGCCAAGCCCTCCTCTTCGGGTTCGCGTTTTGCGTGCATGTGCACGATGACGAAATCCCCTTCGGCAAAAATCCGCTTCACCTCTCCCCTCACGAGGGGAAATGACTGTTTGAGCTGCTGCAGATAGGCTTTGAAGCCGTCCGCACCATCCGCAATGTTCGGATTATGTTGGATGTAGCGTTCGCCAAAATGCATCGAAGCAGCTTCGATGTTGCCCTGGTTTACTGCTTTGTCGATGAAGTCCAGGACGATCGTCTTGTTGGTTTCGAGCGAATTATGACTCTTGGCTGTAACTGGATTTGATGGTTCGTCACGCATGTTTTGCTCCGTGAGGTGGCTGCTTCCGCCTGTTGTGGACAGGAGCGTCCGCAGGCCGACATTGCCAACATAATCAGCCACGCTTGTGAGATGGTCGATATGCCATTCCGCTAGATTCTTATCCAATCGTCTAATATCGTTGTCCGATTCATCATCGGAGGATGGTTCTCATGGATGCCTTGTCCGAAGTTCTTGCTTCGCTGAGATTTGGCAGCGCCATGATCGGCAGCGCGACCCTGCATCGGCCATGGGGTATTTCGGTCGATCCGACAAGGAATGCCGCCATCCACGTCATACAGAACGGCGAATGCTGGCTGCGGCTAGCCGGTGAAAAGGAGCCGATCCGCTTAGGCGAGGGAGACGTCATCCTTGTCGCGAGCGGTATCGGGCATGCCCTTTGCAATCCGGCGGATGCACCGACGGCATCGATATCCGCCGTCCTTTCCGCAAATCGGAGCGGACTGGAACCGAAAAGCGAGAGCGGCGCGACAACTCTTCTTTGTGCGAGATATTCACTCGACGGCGTCGGACCATATCCGATGGTTTCGCTGCTTCCACCGCTGATCCATTTGACCCGAGATCAGATCGACACCAGCGAGCCGCTGCGGCTTGCCCTGGAACTTCTGCAGGTCGAAGCAAAAAGCAATCTCGGCGGTCACGACATTGTCGCCCCACGTCTTCTCGACAGCACGTTGATCTTCTTATTGCGTGCCTGGATAGAACATCAGCCTCTCGGAACAGGCGGATGGTTTGGCGCCTTACGCGATAAAGGCATTGCGCAGGCTTTGCGCCTGATCCACGAGCGGCCGGATGGTCCCTGGACTATCGCTTCCCTTGCCAGCGGCGCGGCACAGTCCCGGGCCACCTTCGCGCGTCGCTTCGCTCAACTCGTGGGACAGCCGCCGCTGTCCTATGTGACTCGCTGGCGGATGAACCTTGCCGCCAAGGCTCTGCGGGAAACGAACCAGAACATTGGCGAGATCGGGTGCGCCGTCGGATATGAGTCGGTGCCGTCGTTCTCGCAGGCATTCAAACGGTTGACCGGACGATCGCCCGGCCTCTACCGCAGCGACTTTCGCTCATCTGACTGACGAATTTCAAAAGTGAGACGCCAGCCCGAGGGCCGTCATTACAGCGTCGGCAGTCCGTGAGCCAGGCGCGCCATCAGGCAGTCGTCATCGCCCGGCATGCAGGCGCGGCAGACGTCGGGACGGATCTCGTAGATGCCGCAGGCGGTCGACTTGCCGACCTCGCCGCACAGTGCCGAACAGCGCGCGCCGTCGCAGCGCATGCCGGCTTCATCGGCAGCCACGTATTTTTGCGGGATAAGGTCGAGTTGCGCGTCATCCTCGGTTGAAAAGCGCGGCCATCTTGACGAGTAGGCGCAGCAGGCGCCACAGGTCTGGCAATCGAAGGCAACCGGATCGGCGCCCTCTTGTGGCGACAAAAAATCCTCTGCGACCGCCAGGGCAAGCAGCCTTGGCGCAGATTTCCGGCCGGCATTTTGCTGCAAGGGTGCTATTTCTTCTTCGGCTTGCGCGGCGGTGCTTCGGCCGGCGACCTGAACAGATCGGTACCCGCTTCGGCGGCTTCACCGGTTTTTGGTGCGGGGGCCGGCTTGGCCGGCTTCACGGCGGCAGCAGGCGCGGCTGGCTGGCCCTTGGCGGAAAACTTGATTGCCATATCAATCCTCGTCAGAGAAACGCGATGATGGCGCATTCGGATTGCGAAGGCGGCCGATGAGCGCCGAAACGGCCGTGATGTTCATTTCTTCGGGCGACCAGTTCCTGGCTTCCTCGATGTGCCGGGGCGCCAGCTCGCGATGCGTGCTGCCACTGTAGGCGGCGTCCTGATAGGTCACGCGCTCGTGCGTCTTGGCGTTTTCCCGGACGTATTCGATCAGATAATTGGGGCATTCGGCACGGCCGCGCACGCCGAGCCGCACCTGGGCATCGCCGTGGACACGCCGGCAGCGCTCGAGCTTTTCGAGCACGCGCCGGACATATTCGACCGGCTTGTCGAGTTCACCCACGACATCGGCGATGGTCGAATCGGCGGCGATCGCCTTTTGAGGCACGCGTTTGGTGGCCATCAGCGTTTGCCCGCGCGTTTCGGCGAGGCCGCGAGCGCTGCCGCCATGTCGTCGGCTTCCTTTTCCAGGCGCAGTTCGCGCAGCCGCGCGGTCTTGGCTTCGCGCGCCTGGCTGACGGCATCCCGTTCGGAATTGATGCGGTCGAGCGACATCGACTGGGTCCGCGTCTTGCTAAAAATGGATTCGGCCTGGTCGCGGGGTCTTTTTGAAGTTGCGGTCAAGGTCTTTCTCCCGGTTCGGAGCGCGCCGCCGAAAAGTGGCGAGACTGGTCTTTCGGCCAGGATCCCGCACAAAGCAATACGGCAGCCGGTTTCAAATTGCTGGAACGTCCTCAGAGACCGTTTGGAAATTCTACTCTGACGGCCGTCTGATGGCCGTCAGAGCGAATTTCGAAACAGCCTCTTAGCACGTCCGGGCCGTCGAGCAGCGCTCTTTCGGCGGTCGAAGCGCAAAAATGAAAAAGGCCAGGCACCGCCTGACCTTCCATGAGAGCGCATGCGCATCCCGAGAGACGCGCAAAGAAACGTTCTTCTCATGCGCATGAACGGGGACTTAACCTCCCGCGATCATGTGCTGGAATTTGCCATTCACCGGTGCCAGTACATCCGTGGTCACCGGTGAGGCTGAATTCCGTTTTAGGCCGCCTTCAACTGGTCGGCGGACATCTTGCCCGACTTGTTGTCGCGGACCATCTCGTAGCCAAGCTTCTGGCCCTCGACGATGTCGCGCATTCCGGCGCGCTCGACGGCTGAGATGTGGACAAAAACGTCGGCAGAACCGTCGTCAGGCTGAATAAAACCAAAACCCTTGGTGGCGTTGAACCATTTAACTGTGCCTGTGCTCATAACGAACCCTTTCCATGGCAAATATTCGTTCGCCGTCATGCGGATGCACAACAACGTTTGTCTCGATTTTGATGGGGAAGTTCGTCAAAGGCGCGCCTCGGCACGCGGATAACAAAAGTCGGTCAAACAAACATCGACAAAATTCTTGTAGACTTCTTTGCGCGCTGTGTCAATTTTTTGATTTGCAACACTCGTGGAGATGCGCGGCGGCGGCAAATACGACAGCGAAAACCGGGCTATTGCCCGCCGAAAAAACCACTTAGCCGGGAACCATTTTGGCGCCGGAGCATTTTTTCGGTGTCGAACGCCGTTCTCGAAAGAGCGATCTTGAGAAAAGGCGGACGATCACCAGGACGCCCCCCGCGCAGATAAAAGGCACGAGGGGCGTTCCTGTGTGATGCGACCATTCGCGCCGCCGCCCCCTGCTCCTCACACCATGCCGCGACTGAGCCCGCCATCCACCGGCAAAGCCACGCCGGTAATATAGGCGGCGGCGTCGCTGGCCAGGAATGCTGCAACCGCACCGAATTCGGCGGGAGTGCCGTAGCGCTTTGCCGGGATATCGGCCTGACTCTCGGCGGCGATCACGGCAGCGTCGACACCCCTGTCGGCGGCGTCCATGGCGTCGAACTGTTTGGTCCGGTCCGTCGCAAAACGGCCAGGCAGCAACAGGTTGACGGTAACGCCGTCCGCCGCCACTTCGCCGGCCAGCGTCTTGGCCCACCCGGCGAGCGACGCACGCAGCGCATTCGAGGCGGTAAGGCCGGGGATCGGCTCGCGGACGGAAGTCGAGGAAACGGCGATGATGCGTCCCCAGCGCCGCGCCCGCATGCCTGGCAGGAAAGAAATGGCAACGCGCATCTGGCTCAGCACCATGCTGGTGAACTGCTTCTCCCAGACGCTCGCATCGAAGACGCTGGCCGCGAAGGGCGGCGGGCCGCCGCCATTGAGCAGGACGATGTCGATCCGCTGATGCTCGTCCTCGACGGCATGGATCAGCCGGGAGACGCTGTCGTGGTCGGAGAGGTCGGCGCTGAAGGTCGAGCAGATGTGGCCGGCGGCCTCGATCGCGCGCCGCGCCACATCCAGGGTCGCCTCCCCTCGTCCGACCAGGATGATCTCGGCGCCTTTCGCCGCGAGCGCTTCGGCAACGCCGAAACCGAGGCCCTTGCCTCCGCCGAGAACAAGCGCCCTCCGCCCCTCAAGATTTGCATCCATCAAGCCAAGCCTCCTGCTGGTTTCACTGGCTATTTCGAGCGACTTCCCTAGCGGACATGCACGATAGCGTCGGCTTCGACCGGAACATTGGCCGGCAAGCCGGCCATGCCGAGCGAGCAGCGGGCGTGCTCGCCACGCTCGCCGAAAACATGGAGCAGAAATTCGGATGCTCCGTTGCCGACCTCCGAATAGGCCGAAAAGCCGGCCGTCGCATTCACATAGACGGTCAGCTTGGCGAATTTCACGACACGGTCAAGATTGCCGTCCAGTTCCTTGTCCAGCCAATAGACGATGTTGGCCGCGCAGAGCCGGGCGGCGTTCTGCGCAGCAGCCAGATCGATCTCTCTGCCGACCTGGCCGATCGCGGCGATCTCCTGCGCGATCTCGGGAATCTGACCGGAGACATAGACGATGTCGGCGACCCGAACCGTCGGCGAGAACGGCAAAGCAGGCCGCTCGAGCGACGGCCAGGCGACACCGAACTCCTCAAATCTTCTTCTGTAGGACAAGGTGGCTGCTCCTGTTTTCGTTCGTGCAAGCGGACCTTGAATTCAGATCGGGCTTTCGGATAGCCTGATAGTGCTGACACAGCTATCAGGAATTCTTATGACTGGAGATATCGACGTCAGGCTGCTGCGCGCCTTCGTCACCGTGGCCGATACGGGAACGGTGAGCCGGGCGGCCGATCGACTTGCCCGCACCCAGGCGGCGGTGAGCATGCAGCTTCAGCGCCTCGAGGGTGAAGTCGGCGCCGAGCTGCTGCGCCGTTCGCCGCGCGGCGTGACGCTGACCGAGGCCGGCGAGATCCTGCTCGCCTTCGCCCGCAAGGCCATCGCGATCGGCGACGATGCCAGGCGCGAGATAGAAGGCCGCAGGCTGGTCGGCCGTGTCCGGCTGGGCATCATCGAGGATTTGGCGGTGACACGGCTGCCGCTGATCATTGCCGACTTCCGCCGCCGGCATCCTTCCGTGGAGATCGAGCTGACATCGGCCAGCAGCGCCGATCTCAGCAAGTCGCTGGGCGAAGGAAAATGCGACATCGTCATGGCCGATCCGGCGCGCTTCACAAAGGCGCCGCGAGGTCATCTGTCACGACAGCTGGTCTGGGCGGCAAGCCGCATGATCGAGATCGATGACGAGGTCGAGCTTCCGCTGGTCATCTTCGAAGGCGCCTGCTCCTGGCAGGACAGAATGCTGGCCTCGCTCGCCGAGGCCGGGCTCGGCTGGAAGATCGGCTGCCGCGTGTCGACTTTCGCGACGCTGATCTCGGCGCTGAGGGCCGGGCTTGGCATCGGCCTTCTGCTGCAGGAAGGACTGCCGCCCGACTGCCAAAGCCTCAACGGACGCTTCAACCTGCCGCCGGCGCCGATGGCGGATTTCGGCGTCTACCTTGCGAGGGACCCGTCCCGGCTGGTCGAGGAGTGTGGCGATTTCCTGCGGGCGGGATTCGAAGTCTAACGAAACGATCCGACGTCATTCACCGTTCCTGGTCGGTCGGGCGGATGACGATCTCGTTGACGTTGACGTGCGCCGGCTGGCTCACGGCGTAGAGAATGGCCGCGGCGATGTCCTCGGCGGCCAGCGCCTCCATGGCGGCGAGCCGCTGGTCGAGCCCAGTCTTCGCCGCCGGATTGGTGATATGGTCGCCGAGCTCGGTGCGCACCAGGCCGGGTTCGATGACGGTGCCGCGAACCTTGTCGGAGTAGACTTCGCGGCGCAGCGATTCGGAAAAGCCGACGACGCCGAACTTGGTTGCGGCATAGCCGCTGGCGCCGGGATTGGCGACGCGGCCGGCGACCGACGAGACATTGACGATGTGACCCTTGGCGGCCCTGAGATGCGGCAGCGCCGCTTTGGTGACACCCATCAGCGCCAGCAGGTTGAGCTCGACCATGCGGCGCCAGTCATCGAGCACCGCCTCGGCGGCCGGCGACAGAAGCATCACCCCGGCATTGTTGACGAGGATGTCGAGGCGGCCCCATTCGGCGACAACCTTGTCGACCATGGCGGTGACATCGTCGTTGCTGGTGACGTCGGCCGCGATACGGAGTGCCGTGCCGCCGGCCTTTTCGATACGCGCGGCCAGCGCTTCGAGGCGATCGGCGCGGCGGGCGGCAATCGCCACCTTTGCCCCGGCGGCCGCCAGCGCCACAGCGGTTGCCTCGCCGATGCCCGACGAGGCGCCGGTGACAAGCGCGACCTTGCCGGCCAGTGCGGAAGAAACAGCTGTCATTGTGAAGTCTCCAAAGCCCCTGCCCGATCTTCAGATAGGCCGCGGGCCGCGAAGTGGAAGACCAGCTCGCCGGTTGCTCGGCTCATTCGTCGGGGCCGGGCTCCGGCCATGGCTCCTTCGCCGCCTCCGCATACCAGTGGCGCATCGCCGGCATCGAAAGCACGGCATCGACATAGGCGCGGGTGTCGGGCGCCAGCGTGCCGCCATAGGTGTCGAAGCGGGTGACGACCGGCGCGTACATGGCGTCGGCCGCGGTGAAATGGCCAAACAGGAACGGCCCGCCTTTGCCGTATTTTTCCCGGCATTGCCGCCACAGATCCTCGATGCGCGCCCGTTGCGCCTCACCTTCGGCGTCGAGCGGCTTGTGGCCTTTTGGCCGGCGCAAATTCATCGGCCAGCCATAGCGGACCTCGCGAAAGCCGGAATGCATCTCTGTCGCCGCCGAGCGGGCGTGCGCGCGAGCGCCGATATCGGCCGGCCAGAGCTTCTTGTCGGGAAACAGGTCGGCAAGATATTCAAGGATGGCAAGGGTTTCCCAGACGATCCGGATCTCGCCATTCGGCAGCCGATGGTTCAGCACCGGCACCTGGCCGGTCGGCGATATCCTGGCCAGATTGGCGGCGGTCTCGGGCGTGCGCAGGCGCACAAAACCTTCCTCGAACGGTATCTCCAGATGCTTCATCGCCAGCCATGGCCTCAGTGACCAGGACGAGAAGCATTTGTTGCCGATGAAGAGCGTGAATTCAGCCAAGATGGTCTCTCCGTGTCGAGCCCAGCGGCTCAGTTTGCTTGTGCCGCGGCCAATTGTGCCCCCGGCGTGACGCCGGCGCGAGCGCGGATGGCGGCGACCGCCTTGGTGATATCCGTATTGACCAGCAGCGCCTCGCGACCGGCCGCGATGGTGAGGTCGACCTGATCGACCGGCAATTTCAGCCGCGTCGGGACAGCGTTCAGCTTGGCCTGTGTCGCCTGGTCGAGGTCGGCAAAGGACAGATATTGGACCACGAGTTCAACATCGCGGCAATCCCAGCCGGCAGTCGAGCCGCGATAGGCAGCCACGGTCGAGGTCGGCAAAGCACAGCGGTAGCGGACCAATTCACCGCGCCATTGCGAGACGGCCAGCTTCAGTGCGTCGGCTTCGTCGCGCACCGCGGCCGCCATGGTGGTGCTCGTCACGGCGTCGAGCAACTCGCTAAGCCGCGGTCCGTGGATAGACTTGGCCCAGCTCACGTCGTTGTCGGCGCCGGCGTCGGCAACGATGAAAAGCAGCGTCCTCAACCGGACAGCGGCGGCCGGCGACAGCGGACCATAGGGGGTGCCGGCGGCGGAGCGCTCCAGGGTAAAGCCGGTGACGCCGAGATTATCGGTCAGACCACCGTCCAGCAATTTCACATAGTCGAGGGGATCGGCGTTTTGATAGGAATCGAGCGCGCTGGCATAGGCCTTGAGCCTGATCGAGGCATTGTGATCGGCCAGTGCCCGGCTCAACCATTGCGGCCTGCGGTAGCCGCAATCCGGGCTGGTGGCGGAAACCACGATCGGCGCGAAGACCACCGGCACGGCAGCGGAAGCCGCGACCGCATCAGCCAACCGCATCTTGTCGAGATCGCTACAAAGCGCCGCGAAAGTGTCGTAGCTGAACAGAAATGGCGTGCGGTTATAGATATCGGACGCGTTGATCCAGATGATGGGCCGGTCCGGCTTGGCGAACGCCTCGAATGTCGCATCGTCGAAGAGATTGTCGTTCAGCCATTTGGCAAAACCGCTGCGGTCATTGACGCCGCCATAGTAGGCGCGGACAAGGTTGAACGGCGACAACCTTGTTCGAAGGTCGGCCTCAGCATTCTGGATCAGGAACCGTTCGCGAAAGTCGCGGTAGCCGTCCTCGCCCTTGTAGGCGAAATAGGCGGCAGTCACCGCGCCGCCTGATGCACCGGAAATCATCCTGATGTCATCGACCAGCGTGCGCCGCCGCGGCTGCTCGTCGATGACGATGTCGTCCAGCGCCCGCAGAACGCCGTAGGAGAAGGCCGCGGCCCGGGTGCCGCCACCGGAGAAGGCGAGGCCGAGCACAGTCGAGCCGTCGTCGCCCGGATCTGGAATGAAAGCCGGCGACGGCCTGCCGGCTTCGGGCGTAAAGACGTTGATCGGCCCGACATCATCGGCGACGCAGCCTGCCAAAAGCATGGACGTCGCAACGGCACAGGCAAGGCGAAAACGCATCGAAATCCCCCCGGGGCAGAGCCTAGCCGCATTACCGCGCCGGGTGCAACCGGTTGTCCGGCGATGCATGGAACCGAAGCGGTGCCTGACCGTTTGCCTCGCAAATAAAACTCCCGAACTCCAGGAGATGCGCGATGGTGAACAAGGATCAGGTGGCAGGCGTTGCCAAGCAAGCCAAGGGCTCGGTCAAGCAGGCCGCCGGCAAGGCCACCGGCAACAGGCGCACCGAGGCCGAAGGCGACGTCGACAAGGCGACCGGCAAGATGCAGAAGGCTTACGGCGACGTGAAGGACAAGGTGAAGAAGGCGCTTTGACACTGGCCCCCTTCGCGAACCAGGAAAAAGGTGGCTCGGCCGCCTTTTTTGCGCCCTCTCTTACCGTAAGAAAGTCAGGCTTTTGCTGTATGCATTGGTGAAGGTGACCTCGCCATGATTTCCGGCGGCTTCGCCCAGCACCACATCCATGCTGTTTCCGGTCACCCGCGCCAAGGCAAAGCCGCCCATGAAGGCGGCCTTCGGTTTGAACAAGTCGAGCCCGTCACGGCGGTAGATCATCGGCGTTGCGTGCTGGTGGCCATGGAAGATGCCGACGACATTGTAGCCTTTCAGCACGGCCAGCAGCGCCTGCCTGTCGACTTCGCTCCACCAATGCGGCGGACCCGTGCCGCTGTCGTCGAAGGTTCTCTCGGCGGCGTCCCATCTTTCGATCGAAAAAGTATCCCAGCCATAATGCTGGAACAGGATGACCGGGCGGCCGTCGCCGGCATAGGTCGCCAGATCCTGCTTCAGCCATGGCAGGCTGTTGGCGGCGCCGTGGCCGGTATCGCCGGCAAAACGGTGCGTCTGGACAAGATGCAGACCGCCCCAATCCCATGAATAGCAGTCGGTCTCGACGTCGTAGTCGGTCGCCGGCGCAGGCGGCTTGAAGAACACGCCGGGGCGGTGGTTGACCTCGACATAGTCGCGCATTTCGCGGCGGTACCAGTCGACATGCGAGCGCGGGCCGTTCTGGTCGAGGTCGTGGTTGCCGAGGCCGACATAGACGGGCATGTGCACACGGTCGGGGCCGACGCCCTGCTGGTAGCGCTGGCTGAACTGAAGCAGCTGCGTGCCCTCGCTGGGCTGGGTGATCTGGCCGCCGCCGTCATCGGTGATGTCGCCGCCGACGACGAGGCCGAGCGGCGTGCCGATGTTGCCCGTCGAGCGCAGGCCGGTGGCAACGCCTTCGATTTCAGCCGGCCATTGTCTGTCACCGACGCCGTTGAGTGCGGCGACGTTGCGCAGCAAGGCAGCGTCGGTCTTGCCCTCCTGCTCGCAATGCGGGCTCAATCCGTTCGCCATTCGGCAGGCATGGACATCAGCGATAAACAGGAAGGTGGCGTCGATCGGCGGGATGCGCTGCCCGGTCTGGCCGAAGGCCGGGCGCGAAACGGCGCCGGCCGCGGCAACGGCCGCTGCCTGCATCAGGAAGCTGCGCCGAGAAACCGGTAGGGCGGGAATGCGATGCATCATGCGCTAAAATTCAGCACGACGCGGATCGGCAGTCCAGTTGCTCGCAAAGTATGTCGACACGTTCTCCCAGGTCTGGCATTGCTTTCGGCATTCAACTTGCGCGGGCAGAGGAGGACGGCATGAAAACTGCATCCATCGGCATGACAATGGCCATTCTGGCGGTGACGAGCGCAGCGCATGGCGCCGAGTGCATCGACGTCAAATCGGCCAAGGCCGGCTTCATTCTCGAAAGGCCTGGCATCCACAGCGAATTTCGACCGGCAGCGGGCGGAATGGTGGCCGTTGCCAACAAATACCAGTCGCAATCGCCGCAGTCGCAGTACCTGTTCGGCGGACTGATCGAGGTGTTTCGCGACAGCAGCACGGGGCAGCTGGCGATGATCCCGTTTTCCGATCTCAGGAAGGTGTTCCCGCTGAAGGCGGGGGCTAAGAACAAGATCGTGTTTGCCCGCCTCGCACCGAACAAGCCGCCGAAGGGCACCGAGACGCTGGAGATCAACGTCAAGGGCAAGGAGACGTTCAGCCTGGGTGAATGCAAATACTCCGTGCTCGCGGTCAAGCAGACGATCAGGAGCGAGGCCGGCGAGACGCGGGACGAGTTTACCGCGCTTTACGCACCCGACTTGCAGGCAGTTGTGGCCAGGCGCTATGACGAGGGCACCAGCGCCGAAAGCGTGGTCGGCTACGAGCTGATCAAGCCGCTGCCGAATTAAGAGCTCGGCCTCCCCACCTCGGTCATAGTGAGCGACGGCGGCGCCTCTGTCCTGCCGGCGTCAAGGGGCTTTGTGGAGTATCCTGCGACGTCGCCTCGTGACTCCCTGTTCCAAGGCCATCAGGCAGTCGCGCAGCACTCTTGTGTCCTGTGCGGTCTTGGCCATCGACATGGCGCCGGAATAGGTGGCGACGGCGAGCGCTGCGAAGCGCTGCGGATCGGTGCCCTGCTCCCGGCCCGCCTGCTGGTCGGCCCTGATCTTGTCGGCAATCGCCTGACGCCAGGCCGAAAAAATGTCGGCAAGGGCAATGCGGAAATCCGGATCGGCAAGCGACAGTTCGTGCGCCAGATTGTTGAGCGGGCAGCCGCGCACGAATCCCTGCTGCTCCAGCTCCGCCGCGACGGCCGCGAACACGGCGCGCACGCCCTCCCGCGCCGAGCCGGCCCTCCGCACTGGCGCGATCCAGGTCTCCTCGACGGCGGCGGCGACCCGCTCTTCGATGACTGCTAGCGCCAGCGCCTTCTTGGTCGCGAAATGGTGGTGCAGCGCGCCGCCGGTGACGCCCGCCGTCGCCATCAAGTCGCCCATGCTGGAGGCGTGATAGCCGCGTGCCTGAAACGCCTCTTCGGCGACATCGAGCACCTTTTTGCGCATGCCTTCGGGGTCATTGGTGCGTTTTTTAGCCCGCGCCTTTGGGCGGGCTGTGGTCTCTGCTGACATTTCCACACGATAGCAGATTGACAAAACAGGACAACCGGTCTGTTTTATAAAACAGGATGACTATCCTGTTTTTGAGATCGAGCGATGAACCTGCCTTTGAATGCCGCGCCTAAATCCGATCTGCTCGCCTCGCCCGTCGTCGAACTTCGGCAATACACGCTGAAACCTGGCCGACGCGAGACGCTGATCGGCATCTTCGACAATCATTTGATCGAGGGCCAGGAAACCGCGGGGATGACCATCATCGGCCAGTTCCGCGACCTCGACCGGCCAGATATGTTCGTCTGGTTGCGCGGCTTCGACGGCATGATCGCGCGGAAGCATGCGCTGGCCGCCTTCTATGACGGGCCGGTCTGGGCGGCCTGGCGCAACGCCGCCAACGCCACGATGATCGATTCCGACGACGTGCTGCTGCTGAAACCGGCTTGGCCGGGCGCCGGCTTCGACCTCTCGGGATCGCAACGAGTACCCCAGACGGATCTCGAAGAACCAAGCACAAGCAGTGCTTTGCAGGCAATTGTTGTCATCAGGATTCATCATTTGCGACCGGGCCTCGAAGCCGGCTTCGCCAGGGATTTCCAGACCGGGGCTCTTCCGGTTCTTGCCGCACTTGGCGGACAACCGCTCGCCGCCTTCGTCACCGAGCATGCCGAAAACAGCTTTCCGCGGCTGCCGGTGCGGGCCAGCGAAAACGTCTTCATCAGCGTCACGGGTTTCGACAGCGCCGAGGCGCATACCCGCCACGAGGCGGCCTTGGCCGCCTCCCCAGACTGGCAGGCGCTTCAGCAGACCGTACAACGGGAATTCGCCAGGCCCGCGGAGGTTTTGCGTCTGTTACCGACGGCGCGATCGCTGCTCGGGCAGCACCCAATTTCGGTATGAACCAACATCGTCGACGCCTCCTACGTCGCCGGAGCCTCCTGGTTCATGCCTGAAAGTGTCTGGCATGGATCGCCTGGTAACGCGCCGTCCATGCGGTTGCCTGCTCCAGGTCAAGGGAAACGCGCAGCAGACGGTGATCCTCGTTCTTGCGGCCAATGAGCTGGATGCCAATCGGCAGGCCGCCTTTCGACTGGAACAGCGGCAGGCTGGCGGCCGGTTGGCCGGTGACGTTGAAGATTTCCGTGAAAGGCGCAAAGCCGTAAGCCCGGCTCGCCCAAGCCTCGTAATCAAAGAGAGCACCATCGCCATGGATGGCGCCAAGCCGGGGCGGCAGGCCGGCCGTGGTCGGCGTCATGATCAGGTCGAACGCATCGAACGCCCTCGCCATCGCCAGCGAAGCGCTGTGCACATGGTCCTGCGCCCTGAGATAGTCGGCGGCCGAGGACCGTCGAAAACAGTCGAGCGCGTGACGACTGAGGCTTTCGATTTCGCCGGCCCCCGGCATCCGCCCGATCTCGTCGGCGCGCTCGTCAACCAGCCGCGCGACCTCCGACATCCAGAAGATGCTCCAGTCCGCTTCGGCGCTGCCTTCCCGCGGGAAACGCGCCTGTGTGACCTCGTGCCCCATATCCTCGAGGAGGACCATGGCTTGACGTAATTTTTCCTCGATCTCGGGCGCGACCGGCGCGCCATCCGGCCGGTGCGCCAGGCACGCGACGCGCAGATGCTCGCCGGGCGAAGACAGCCAGTCCAGGTAGGACGGCACCGATTTTGACACGGAGTAAGGCGCTCCTTGTTCTGGACCGGCAGTTATGTCCAGCATGGCGGCGCTGTCGCGAACGGTGCGGGACAGGACGTTGTCGGCGTAGAGCCCGGCGCCGACCTGACCTCGACAGGGGCCGACAGGCGTGAGTCCGCGCGACGGCTTCATGCCGAACACGCCGCAACAGGCAGCCGGCACCCGGATCGAGCCGCCGATATCGGAACCGTGGGCGACCGCCACCATGCCGCTTGCCACCGCGGCAGCAGCTCCACCGCTTGAGCCGCCCGCCGTCAGCGAAAGATCCCAAGGGTTCAAGGTGGGGCCGCGAAAGCTGGGTTCGGTGACGAAGTCATTGGCGAATTCAGGCGTGTTTGTCTTGCCCAGCAAGATCAGACCGGCGGCCCGCCATCGCCGGACGATCTCGCTGTCGGGTTTCGGCGCGGCATCCTTGAAGTAGAGCGACGAGTGCGTCGTCGGCCACTCCCGCACATTCACGCCGGTGTCCTTGACCAGGAAAGGAATGCCGGCGAGTGCGGCGTGCCGGTTGCAGCTTGCCGCCGCGGAAAGCGCCCGGTCCGCATCGATCAGTGTCACGGCATTGATGGCGGGATTGATGCTTTGGATTGCTTCGATAGCCGCCTCGACGACCTCGACAACGGACAGTTCGCCCGAACGAACGTGCCCGGCCAGGGCGACGGCATCCAACGCCACATATTCGGAAAGGTTCATGACTGCTCTCAGCCCGGACTGCCGGTCGCGTCGGCCGTCGACTGGGATCCAGCTTTACTCCGGACCTTGAAATATCGGGCGATGGCTGCCGCGACCAATGCCGGATCCTCCCAGTGCGGGTTATGCCCGCACCGCGCCGCGCCCACGAACTCCGCGGCAGGGATTTCTTCGAGGAGCCGCTGTTGGTGCGTTTCGTCGAAGAGCAGGTCGCGCCCGCCAGCAATGACAAGCGCCGGCAGGCGCAGCGTACGCGCCTTGTCGGTAAGATCGACGCGCCGAACCTGCTCCAGGATTGCTCGCCAAAGTGCCGCCGGCATGGCTGACGCCTCCTTTGCAACCATGGTCAGGAAGTCCGCTGGAACCTCGGCCTCGCAGGCATGCCAATAGTCATAGAACGGATCGGCCGGCGATATCGGGTCTCGAAGTGCCCGCACACCAATGGTCATCGGGTGATCCTCACCGATCTGCGGCCGCACCGTTCCGGCCATCAGCACCAGGCCGCCAATCATCTCGGGATAGCGCGCTGCTGCCTCGATCGCCACCATACTGCCCAAGGAATGCCCGACCAGAACCGGCCGCTCGAGGCGCAACCGCTCGATCAAACTCACCACATCTTCCGCGAAATCCGCTGACGCGAAGCCGCGTGTCCCGGCCGGCGAGGCGCCATGCCCGCGCAGGTCTGGGATGATAAGCCGGCGCCCGGCGAGATGCGGCGCCAGCAAGGAGAAGCTGCGGCTCGTGTCGGAGAAGCCGTGCACCAGCACCAGCGCGGGCTCCTGCCCGGCGATTTCGACGCAGGCCGTTTCAGTGCAGCCGGCACCGACCTTGCGCTTGCGGCCGTTCCAGCCAGCCTGATCGACCGATATCAAAGGCCGAGCTGCTGCTTGACCGCGTCGAGCGCGGGCTTGCCATCGAATGTGGTGACACCGGCAAGCCAAGCGCCGAGCCTATCCGGATTCCCTTTGATGGCCTTCAGGCCGGCTTCCTCAGGCTTCAGGCCGTCATTGATGAGATAGCCCATGCCGAGATTTTCGAAATCGATGTCGAAGGCGAGGTTCTTCAGCAACTGCCCGACATTCGGGCATTGCTGCAGATAGCCCTTGCGCACCTGCGTCGTCACCGTCGCGGCGCCGAAGTTCGGGCCATAGAACTTGTCGCCGCCGCTCAGATATTTGAAGTCGTACATCGTGTTCATTGGATGCGGCGCCCAACCCTGGAAGACGATGAAGCGCTTTTCCTTGATCTCGTAGCCGACCTCGGAAAGCATGCCGGCTTCACTCGATTCGACGACCTGCCAGCCATCGAGGCCCAGCGACTTATCGGCGATGGCGTCCATCATCAGCTGGTTCGAGCCCGGCTCGATGCCATACATCTTCCTGCCGAACTTGTCGGCGAACTTTTGCAGGTCGGCAAAATCCTTGACGCCGGCCTCCCAGACGTAAGTCGGCACGGCAAAGGTGTATTTGGCGCCGACGAGATTGACGCGCACATCGTCTACCGAGCCGTCCTTCTTATAGGGCTCGTAATAGGTGATCATCGCCGGATCCCAATAGCCAAGGAACACGTCCAAATCATTGTTCTTCAAGGATTCATAGATGACGTTGATGCCCAGAAGCGAGCTTGCTGGTTTGTAGCCGAGCGCATCGAGCAAGACGCTGGTGACGCCGGTGGTGAAGGCAAGGTCGTTCCATCCAGGCTCGGCCATGCGCACGACCTTGCATTGTTCAGGTTCAGCCGCAAAGACCGGCTGGGTCGCCAGCAGGACCCAGAGCGAGGCGCCTATTCCAAGGCTACGAAGCATTTCGGTTCTCCTCATTTCACCAACGGTGTTGACCATTCGGTCCTTATATTGTCCCACCGGTCAATTCTTGATCTCGGCGGACGAAAATGTCAACGTCGGTTTTCGATGCATGGATCCGGCCCGTGAAACTCAAGCGCCTCAGCGACATACGCCGCAAAGAGCTGCGGCAAGCCGCCTTTGCCGTGCTTCAGCGCGAAGGCATAGCTGGCGCCACCATAGAAAAAGTGGCGGCACAGGCCGGCGCGTCGAAGGGCATCGTGCTGCATTATTTCAACAGCAAGCGGGAACTGTTCGAGCACGCCATGCGCGAGTCGAACCTGGTGCTGCGTCATGCAGTGGTCGAGCGGCTGAAGCAGGCGCGCACCCCAATGCAACGGATAGATGCCATCATCGAAGGCAATTTCGAGCCGCATCTTTTCCAGCCGTCCCTCTGCCATGCCTGGCTTTCGCTTTGCGCGGAGGTGCCGCGCGACGAAAAGCTGGCCCGCATCCAGAAGGTGATCCATGCGCGCATGCGCTCCAACCTGCTGTCCGGCCTGCGCGGTCTGATGCCGGCGCCCGATGCTGACGAGATCGCCTTCGGCGTCACCGCCCTGATCGACGGGCTATGGTTGCGGCTTGGCCTGCAGCCCGGCAGCGTCACGCGTGAACAGGCCATTCATCACGTCAAGGAGTTTGTCGCTACCCGCCTGGCTGTTCGGCGCGATGCAGCCGCTGCCGAATAGACCATCGTGCCCGACAGCCGAAGTTCATACTGTAGGATAGGCTGGCGGCTTGACCACAGTTGCCAACGGCGCTGCTCTCCTTGTCAGACAAGACGGCATTGCGCGGGAGTGTTGGATGAGACTGGGCGGCAAACGGGCACTGGTCACCGGCGGCTCGGACGGGATCGGGCTGGCAATCGCCGAGGCGTTTTTGCGCGAAGGCGCGGACGTGCTGATCGTCGGCCGCGACGGCAAAAAACTCGACGCCGCCCGCAAGCAGCTCGGGGACGGCGTCGAAACGCTGTCGGCAGACCTGTCGGCCAGCGCCGGCATCGACGCCGTGGTCGAGCATGCCAGGTGCGGCCCACCTCTCGACATCCTCGTCAACAATGCCGGCGTGGCGTTCCTGGCGCCGTTCGAGACCGTCAGCGAGGACCAGTTCCAGCAGTCGTTCGCGCTCAACGTCACGGCTGTATTCTTCCTCACCCAGCGACTGTTGCCGCATCTCGCGCCGGGCGGGGCATCGGTCATCAACATCTCATCCTATTTTGCGCACAAGATGATCCCGAAGCGGCCGTCCAGCCTCTATTCGCTGTCGAAGGGCGCGCTCAATTCGCTGACCAAGTCGCTCGCCTTCGAGCTCGGGCCGCGCGGCATAAGGGTCAATGCCATCGCGCCCGGCACGGTCGACACCGCAATGCGGCGCAGGTCGATCGAAAACCTGCCGGAAGCCGCGCAGGCCGAGCTCAAGGCCTATGTCGAGCGCAGCTACCCGCTCGGCCGCATCGGCCGAACCAGCGATCTTGCCGGCATCGCGGTCTATCTCGCCAGCGACGAAGCGGCGTGGACCAGCGGCGGCATCTTTGCAGTGGATGGAGGGTACACGGCGGGGTGAGGAGCGCGCGCTCTCCCTTCTCCCCTTGCGAGAAGGAAAAGGCGCTGCTTCAACCGATTTGCATCCCCATCGTCCGCAATCTCCGCTTGAAGGCATTTGTGCAACGCGATACGCCGTTTGCAAATTTGCAACCCGGAGAGACTTCGTGAGCGCGCCAGAGACCAGAACCGAAACCGACACGTTCGGTCCCATCGAGGTCGCCGCCGACCGTTACTGGGGCGCGCAGGCGCAGCGTTCACTTGCCAATTTCAAGATCGGCTGGGAGAAACAGCCGGCGTCGATCGTGCGGGCGCTGGGCATCGTCAAGCGGGCCGCCGCCGAAGCCAATATGGAGCTGAAGCGACTCGATCCGGCGATCGGCAAGGCCATCATCGAAGCCTCCCAGGAGGTCATCGACGGCAAGCTCAACGAGCATTTCCCGCTGGTCGTCTGGCAGACCGGCTCGGGCACCCAGTCCAACATGAACGCCAATGAGGTGATCTCCAACCGGGCGATCGAGCTTTTGGGCGGCATCATGGGCTCGAAGAAGCCGGTGCACCCAAACGACCACGTCAATATGAGCCAGTCGTCGAACGACACCTATCCGACGGCCATGCACATCGCCTGCGCCGAGCGCATCATCCACGACCTGCTGCCGGCGCTGAGACATTTGCATGCGGCACTCGAGGCCAAGACCAGGGCTTTCGCCCACATCGTCAAGATCGGCCGCACCCACACCCAGGACGCGACGCCGCTGACGCTCGGCCAGGAGTTCTCCGGCTATGCGGCGCAGGTCGCCTCGTCGATCAAGCGCATCGAAATGACCCTGCCCGGCCTGCAGGAATTGGCGCAAGGCGGCACCGCGGTCGGCACCGGTCTCAACGCGCCGGTCGGTTTTGCCGAAAAGGTGGCGGCGCGCATCGCCGCGATCACCGGCATCGATTTCGTCACTGCGCCGAACAAGTTCGAGGCGCTGGCCGCCCATGATTCCATGGTGTTCTCGCACGGCGCCATCAATGCCTGCGCGGCGGCGCTGTTCAAGATCGCCAACGACATCCGCCTGCTCGGCTCCGGCCCGCGTTCGGGCCTCGGCGAATTGTCGCTGCCGGAAAACGAACCGGGCTCGTCGATCATGCCTGGCAAGGTCAATCCGACCCAATGCGAGGCGATGACACAGGTTTGCGTGCAGGTGTTCGGCAACAATGCGGCGATCAGCTTCGCCGGCAGTCAGGGCCATTTCGAGCTCAACGTCTACAATCCGCTGATGGCCTATTGTTTCCTGCAATCGGTACAACTGCTGGCCGACGCTTCGGTGTCCTTCACCGACAATTGCGTCGTCGGCATCGAGGCCCGCGAAGACAACATCAAGGCGGCGCTCGACCGTTCGCTGATGCTGGTGACGGCGCTTGCGCCGACGATCGGCTACGACAACGCCGCCAAGATCGCCAAAGCGGCGCATAAGAACGGCACCACGCTGCGCGAGGAAGCGCTGGCCACCGGGCTGGTCAGCGAAGCCGACTATGAGCGGCTGGTGCGGCCGGAGGACATGACGCATCCAGGGTAAGGTGATCGCGAAAACGTTACCTCGGTGAACAATCCGTAACCAATCTGACGTCTTTGGTGAACAGTCGGCATGCGCTAACTGGACGTCTATCCCAAGTCGTTTGGCCAAACCCTTCTGGAGAGTTACGCATGTCCACCAACACGTCCACCAACACTTCGTTTGCCGGTTCCGGCAGCACCTCCAGCGCCTCGGGCACGATCCTGCTCGGCCGCATCCTGCTTTCTGTCATCTTCCTGCTTTCCGGTTTCGGTAAGCTGACGGCGATTGCCGGCACCGCCGGCTATTTCGGCAGCCTAGGCCTGCCGCTGCCGATGGTGACCGCCATTGTCGTCGGCCTGATCGAACTGCTTGGCGGCCTCGCCATCCTCGTCGGCTTCCAGACCCGGATCATCGGCTGGGTGATGGCGATCTTCACCGTCGCCACCGCATTGGTCGCCCACACCGGCTGGGCCGATCAGATGCAGATGATCAATTTCATGAAGAACCTCGGTATTGCCGGCGGCTTCCTCGTGCTCGCCTCCGCGGGTCCAGGCGCCTATTCGATCGACGCCAAGCGGGGCTGAACCAGATCCGGCATTTCCTGAACAAAGGGGCACGGAATTTTCCGCGCCCCTTTTTCGTTGTCGGTTTATATCTGCTGGCTGGAACTCTGCTAGGATCGGCCGCCGATATCGGAGGAGACCATGCCTCGCAATGCGCTGCTCTTGCTTTCCCGGCTGCTGCTCGCCGCGCTGTTCGTGCCATCCGGCTTCCACGCGCTTGCCGACATCGCCGGCACATCAGGCTATTTCGCCGGCCTCGGCCTGCCGCTGCCGACGCTCGCTGCCTGGGGCACGGGGCTGTTCGAGCTGATCGGCGGGCTGCTCATCCTCGTCGGCTTCAAGACGCCGATCGTGGCGCTGCTGCTTGCCGCCTTCTGCATCGCGACCGCCTTCATCGGTCATTACGGCCAAGGCGGCGGCGATCCGACGCTGACCTTCATGCATTCGCAGATGCTGATGAAGGACATCGCGATATCAGGCGGTTTTCTGGCGCTGGCGATGGCTGGCGCGGGTGCATGGTCGGCCGACGGCCGGATGGCTGCAGGGACTGGCTAAGGTGCCGCCCGGCTCGGCTCATTTGCTGTCGAGAAAGACGAACTCCGCAAGCCTGGTTATGTTTATGGGCTGAGAGAGAAAGGCGCCATGCCCCATTCGACCGACGCTGATGGTCAGGCAAACCTGTCTGCTTTCCACCGCGATCGGCAGCCATTCATATCCATATTGATCTGCGCCCTTGGGGGAGTAGCTCCGAAGATTGCTGTCAATCGCGACATACAGGTAGTTGCGCAATTGGATCAGGCTTGCCCTCTTAACGTATGGCAACAGGTCGGTTCGGCCCACGATAGGCTCAAGAAAGTTGCCGAGGGGCTGATGAACGGACACGGTTCGATCGACAGCGGTAGGACAGAGATTAACGTCCGCATAAAACGTGTTCATCGAAATCGATCTTTGAAATTTGATCATTTCGTCGGTTATTCTAAATACAAAATAATTTATCTTTTGCCCATTTTTAGGTTCTAAAAAACCTTTGAGCAAATTGAACGGTGTTTTTCCGTCTGCGGCTTTTGGATAACTCTTCTCAAACTCAAACGCGCCTTTTGCAGCAACGGAAACCTTGGAAACCGTCTGAGCTCTGGCCGCGTCGAAAATCAACAATGGCAGGATGGAAAGCAGCAGCAGCAGGATTTGACTGGATTTCACGATCTTCTCCCAAGCGTGGAGCTCGCAGCGAATTGCCACATGCAATTGGCGTCGTGCCTGAAACTACTTCACTGAAATACTGGAGCCGCCCTCGACCCCCAGCACCAGCCGACGATTGGTGACCCTTGCCAGCTGTGCCAGCCGGCCGGCCGGCCGCTCGCCGTAAAGATCGGCCAGCGCTGCCGGCAGCACCAGCGCCAGCACGCCATTGCCGCGGTTTTCCCATTTCAGTCGCGGCATGACGCCGGGCATTGCCGCGCTCAGCAAATAGACGACGCGCAGCAGCGCCGCCAATACCCTGGCGCGTTCGAGATAGCGCGGTGTCGCCAGCCCGCGGATTTCCGGAGCGGCTTCATTGAACACGCCCTCGTGGCGAAACAGGCTGACAAGCGCCAGGAAGGCGCGGCCGGGATGGTCGACGCCGATGAACGAGGCGTGGGCGATGATGTTGAGCGATTGCTTGCCGCGATATTCGGGATGGGCGCGCCAGCCGATATCGGCAAGCAGGCAGGCGGCGTGGCGGTAGCGCGCCTCATCCCTGGTTTCGTCGATGCCGAAGGCAGCGAAGGCCTTACCGGTCCATTCGACAAGCTCATGCGCGTGGTCGACCGATCGCGAGCGCAGGCGGGCAAGCTCTTCCGCCGCCGAGATCAGCGGATCGGCTTTCTGTTCGGCCTTGTCGAGCAGCGAATAGAGAAAGCCCTCGCGCACGCCCAGCGCCGACACGATGATCTTCGACGGCTGCATCGCCGCCATGATCTCCTGCAGCACGATGGCGCCGTAGGGCAGCAGCGAGCGGCGGTTCTTGGAGACGCCCTCGATGCCCTTGACCTTATCGATCTCGGCTTTGGCGACCTGCCGGAGGAAGCTCGCGGCGCTTTCGATGCCGATCTCGTAATGGTGCATGACGCCGAGCGGGTAGTTGGTCATTTCCATGTGCAGACGGGCGAGGTTTCGCCAGGTGCCGCCGACCGTGTAGAAGGCCCTGCCCTGTCCGCCCTTCAGCAATTTCGCCCGCGCCAGTTGCTCGCGCGTGATCTTTGCCGCCTGGGTCAGCGAGTTCTTCGCCATGTCCTGCAGGCGCAAGCCGCCCAACGGCAGGGTGATGCCGTCACCGATCGCCTCGCCGTCGATATCGATCAGTTCGAGGCTGCCGCCGCCAAGATCGCCGGCGATGCCGTTGGCCGGGTGGAAACCGGAGATGACGCCGAGCGCCGAATAATGGGCTTCCTCGCGGCCGCTCAGCACCTGGATCTCGGTCTTGAGTACATCCTCGGCGCGGTGGATGAAGTCGGGGCCGTTGACCGCCTCACGGGCGGCGGCGGTCGCCAACACATACATGCGCTCGGCGCCGGCCTGGTCGGAGAGCGCGCGGAAACGGCGGAACTCTTCCATCGAGCGCGTCACCGCCTCGGGATCGAGCTTTCCGGTCGAAACGATGCCGCGGCCGAGGCCGGCGAGCATCTTTTCGTTGAACAGCAAGGTCGGCGAGCGCGCCAGCCCTTCATAGATGACAAGACGGATCGAGTTCGACCCGATATCGATGATGGACAGCGGTCGGCGGTCCTGAAGCCGGCCCTGGGACGCTGAAATCATCAGCCCGTCGCTGCGTTCTGTTTCTTGCGGCGCTTAAACTGCGCGATGCGCTTGGGCGCATGCGACTTCAACGCATCGCCCCGTCCGGACAGGCTCGGATTGGTCATGAAATATTCCTGCGCGTTGAACGGTTCCTCGCCCTCCTCCAGCACAACGCGCCGGGAGGTTCCGTCAGCCAATACGTCGAAACTTTGCTGGTTGTCCATGATGTTGCCGAGCATGATCTGGCCGAGCACCTGTTCATGCACAGTTGGATTGGTGATCGGCACCATGGTCTCGACGCGGCGGTCGAGATTGCGCGGCATCAAATCGGCCGAGGAGATGTAGACGATCGCCCCGTCCGAGGGCAGGCCGTGGCCGTTGCCGAAGCAGTAGATGCGGCTGTGCTCGAGGAAGCGGCCGACGATCGACTTCACCCTTATGTTCTCCGACAGGCCCGGCACCTGCGGTCTCAGGCAGCAGATGCCGCGCACGACGAGATCGATCTCGACGCCGGCGCGGCTGGCATCGTAGAGCGCATCGATGATGATCGGATCGACCAGCGCATTCATCTTCATCCAGATGCGAGCCGGCCTGCCATCCAGCGCGTGGCCGATCTCGTCCGAAATATGCTTGAGGATGCGGTTGCGCAGCGTGAACGGCGATATGGCCAGCCGCATCTGCTCGGCCGGCTCGGCATAGCCGGTGATGAAATTGAACAATTGCGCGACATCGCGCGCGATCGTCGGATCGGTGGTGAAGAAGGACAGGTCGGTGTAGATGCGCGCGGTGACCGGGTGGTAATTGCCGGTGCCGAGATGCACGTAATTGCGTAGCCTGCCATCCTCGCGCCGCACCACCAGCGACATTTTCGCGTGGGTCTTCAGCTCGAGAAAGCCGAAGACGACCTGGACTCCGGCGCGCTCGAGGTCGCGCGCCCAGCGGATGTTGGCCTCCTCGTCGAAGCGCGCCTTGAGCTCGACCAGCGCCGTCACCGACTTGCCGGCCTCGGCGGCGTCGACCAAAGCCCGCACGATCGGGCTGTCGTTGGAGGTGCGGTAGAGCGTCTGCTTGATCGCCACCACTTCCTGATCGGCCATCGCCTGGCGCAGGAACTGCACCACCACGTCGAAGGATTCGTAGGGGTGGTGGACGATGATGTCCTTCTCGCGGATGGCGGCAAAGCAATCGCCACCATGCTCGCGGATGCGCTCCGGGAAGCGCGGATTGTAGGGCGTGAACTTCAGATCGTCGCGAGCGACGGCGACGATCTCCGAGATCTGGCTAAGCGCCAGCGGCCCGGTAAGCACGCTGATGCGGCTGGCCGAGACGCCAAGCTCGCCGGCGACGAAGTCGCGCAATTCGGACGGCATCAGCCTGTCGAACTCGATCCGGATGACCGAGCCGCGGCGGCGACGCTTCAGCGCCGTCTCGAACAGCCGCACCAGATCTTCGGATTCTTCCTCGACCTCGATATCGCTGTCGCGGATGATGCGGAACGTGCCGGAGCCCTTGACCTCATAGCCGGGGAACAGCTTGCCGATGTAGAGACTGACCGCCTCTTCGAGCGGAACGAAGCGGACGTGATGCTTGCGATCCGGCAAGCGGATGAAGCGCCTCAGCGCTACCGGCAGGCGCAAAAGCGCGCTCATTTCCTCGCCGTTCTTGCGGTGGCGCAATTGCAGCGCCATCGAGAAACCGAGATTGGGAATGAACGGAAACGGATGCGCTGGGTCGATCGACAGCGGCGTCAGGACCGGAAACACCTGCTCCTGGAAATGGTCCTCGAGCCAGGTCTTCTCGTCCTTGGTCAGCGCATCGCGGGTGATGCTCTCGATGCCTTCCTTGTTGAGCTGCAGCATCAGCGCCGAAAGGCTGTTCTGCTGGTCCTCCTGCAGGCGCTCGACCTCGCGCAGCAATTGTTCGAGCTGCTGCTCGGGGGTGCGCCCGTCCGGGCTCTTCAGCACGATGCCCTCGCGCACCTGGCCGGCAAGACCGGCGACGCGGACCATGAAGAACTCGTCGAGATTGGCCGCCGATATCGACAGGAAGCGAACGCGCTCGAGCAGCGGATGATTGGCGTTCAGCGATTCCTCGAGCACGCGCCGATTGAATTGCAGCCAGGAAAACTCGCGGTTGACGAAGCGGTCAGGATTGCCGCCTTCGCGGCTCGCAGCCTCGATGGTGATGAATTCGTTCTGGACCGGCTTCAGTTCGTTCATAGTTCCTGCTCTTCTCACACCCGTCCGCGGATTACGGTGTTAACCGGCTTAACTTATCCTCTGACAGGCTTTTGCGACAGTTTCATTTCATCGATCTTGCAAAGAGACGGGTTATGATCCAGATGCAATCGACAAGATCAGGAGACGACGATGGCAGGCGGTTCCATTCCCCATTTCCAGAACGATGCGGGCTATCCGGCAATCGACATCGGCGTCAAGGAATTCATGTGCACCGGCGCCAATCCGCCTTTCGACCATCCGCATGTATTTCTCGACATGGGCGACGACAATGAAAAGGTCTGCCCCTACTGCTCGACGCTCTATCGCTATTCGCCGAAGCTGAAGGCATTGGAAACGGTGCCGCCGGGCTGCCTTTATATCGACCAGGCCGCCTGATTCTCCTGCGACAAGCCTGATGCAGGAAACGCAGTCCCGGCAGGTCGTCATCGCCGGGGCGGGCGTTGCCGGGCTGACCGTGGCACTGGCCTTCGCCGAGCGCGGCTATCGGATAAAACTGTTCGAACAGGCGCAGCACCTCGAGGCTGCCGGCGCCGGCATCCAGTTGTCGCCCAACGCGACACGCATTCTTCGACAACTCGGCGTACTCGATCGGCTGCTGCCGACGGCGGTGCGGCCGGAGGCGGTTGTGCTCAAGGATGCCGCCACGCTGGGCGAGCTGGCGCGCGTACCGCTTGGCCCGGCCGCCGAAACGCGCTGGGGGGCACCCTATCTCGTCGCCCACCGCGCCGATCTGCAGTCAGCGCTGATGCAGCGGGTTTCGGAGCAGCCCGGGATCGAACTGGTCGCTGGCGCGCGGGTGACCGACATCGCAGCCGGACCGAAAGCTGTTGCCGTCACTGCATCGGCTGATGGCGAAACGGTCGAGGCTGGCTGTCTGCTGATCGGCGCGGATGGCGTCTGGTCGTCGGTGCGAGAACAACTGGCCCGCAAAGCGGCCGAATTCGGTAGTAGCCGGTTTTCAGGTGAGCTGGCGTGGCGCGCCACCGTCGGTGCCGACAGCCCTGCTGGCCAAGCCTTTGCAGCGATCGGTGCGCCCGATTGCGTTACCGCATTCCTCTATCCCGGCTTCCATATGGTCGCCTATCCGGTCAGCCGTGGCACTGCCTTCAACCTCGCCGCCTTCACCAGGGGCGAGCGCATCGCCGAGGGCTGGTCGGGGCATGCCAACCCCGCCATCCTCGTCAGCGCCATGCGCGGTACCGCGCCGGCGCTGGTCCGTCTGGCGAGCGAGGCGGCGCCGTGGACGGCATGGCCGATCCACACCGTCGAGCAGCGGCGGTGGACGACACCGGAAGGCGTCGCGCTGATCGGCGATGCGGCGCATGCGATGACGCCCTTTGCCGCACAGGGCGCGGCGATGGCGATCGAGGACGCGGCGACGCTTGCCGGCTTCGTTGCCACCTCGCCTGCCGATCTCAGCGGCGCGCTTGCCGCTTGGGAACAGGCGCGGCGGCCGCGCGTCGCCCAGGTCGCCCGCCGCGGCGCGGTCAACCGCCTCGCCTGGCACGCGGCCGGGCCGGTGGCGATGGCCCGCAACCTGTTCCTGGCGATGCGCTCACCCGAAAAGCTCGCCGCCGATCTTGATTGGCTTTATGGCTAGCGGGCGCGCGAGTCTGGGGATCGGCGATAAAAGCTCGATAGGCCGGCGGGACAGCGCCCCCCTCTGTCCTGCCGGACATCTCCCCCACAAGGAGGGAGATTGGCAGTTTCGGCGCCTTGCTAGGTCCTGCAACGTTAGAGATTGGCGAAAGGAGGGCTCGAAGGATCGCGGCGTTGATCAGCCGGAACCCTCTTCAATTGTGAAGCCGCATCGACAGGCCGAGCGAGGCTGGCAGCGGGTTCCACCAGCCGGTGCGCAGCCCGGCCGTGCGCAGTGCCGCCGCCGTCCAGGTGTTGCAGCCGATCAGCGCGTTGAAATGGCCATTGGCTTCGAAGAAACGATCGAAGCGGGAATAGGCCGCATTCTCGATCGGAATGGCCCCGTTCGGCCCCCGCTGGAAGCTTGCCGCAATGTAATCGAGCAGCGCCGCAAAGCGTTCGTCGCCGATGTCGAAGCCGGCGACGTCGGGATGCGGCTCGGCGATGTCGCCGGAAATGTCGACATGCATCACCGAGGCATCGACGGTCAGCGCCTTCATCACCGGCATCGGCTTCAGCTCCGACCAGGTCGGCGTCTCCAGATAGAAGGCGCGGCCGCCCCAGCCGAAGACGATGTAGCGGACCTCCGCCATGTCGGCAGGAATGCCGGCATCGACCAGGAAATGGAAGCGCCGGCGCATATCGTCGTCGACCGGGATGGCGATGTCGGTGTGGATCGGATTTTGCAGCACCAAGATGCGGTGGCTTGCGCCGATCGGATCGGCAACTGCCGCCGGCCAGAGCGGGCGCGGCAGCAGCGTGCCCAGCGCTGCGGCAAGCACTGTTGCAACGACCAGCAGGCCAAGAAAACGGGCAAGCTTCTTCATGGGAAAGGCTTAGAGCAAGCCATGCTCAAGGTGAAGCGTCTCTGGAGTTGCACGGCTGACAAAGCGCTTGACGCGTATCCTCCCCGGGAGGATATGCTCAAGCATGTCAGATCACCTCCACGCCTCGCATCCTTCCATCATAAAGCGCCTGAAGCGCGCGCAAGGTCACCTTGCGGCTGTGCTGGCCATGATCGAGGCGCATCGCCCTTGCGTTGATCTGGCGCAGCAGCTTCATGCCGTCGAAAGGGCCATCAGCAGCGCCAAGCGCGAGCTGATCAACGATCACATCGAGCATTGCCTCACGGACAGCGTGGAAACCGGCGGCAACTCGCTGGCGGAACTCAAGCAGCTGGCGAAGTATCTATGAATGCCATCGTAGCCCGCATTCTGGACTGGCTCGGGTTCGGCTCGCACGCCGCACATCATCACGGCGATCACGGTTCGCACGGTCACACCCACGGCGTCATCGATGCGACAATTGCTACCACCGACCGGGGCATCTGGGCAATCAAATGGTCGTTCGTAATCCTGGCCATCACCGCGGCGTTGCAGATGGTCGTGGTTGTGCTGTCGGGGAGCGTGGCATTGCTGGCCGACACGATCCATAACATCGGCGATGCGACAACGGCGATCCCGCTATGGATTGCGTTCGTGCTGGCGCGGCGCAAGCCGTCGCGGACCTTTACCTATGGCTTGGGCCGGGTCGAGGATCTGGCCGGCATCATCATCGTGCTCATCATCCTGTTCAGCGCTGTTGTCGCCGCCTACCAAGCCATCGACAGGCTGATCAATCCACAAGTAGTGACACACCTCGGCTGGCTGACGGCGGCGGGCATTGTCGGCTTCCTCGGCAACGAGGCGGTTGCCGTGTTCCGTATCCGCGTCGGCCGCGAAATCAACAGCGCGGCACTCATTGCCGACGGCTACCACGCCCGCACCGACGGACTTACCAGCCTTGCCGTGGTCATCGGAGCCATCGGCGTCTGGCTCGGCTTTTCCTTGGCCGACCCGATCGTCGGCCTGCTGATCACGATTGCGATCTTCGGTATCGTGTGGCAATCGGCCCGTTCGGTGCTGACCCGCATGCTGGACGGAATCGAACCCGGTGTGATGGATGAAATCCGACATGCCGCCGAGCATGTTGCGGGCGCGCATATTGTCGATGCTAAGGCGCGCTGGGTCGGTCATAGATTGCACGCCGACATCGCAATTGCCGCGGACGAAACCTTACCGCTGTCGGCGGCGAACAAGATCGCGGCAGCGCTGAAAGACGAACTGTCCCAGCATATGCCAGCCCTGGCTGAGGCGAATGTCCGGTTTTCAACGGAACGTGGAGAGAACGACCATCCGCACCCTCACGAGCACACGCATGACCACGGCCACATGCACTGACGCTCGCCGATTTTCTGCTAGTCTCGTCCGATGTTCCAGACGCTCGTCGAATTTCAGCGCACGATCTATCTGACGCTCGGCGAGCAGATCAAGCTGCTTGCGGCCGGAGGCAATTGGCTGGCATTCATGGCCTTCCTGCCGATGGGCGTCGTGTTCGGGGCTGCCCATGCGCTGACGCCGGGTCATAGCAAGGCGGTCCTGGCGACCTATCTTGCCGGTTCGGATGCGAAGGTCTCGCGCGGCCTGCTCGTGTCTATCACGCTATCGTTCACGCATGTGACGATTGCCGTTCTGATTGCGGCTCTCTCGCTGCCACTGGTCTCCATAGCATTGGGCAGCGTTGGCCGCGCTCCGCTCCTGGAGCATATCAGTCGTGGGCTGCTCGGCCTCATTGGCGTCTGGATGCTCTGGCGCGCTTTGAGCCACAGCCATAACCACAGGCACGAAGGCGAGGCTGTCGGCGTGATGGCAGGCCTGATCCCCTGCCCGCTGACGCTTTTCGCGATGACTTTCGCGATCTCCAGGGGTGTTCCGGCAGCCGGCGTCCTGTTTGCCATCACCATGATGGTCGGCGTGGCGCTGACGCTGTCCTGCGTCGCGGTATTGTCGATCGTGTTTCGGGAACGGCTTGTACAGTTTTTCGCGCGCCAGCCACGGCTGTTCGAAACCATCTCCCGGGCCATCGAGGGCGCTGCCGGTCTCGCCCTTGCCGGCGTCGCTGTCTGGCAGATCACATCAGCTTAAGAGAAAACATGGTTTCAGCCACTGCATGGCGTCCGGGCCGGTGCAGCAGTTGGAACGAGCCAAGCCGACGCCGGTCATGTCACATCGATCACGACCATCAGCCCGCCGCCGCCCTTCTCCTCGACATTGTTGTTCGTGGTGTGATGCGGGATGTGGCAATGGATCAGCCATTTGCCCGGACGCTGCGCCTTCCAGATCACGTCGTAGCGCTGACCCGGCCCGACATTGACCGTATCGGCAAGGAAACGACCCGAGGCAGGGATCGTCTCGCCGTCGCGGGCAACGACCTCGAACGGTCCGCCATGGATATGCATCGGATGGATGAAGCCGTTGTTGGTGCCGATGAACCGCACCTTGAGCGTCTCGCCGACCTTCATCGGAATCGTCTCGGTCGAGGGATAGGCCTTGCCGTTGATGGTGAAGAAATTCGGCATGCCGCCGTCCATCGGCATCGACGGGTAGGTCAGCCCTTCCCGCACCAGCCATTCGTGAAGCTCGATGACGTAATCATGGTCGGCCGCGACCTCATCGGCGGGATTGGCGGGATCGATGATCAGCGCACCGTAGAGGCCGAGCGCTTGGGTCCGGTCCGGCTTGGCATGGGGGTGGTAGAAATAGGTTCCGTGCTGGGTTGCGGTGAATTCGTATGAATAGGATTGGCCGGGCTCGATCGGCGCCTGCGTGATTTCGGCCGGCCCATCCATCTGGTTCGGCAGGATCAGGCCATGCCAATGCACCGTCGTTTCTTCAGGCAGGCCGTTGGTGACGTTGATCCTGACCCGATCGGCCTGGCGAATGTGAATTCGCGGGCCGGGAATCTGGCCATTATAGGCATAGGCGTCTACCGCAACGTCCGGCAGGATCTGCCAGCGGACCACCGAAGGCCTGAGCTCGAACACTTTGACGCCGTTCTCCATTCGAAACGGCAGGTCCTGGTCGCCCTTTGCCGGCAGACCATAAGAGGCGGTCACGAGGCGCGGATCGGTGGCGGCCATGTCGCGCATTGCGTCGGCGGGCGTGTCGCGATCCATGATCATGCCTTGCGGCATGATCACCCCGCCGACATCGCGCGCCGACAAGGTTAGGTTCAGCCAGTTCGCCGGCGCGATCATGCCGATGGCGAGGGCCAGCAGGGAGACCATGCTGAGGGCGGCGACTTGCGGGGTCGTGGCATCCGTCTCCATGTGATGACCGGCGCCGCCTTTGCCTTTGTGGGAAGCCATATCGTGGTGCTGCCCGTGATGGCCGCTGGCGTCGGCCTGCTGCATTTGCATCTGCGCGTGTTGCCCTTGGTGGGGCCGCTCTCGACCGTCGGTGCCGGCCGCCTGTTGGCGCTGTGTCATCAGCCCATGTTTCAAGCCGCGGGCGACCAGCCAGACATTGGCCGGGTAGGCAAGCGCAAAGCCGGCGATGACGCCGATCGACATCACGCCCCAGAACAAAAGCTCCGTCGGTTCCATCGCGCGCATGTCGCGGCCCATCATCAGAAAACTCATGACCGGCGCCATGCCGGCCATCATGAAGTTCATGGAGATGAACTCGGGCAGAAAGCTCTTGCGCACGTTCTCCCAATAGGTGCCGCCCATCATCGATTTCATGAACAGCGACTGGAAGATGAACAGGCCGAAGGCAAAGCCGGCGAGATATTCGACGATCAGGTCGATCCACATCGGCAGGCCGAGCGCCGCCGTGACGGCGGCGGCAAGAATGATGCCGGTGGCATCGCCGGCGACGCAGTGGATGGTGGAGCCGACGCCCTGCTTCCAGAGCGGCCGGGTGAAGAGTTCATGCTCGCCCGGCCGGGGCTCCTTGTCGGCGAGCACGTAGAGCAGCAAGCCGAGCGGCCCCATATAGAGGGTGACCAGGATGAAGCCCCATTTCATCACCACCGGCTCGGGATTGTTGCGGTATTGGTCGAAGCCGACATAAAGCGTCGAAGCCAGCGCCAGCGCGAACCAGACGACGAGAAAATAATCGATCGGTTGGATGAGCATCAGGATGAGCCCTTGACCTGCCGCCGCACGCGCCCACTCGGCTTGTTATACAACTCCTAATGGCAATGAACGCAGCCGGCGCGCTTATGATCCGTGCCGGCCTTAGTTACCAGGTTGCAAGGTGACCACTCGAGCGGCCTGAAGCACGCTTGCTATCTTCTCGCGCCGCGCACGGTCAGCGCTCGTCGAATACGCGTAAGGCCCTGAGCAAGGCAGCGAGCCCGGTCCGCCGGCCTTGTCACGAACCGGCGTACAGGATCAGTGCAGGATCTGCGACAGGAACAGTTTCGTGCGTTCGTGGCGCGGGTGGTCGAAGAACTCGGCCGGCGTGTTCTGCTCGACGATCTGGCCCTGATCCATGAAAATCACCCGATTGGCGACTTTGCGCGCAAAGCCCATCTCATGAGTGACGCAGAGCATGGTCATGCCCTCCTCGGCGAGCCCGACCATCGTCTCCAGCACTTCCTTGATCATTTCCGGGTCGAGCGCCGAGGTCGGCTCGTCGAACAGCATGATGCGCGGGTTCATGCACAGCGAGCGGGCGATAGCCACGCGCTGTTGCTGGCCGCCGGAAAGCTGACCGGGATATTTGTTGGCCTGTTCCGGAATCTTGACACGCGTGAGGAAATGCATGGCGATTTCCTCGGCCTGCTTCCGCGGCATCTTGCGCACCCAGATCGGCGCCAGCGTGCAGTTTTCGAGAATGGTCAGATGCGGAAACAGGTTGAAGTGCTGGAACACCATGCCGACCTCGCGGCGGACCTCGTCGATCTTCTTCAGATCGTTGGTCAGTTCCTTGCCGTCGACTATGATCTTGCCCTTCTGGTGTTCCTCCAGCCGGTTGATGCAGCGGATCATCGTCGATTTGCCGGAGCCCGACGGGCCGCAGATGACGATGCGCTCGCCGCGCATCACCTTCAGATTGATGTCCTTCAGCACATGGAATTCGCCGTACCATTTGTGCATGGCGATGATGTCGATGGCGACATCGGTGGTGGAAATATGCATCTTGGCGGCATTGACCTTGATCTCTTCCGCGCTGACGGCGTTTTCTATGGCCATGACAAGGTCCCCTTTTTAGCGTTTGTGGCCGGTGTCGAGACGGCGTTCCGTGTACATTGAATAGCGCGACATGCCGAAGCAGAACAGCCAGAAGATGAAGGCCGCGAACACCAGGCCGGACCTGGCCGTCTGCGGCGTTGCCCAGCTGGCGTCGGAGAAGTTCTGCTTGACGATGCCGAGGAGGTCGAACATCGAGATGACGATGACCAGGCTGGTGTCCTTGAACATGCCGATGAAGGTGTTGACGATGCCGGGAATGACCAGCTTCAGCGCCTGCGGCATGACGACCAGACCCATCTTCTGCCAGTAGCTGAGGCCGAGCGAATCGGCGCCCTCATACTGGCCTTTGGGGATCGCCTGCAGGCCGCCGCGCACCACTTCGGCCATGTAGGCGGCGGCAAACAGCGACACACCGATCAGCGCGCGCAGGAACTTGTCGAAGCTGACGCCGGCCGGCAGGAACAGCGGCAGCATCACGCTGGCAAAGAACAGCACCGTAATCAGCGGGATGCCGCGTACCGTCTCGATGAAGATCACGCACAGCAGCTTGACGATCGGCATGTTCGAGCGCCGGCCGAGCGCCAGCACGATGCCGACCGGCAGCGACACAGCGATGCCGACGAAGGACAGGCTGAGTGTCACCAGCAGTCCACCCCAAAGCGGGGTTTCGACATAGGGCAGGCCGAACATGCCGCCGAGCAGCAGAACGAAGGCGACGACCGGCAGTGCAAAAAAGAGAAGGATGGCATTCAGCCCCTTGCGCGGTACGCGCGGAATGAGCAGCGGCACCAGCAGCGCCACGAACAGGATGGCGACCAGGATCGGGCGCCAACGCTCTTCCAGGGGATAGCGGCCGAACATGAACTGGCCGAACTTGGCGTTGACGAAGGCCCAGCAGGCGCCGGTCCAGCCGTCCGGCTGGATGCCGCCCTGCGCCACGGTGGCGCAGACCGTGCGGTCCGGTCCCGTCCACTGGGCGTTGATGAAAGCCCAATTGACGATCTGCGGCAGGATCATGGCAACCAGCACGATGCCGATGATGGTCAGGATGGTGTCGCCGGTCGACGCGATCAGATTCTTGCGGACCCAGGCGCCGAGGCCGCGCTCGCTCGACGGCGCCGGCTGCGCCAGCGCCATCTCCGTCCGCACCCAGGACATATCGTGCTCTTGCATGGCCTTATCTCTCCACCAGCGCCATCCTGGCGTTCACCACGTTCATAACCGCCGACGTGATCAGGCTGAGCGCCAGGTACACCGCCATCATGATCACCACGCCTTCGACTGCCTGCCCGGTCTGGTTCAAGACCGTGCCAGCCGTCGCCGTCAGGTCCGGATAGCCGATGGCGATGGCGAGCGAGGAATTCTTGGTCAGGTTGAGGTACTGGCTGGTCAGCGGCGGAATAACGATGCGCATCGCCTGCGGCACGACGACAAGCCTGAGGATCGATCCCGAGCGCAGCCCGAGTGCAGCGGCCGCCTCGGTCTGGCCTGCGCTGACGCCCCTGATGCCGGCGCGCACGATCTCGGCGATAAAGGCGGCCGTATAGCAGGACAACGCCAGATAGAGTGACAGGAACTCGGGCCTGACCTGAAAGCCACCGACGAGATTGAAGGTTGACTGCTTTGGAAATTCAAAGCTCAGCGGAAAGCCGCTCAGCGCGTAGGCCAGCAGCGGCAGGCCGACGATCAACGCTATGGATGTCCAGAACACCGGGAATGGCTGCCCCGTCGCCATCTGCCGCTGTCGCGCCTTGCGGGCGACGAACCAGGCCATGGCGATGCCGAGGAGCAGTGCGACCAGGATCAGCCAGGATCCCTCGCCCCACATAGCGCGGGGAAAATAGAAGCCGCGCTGGTTGAGAAAGGAGCCGAATGGCAAATTGATGCTGTCGCGCGGCGGCGGCAGCACGGCGAGCACGCCGGAATACCAGAAGAAGATGACCAGCAGCGGTGGGATGTTGCGGAACACCTCGACATAAACGGTGCAGATCTTCCTGATCAGCCAGTTATGCGACAGCCGGCCTATGCCGACGATGAAACCGATGATGGTGGCGGTGATGATGCCGACGACAGCAACGATCACGGTGTTGATAAAGCCAACCAGGATGGCACGGAAATAGGTCGAATCCGATGAATAAGCGATGGCGCTTTCGCTGATGTCGAAGCCGGCGCGGCCCTTGAGAAAGCCGAAGCCGGAAGCGATGTGCAGCCGCGTCAAATTGGCGATGACGTTGTGGGTGACCCACCAGACACCCGCTACCAGCAGGACGAGGACCAGTGCTTGAAAGAATATGCCGCGGACGCGAGGATCATTGATGAAGGAACCGCGGCTTGGCTCCTCGCGAAGAATTTCCTGCGATGCCATTAAACCACCACCCTTCTGGCGACCATCCCCTGGAAAGAGAAACCGGAAGGCAGGAAGCTGCCTTCCGGATCACATTTCGATCAGCGGATCGGCGGAGCGTATTGCAGGCCACCCTTGGTCCACAACGCGTTGATGCCGCGCGCGATCTTCAGCGGGCTGCCCGAACCGACATTGCGTTCGAACATTTCGCCGTAGTTGCCAACTGCTTTGACGATGTTGACGACCCAGTCGTTGGAGACGCCGAGATCGGTGCCGATCTTGGTGTCGGCTTCCTGGCCGAGCACGCGCTTGATCTCAGGATTGTCCGAGTTCTTCATCTCGTCGACATTAGCCTGGGTGATGCCCAGTTCCTCGGCCTGCAACAGCGCAAAGTAGGTCCACTTGACGATGTGGTACCACTGGTCGTCACCCTGGCGCACGGCCGGGCCGAGCGGTTCCTTGGAGATGATCTCGGGCAGCACGACATGGTCGGCCGGCGCGCTGAGCGTCAGGCGGATGCCGTAGAGACCCGACTGGTCGGTGGTGTAGACGTCGCAGCGGCCGGCGTCATAGGCGGCGTTGACCTCATCCAGCTTTTCGAAGACGACGGGGTTGTATTCCATCTTGTTCGCCTTGAAGTAGTCGGCGAGATTGAGCTCGGTCGTGGTGCCGCTCTGCACGCAGACCGCCGCGCCCGAAAGCTGCAGCGCCGAATTGACGCCCGGCAGTTTCTTGGCGTTGATCATGAAGCCCTGACCGTCATAATAGGTGACGCCGACGAAGTTCAGGCCAAGTGCCGTATCGCGGTTGATGGTCCAGGTGGTGTTGCGCGACAGGATGTCGACCTCGCCCGACTGCAGCGCGGTGAACCGCTCCTTGGCGCTGAGCGGCGTGAATTTGACTTTGGTGCCATCGCCGAAGACGGCGGCCGCCACGGCGCGGCAGAAATCCACATCGATGCCTTTCCATTCACCCTTGTCGTCCGGCGCCGCGAAGCCAGCAAGACCTGTGTTGGTGCCGCACTGGATGAAGCCTTTCGCCTTGACGTCGTCGAGCGTGCTCGCGGATGCGGCCGAAGCCGCGAATCCAAACGCGGCGGCGCCCAAAACGCCGATTGCAATGTGTTTCATGACCCACAGACCCTTTTCTGTTTTTTCCAGGCGAACCTGACTTTTTCCCGTGTGAACGCAGCTTCGTATCCCGGCCCATTACCGGAATCCCGCATCGTAACCGACGCGCTGTCTCCCATTCACGAACAACATCGAAGGCGATTATTCCTGTGAGGTCAAGGGAAATGACCAAATCCGAAAGACTTTGAAAACCAACTGGCTGAAATGCCTGAATCGCAGACAAACGCGCCCGCAAATCGGTCAACGCGCCGATAAAGCCGGCAAAATCCGATCGCGCCTTCCCGACCGCGACTTCCCGACCGCGCCGGGCGCCCTGCGGATCTACGGCGCATTGCTGAATTGGCATATTCAAGACCTTTGCCTGGCGAGTGCGGTGCGGTTGCGCGGCCAATGCCGCCGCACTATGGCTAACGACCTACTCACGGGACGAAATGCAATGGCAAAAGACGGCAGCGAGATGGGCATCAACACGCGGCTCGCCCATTCCGGCAACAACCCGCATGACTATTTCGGCTTCGTCAACCCGCCGGTGGTGCATGCCTCGACCGTGCTTTATCCCAACGCGGCGGCGATGGCTTCACGCAGCCAGAAATACACCTACGGAACGCGGGGCACGCCGACCACCGATGCGCTGAACAGCGCGATCGATGCGCTGGAAGGCTCTGCGGGCACGGTCGCGGTTCCATCGGGCCTGGCGGCGGTGACGCTGCCGCTGCTCGCCTTCCTGTCGGCCGGCGATCATCTGCTGATCGTCGATTCCGTCTATCACCCGACCCGCAATTTCGCCGACACGATGCTGAAGCGGCTGGGCATCGAGGTCGAGTATTACGAACCGCGCATCGGCGCCGGCATCGCGGCGCTGATCAAGCCCAACACCAGGGTGGTGTTCACCGAATCGCCGGCCTCCAACACTTTCGAGGTGCAGGACATACCGGCCATCGCCAAGGCAGCGCATGCCGCCGGCGCCATCGTCATGATGGACAACACATGGGCGACGCCGCTCTACTTCCGCCCGCTCGACCATGGCGTCGACATCTCGATCCATGCGGCGACGAAATACCCGGCCGGCCATTCCGACGTGCTGCTCGGCACGGTCTCGGCCAACGCAGCCTGCTGGAAGCAGCTTTGCGAGACGTTCAACACGATGGGATGCTGCGCCGGGCCGGATGACGTCTACCAGGTGCTGCGCGGCCTGCGCACAATGGGCGTGCGGCTGGAGCACCATCAAAAGAGCGCGCTTGCCCTCGCCGGCTGGCTGGAGGGCCAGCCGGGCGTGGCGCAGGTGCTGCATCCGGGGCTGCCCAGCCATCCCGACCACGTTTTGTGGAAGCGCGATTTTTGCGGATCGAGCGGCATCTTCTCTATCGTCCTTGCAGGCGGCGGACAGAAGCAGCAGCACGCCTTCCTCGACGCGTTGAAGTTTTTTGGCCTCGGCTATTCCTGGGGCGGCTATGAGAGCCTTGCCGTGCCGGTATTCCTGGGCGACCGTACCGTCGCCAAGGGCCCGTATGACGGACCGCTGGTGCGCCTGCAGATCGGGCTCGAGGATGTCGAGGATTTGAAGGCCGACCTGGCGCGCGGGCTGGCGGCGGCCGCAGAGGCCTGAGCCAGCACCTTGCCAGACTGAGTCAGGAATCGGCGTAACAGCCTGGAAACACTGCGATCCTGAGCGGTGTCATGGCGACCGATCAGCCGATGAAGCGGCGTCTACAAAATAGAGACGCCGGCGTGGCGGAAGCGATAGAATAGCTTCTGCCGGCGCTTGATGCGGATCGAGGCTGGCCGGCGGATCGGTCGGGAACCTTTTGTCGGCCGATGCATCCAATATCCCGATGAGAAGCCTATCAGGAGATCGCCAATGCCGGCTGTGTTGACGGCAACGTCCGCCGCTTCCGGCGACATGCAGCTTGTCGGCCGCGCGCTGGCACGCGATGGCGATGCATTCCGCACCATCATCAAGACGCACAACCAGAGGCTCTACCGCATCGCCCGCGGCGTTGTGCGCAACGACAGCGAGGCCGAGGACATCGTCCAGGAGGCCTATGTCAGGGCGTTTGCCCACCTCGAGGCCTTTCGTGGCGATGCCTCGCTCGCCACGTGGCTGTCGCGTATCGTCATCAACGAAGCGCTCGGCCGCTTGCGCAAAAGGCGGCGAATGGTGGCGATACCTGAAAATCCGCAAGCCGAAATCATCCGGTTTCCCCTCAACCCGAGCGACGATCCGGAGCGGACGATGGCGCAACGGCAGATCCTTGAGCTTGTCGAACGGGCAACCGACAGTCTTCCCGATGTCTACCGGCTGGTGTTCGTGGCGCGAGTCATCGAGGGGCTGAGCATCGAGGAGACCGGCGAACTGCTTGGCGTGCGACCAGAAACCATCAAGACCCGGCTGCACCGCGCTCGTGCGCTGGTGCGCAAGGCGCTGGACGACCAGATCGGCCCGGTGCTGCTCGACGCGTTTCCGTTCGCGGGCCGGCGCTGTGAACGGCTGACCAATGCCGTGATGCAGCGGCTTGGTCTTTCCGGATAGGTCGCGTCGATTTTCGCGGGAACGTTTTCCGGCGACCTGCATCCAATGAGCATCACTGAAAACGAAGCCCGATGCAGCTCGGCGTCGGGGCGAAGGAGAGCATCATGTTTATTCGATCGACCACGGCACTGGCCGCATTTTTCCTGCTTAGCGCAGCGCCCTTGTCGCAAGCTGCCGACAAGCCGACCGATCCGCAGATCGCACATATCGCCTACACAGCGGGCGTGCTTGACGTCGAGGCGGCCAAGCAGGCGCTGCAGAAATCGAAAAACAAAGAGGTCGTAGATTTCGCCAAGGACATGGTGCGGGATCACGAGGCCGTCAACAAACAGGCTCTCGACCTGGTCAAGAAGCTCAAGGTCACGCCTGAGGACAATCCGACCAGCAAAGCGCTGACCAAGGCGGCGGCCGAGGAACGTGCCAAGCTTGCCAAGCTCAAGGGCGCGGCGTTCGACAAGGCCTATGTCGCCAGCGAGGTGGCCTACCACAAGCAGGTCAATGGCGCGCTCGAAACTCTGCTGATCCCGTCGGCCGGCAATGCCGAGCTGAAGAGCCTGCTGGAAACCGGCCTGAAAATATTCCAGGGCCACGAACAGCACGCCGAACACGTCGCCGGTATGCTGAAGTGAGGATCGGGCCAATGGTGTCGAGGCGGCATCTGTGGGTTGCGCTGGCGCTGACCATCGGCGCCGCACCTGCCAAGGCCGAAACCATTGAGGTGACGATCGACAAGGTTGTGTTTTCGCCCGGAAACATCGAGGCGAAGGTCGGCGACACGATCAAGTGGGTGAACAAGGACGTGTTCGCCCACACGGCAACCGTCAACGGCGGCTGGGAAGTGATGATCCCGCCGAAGCAGGCAGCAAGCCTGATGGTGAAGAAGGCCGAATCGGTCGATTATTTCTGCCGCTTCCATCCCAATATGAAGGGCCATGTGACGGTGACATCGCCCTGACTGGCTAATGCCTGTCGCGCAAAAGTGTGCAGCGGTTTTGCGATAACGACATGCATAAAACAAGAGCCTAAAGCGCGTCGCATGAGGCCGGTCGAACGCGACGTGCTTTTAGGCCGCCAGCCATGCCGTCCCGACAAGAAGCGTGACCAGCGTCAATGGCAGGCCAACCTTGAAGAAGGCGATGAAGCCCAGCGGCTTGCCGGAGACCCGCGCGTGCTCGGCAACGATCAGATTGGCGACCGAGCCGAGCAGCGTGAAATTGCCGGCCAGGGTCGAGCTCATGGCGACGACCAGCCAGGCACGCTCTGGATTCTCCAGGCCGGGTATGAACGGCCGCAGCGCCAGCACGGCCGGAACGTTGCTCATGATGTTGGACAGCACTGCGGTGAAGCCGGACAGCCGCCAGACATCATTCAGCCCAAGGTCCTTTGCCGAAGCGACGATGTCGGGCGTCAGCAATGTCTTTTCGGCACCGGCGACGACGATGAACAGCCCGGCGAACATGAACAGCAGCGGCCCGTCGATCTCGCGATAGATGCGCTCAGGCTTGATGGCGCGGGTCAGCAACAGAATCGCACCGCCAATCAGCGCCGCCTTGGCTACGGGAACGCCGGCAAAGAAAGCGACCGCCAAACCGATACAGACGACCACCGCCTTGAGCACCTGCCCCGGCAGCATGCGGCCGCGATAGACTTCGGGGCTGAGCTCGGCCTTGCGCGAAAATTCGGCGCGGTAGACGATGCGGATGATGACGATGACGGCGAAGAGGCCGAACGCCGCGACCGGTGCAAGTGCCGCCGAGAAGGCCGGATAGGAAATCCCCGACAGGGCGCCGATGACCATGTTCTGCGGATTGCCGGTGATGGTGGCGACACTGCCGCAATTCGAGGCCGTGGCGGTGGCGATCAGATAGGGAACCGGGTTGCGGTTGATGACGCGGGTGACATGGACGACGATCGGCGCCATGACCAGGCAGATGGCGTCGTTGACCAGGAATGCCGACAGGACGCCGGTCAACAGCGTCACCATCACCAGCAGCATGAATGGCGCATGCGCATGCTCAATGGCGAACCCGCCGAGCGCGCGAAAAGCGCCGGACACTTTCAGATGCGCCACGACGATCATCATGCCGAGCAAAAGCGTGATGGTGTCGAAGCTGATGGCGCGGTAGGCGTCCTCCATGCTGAGCGCGCCGATGGCGATCATCGCCGCACCGCCGAGCAGCGCGATGCCTGCCCGGTCGAGGCGTAGCCCTGGTATCGTGCCGATGGCGACGCCGGCATAGGTCAGGACCAGGATCAGCAATGCCGCCGCGCCCATCGCTGTCATGTGTTGGAAATCCTGTTCGCGACTGGCGAGTGAACCTGTCCGGAATGGACGCTGAAATATTGGCGATCCCGACAGGATTCGAACCTGTGACCATCGGCTTAGAAGGCCGGTGCTCTATCCAGCTGAGCTACGGGACCGCTGGCCGGCCGCATGACCGGCTGATTGTTGGCGCCGGCAGGGCCGGTATGAGATCAATGCGTCCAGGGCGTCCTGCGGTCATAGCGGAAATTCTCCGCATAGGAAATCTGGCGGCGTTTGATTTCCTTCGGCTCCTCGACGCGGAAAGACAGCCCTTCCTTCTCGGCATAGGCGACCGCCTCTTCCCTGGTGTCAAAGGTCAGCCTGATCTGGCTTCGCATGTCGCCGGACGTGGTGTAGCCCATCAGCGGATCGATCTTCTTGCGCTGCTCCGGATCGAATTCCAGCACCCAATAGCCGGTCTTGGCCTTGCCGGACTGCATCGCGGTTTTGGCTGGGCTGAAAATGCGGGCTGACATGACCACCTCATTGCTGGTTGCAAGCACACGACCTCGAAACCAGATTACTATTCTCTGGCCATGCACTAGCCCGTCATTACTGCGCAATGGCGCCGGCAGCAAGGCCGATGGCTTTTTACGCTTGCTTTGGCGGGCCGAAATCAATAGGCAACAGACCGTTCGGAGTGTAGCGCAGCCTGGTAGCGCATCTGGTTTGGGACCAGAGGGTCGGGAGTTCGAATCTCTCCACTCCGACCATTCATCAAGCAAATCTCGTCGGCAGCGCAAGCTGATCACGCTCGAGCGTGATCCGTCGCCGTATCATGCTCAGGCAACGGACGGACAGCACGAGCCTGCGCTGCCCGTCCGATATGGAAGATGTCAGCCCTGGATGAAGGCCAGCAGATCCGGATTGATGATCTCCGGATGGGTGGTGCACATGCCGTGCGGCAGGCCCTTGTAGATCTTGAGCGTGCCGTGCTTCACCAGCTTGGCCGCAAGCAGCGCGGAATCGGCGATCGGCACGATCTGGTCGTCGTCGCCATGCATGATCAGGACGGGAACCTCGATCTTTTTGAGATCGTCGGTGAAATCGGTCTCCGAGAATGCCTTGATGCAGTCGTAATGGGCCTTGGCTCCGCCCATCATGCCCTGGCGCCACCAATTGTCGACGGCGCCTTGCGAGATCTTGGCGCCGTCGCGGTTGAAGCCATAGAACGGGCCGGCCGGCACATCCCTGTAGAACTGGGCGCGATTAGCGGCCAGAGCCGCGCGAAAGCCGTCGAAGACTTCGATCGGCAAGCCGCCGGGGTTGCTGTCGGTCTTGACCATAATCGGCGGCACGGCGCCGATCAGCACCGCCTTGGCAACACGGCCTCCGCCGCCATAAAGCGCGACGTAACGCGCCACCTCGCCGCCACCGGTCGAGTGGCCGATGTGGATCGCATCCCTGAGATCGAGATGCGCCGCGAGCGCCGCAACATCGGCGGCGTAGGTGTCCATCTCATTGCCGGTCGCGGTCTGCGACGAGCGGCCGTGGCCGCGGCGGTCATGGGCGATGACGCGGTAGCCCTTTTCGACGAAGAACAGCATCTGGTTGTCCCAGTCGTCTGAGCTCAGCGGCCAGCCGTGATGGAACACGATCGGCTGGCCCTTGCCCCAATCCTTATAGAAAATCTCGGTGCCGTCATGGGTGGTGAATGTGCTCATCGTCCTACTCCTTGATGGAAAGCTGGGAGGTAACAGGGAAGCTTTTAGCCCCTTCAGCTGGACAAATTATAACAGTGCGGTCAGGGTGAGCATTGGCAAAACGGACATTCAACGTGGCAAAACTGACAAATGACGGCTGCGCGTGATCTGATCGAAATCGGCCTTGTCTTGTATCCCGGCGTGCAGGAAGCAGCCGTGCTCGGCCTGACCGATCTTTTCATGCTGGCAAACCGGCTGGCTGTCGAGCGGTCGCCGGAGGCGGCGAGGCTTCGCGTCAGCCATTGGCAATTGGACGCGGGCAATACCGTAATCCGCACCTTCGACAGCGACCCCGGCGCCGACAATGAACCGGCCATGGTCATCCTGCCGCCGACCCTGCTGCAGCCGATCCCTCGCGAGGCGGCCGCGCCCTATGCCGGCTGGCTCAGGGACCGTCATGCGGCAGGCGCGACGCTCGGTTCGGTCTGTGCCGGCGCCTTCGTGCTTGCCGAGACCGGCCTGTTGTCCGGTCGCGCCGCGACAACGCACTGGGCCTATCGCGACGCGCTGGCGCTACGCTTTCCAGACATCTTGCTCGACGCCGACAGGCTGGTCATCGACGATGGCGACATCATCACCGCGGGCGGCTACATGGCCTGGACCGACCTCGGCCTCAAGCTCGTGGACAGGGTGCTCGGGTCAACCGTCATGATGGACACGGCGCGTTTCATGCTGGTCGATCCGCCGGGCCGCGAGCAACGTTTTTACAGCCCGTTTGCGCCGCGATTGACCCATGACGACGAAGCGATCCTCAAGGTGCAGCATTGGCTGCAGGCGAACGGCGCGCGCGACGTGACGCTCGGCGCCATGGCCGAGCATGCGGGGCTGGAGGAGCGGACCTTTCTGCGACGCTTCCGAAACGCCACTGGCCTCAGGCCGACCGAATATTGTCAGCACCTGCGGGTCGGCAAGGCGCGCGAGATGCTGGAAACCACGATACGATCGATCGACCAGATCGCCTGGGAGGTCGGCTATGACGATCCCGGCTCCTTCCGCAAGGTATTCGCCAGGATAACCGGCCTGGTGCCCGGCGATTATCGCCGGCGCTTTGGCGTGGAATGAGCTGTGATTGCGGGTGGAGAGAGCTGAGGCCCGGCCGCCGCGCAATGGCGCTATCGATTCGATGCTGCCAAAGGCAAGCTCGCCGGGAAGAGAACCCCAACCACCCCATCTCCCGGCGAGCCTACTTACCTGATTGATACGCAATCAGGACCGGGATCAGCCGGCAAGCTCTTTGTTGCAAGACAGATGCCAGTCTTTCTTCTCGAAATGGGACACAGACGGGAATGAGCTCCCTGATGTTCACGCCGAGGCTTTTTGCCTGATGTGCCGGATCAGTCGAATTCCTGAAATTAGCAGCAATGCGCCTCCGACTTCCACGACCAGGATCACGGCCGAGCCCCAGGGAATAGCTGGCCAAAACTCCGAAAAGGCTTGCCTGAGCCAGGTGCTATGAGCAGGCTCCTCGCCGTAGGTCCTGAGCATCAAGTCCGCGTAATCGAAGATCTCTTGGACCACGATCGCCGACCAGAACAGCGATGAGACAAGCCATATCAGTGCGATTCGTCTGACGATCGGGCTCATTCCAATACCTACTGTCAAAAAGATCGACTTGATTAGCACACCCGCCAAACGAGATCATCCCGCTATATCTCGAACTCGCCCTGCCCTTCATCCATGGCGCTGACCGTCTCGGCTGCGAGCGCTCGCGTTATCGGCGTCTTGCGCTCGAGCGCGGTGCGGTCGAGCCGTTCGACCACCCGCATGGCGGTGGCCAGCGAGCGTTCGATGCGGCGCACCAGGTATTGCACGACATGCGGCTCGACCTCGACCTGGCGGTCGGCGAACAGTTTTGTGATGACGCCGGCCAGCAAGAGATCGTCGGGCTCGTGGATCTCGACGGTAGCCGCCGCCTTGAGCCGCGACGCCAGGTCGGGCAGCCTGACGCCCCAGGCGGAGGGAAAGCGGCGCGCCGTCAACAGTAAGGTCGAGCCGGCGCCGCGCACCGCATTGATCAGGTGGAACAGGCCGTGCTCGTCGACCGGGCCGGCGTCGACATCGTCGATCAGGGCCGGATGCGCGCCGAGATTTTCGATACAGTCGCCGATGCGGGCGGCCTCCACTTTCACCGCGTCGGCGCGGGTCCGCCAGATCGAGGCCAGATGGGTTTTTCCCGAGCCGGCCGGCCCAGCCAGCACGACAACCGGCGACGGCCAGTCCGGCCAGCGGTCGACAAGCGCCGCGGCCTGGCTGTTGGTGGCGGAGACGACGAGCTCGTCACGCGAATAGCCGGTGCCGTGGCCTAGATCGAGCGGCAATTGGCGCGGCGGATCGATCTTGTTGTCCGGCATCTGGCTCAACCGCGCGCGCCCCCGCGGCGCCGAACCGGCAGCGGCGGCACCGGCTCGTCGGCATGGCCCTTGTAGAGCGGCGATTCGAGATAGCGCGCGATGGCGAAACGCACCAGAACGGCAACGGCGGCGGAAGCCGGAACGGCGATCAGCAGGCCGACGAAGCCGAACAGCGCGCCGAAGGCAAACAGCGCAAACATCAGCCATACCGGATGCAGGCCGACGCTTTTGCCGACTAACCGCGGCTGCAGGATGTTGCCCTCGATGAACTGGCCGACGAAGAACACGCCTGCCACTGCCGCGATCATGGTCCAGTCCGGCCAGAACTGGACGAAGGCAACGCCGACAGCCAGCACCAGCCCGGTCAGCGAGCCGACATAGGGGATGAACGAGATCAGCCCGGCGAACAGGCCGATGAGGATGCCGAAATTCAGGCCCGTCAGCGTCAGGCCGGTGGCATACATGGCGCCGAGCACCAGGCAGAGCGTACCCTGGCCGCGCACGAAGCCGGCGGTCGCGGTGTTGATGTCCCTGGCGATCGCCCGGACCGTCTTGACATAGTCGCGCGGCACCCAGCCGTCGACGATTGCCACCATGCGGTCCCAGTCGAGCAGCATGTAGAAGGCGACGACCGGCGTCACCACGAACAGGCTGACAACCGAGACCAGCGCCACGCCGGAGCTCCAGATCGAGGTGAAGACCGTAGTCAGGAGACCGAAGCCGGAGGTCAGCAGCGAGTTCAGCCCTTCGCGCAGGCCATTGGCGTCGACGCCGAATTTCTCTTCCAGCCATTTCGGGTCGAAACTGGTGATCAGGCTCTGCAGCCGGGTCAGATAGTCCGGCAGCTTGCTGGCGAAATCAGCCATCTGCGAGGCGAGCACCGGAACCAGGATGACGACGGCCAGCACCAGGACGACGATAAAGGCGATGAGGATGACCACCGTCGCCATCAGCCTGGACAGGCCGAGACGCTCCAGCCGGTCGGCGACAGGGTCGAGGAAATAGGCGAGCACCATGCCGGCGACGAAGGGCAGAAGGATGCCGCTGAAGACATAGAGGAAGACGGCGAGGATGATGGCGCTGACCAGCCAGAAGCGGATCTGGCGGCGAAACGACGCCGATGCCGCAGCCTCCGCTGCCGCGGCTTCGGCCTCGGCGTCGATCGACCGTTCGTCGGGTCCCTGGTGTTCAGGTGCCCCGCGTTCAGGTGCCGGGTGTGGAGCCTTCGCCATAGCCGCTCATATGCCTCAGCCAAGCCACGAGATAGGCCGCGGCCGAAGCCACGGTCAAGACCCCGGACAGCAATATGAGGGCCGGCCTCAGCGGATCGAGACGGATGTCGAAGGCGAGTTCGCCCAACACCACTGCCGCCAGCACGATCTGGATCGCGGTGTTGGCCTTCGACACCAGGAGCGGCTTCATCTCGACGGGATGCGCCATCACGGTGGATAAAAGCACGGCGCAGACGATCAGCGCGTCGCGCGACACCATGGTGATGACCAGCCATAGCGGCAACTCGCCGCTGATGCCCATAACCACGAAGACGGAGACCAGCAGCAGCTTGTCGGCCATCGGGTCGAGATAGGCGCCGAGCCTGGAAAACTGATTGAAATGGCGGGCAATGAAGCCGTCGACGCCGTCGGAAATGCCGGCAATGAGGAAGCCGGCAAAGGCCCAGTCCCAGCGTTCCTGCAGCATGGCCAGCACCACGGCCGGCACCAGCACGAAGCGCATGATCGTGATCATGTTGGGGATGGTCAAACGCATTATCCCGTCGCTCTTGTTTGTCGATACATGATGGAGATGGAGGGTCACGGCAAGTGAGAAGCGACAAAAGTTGGGCCGTGCACGGGTTTGTCGAGAGCGCACTGGCCGCGAAGCTATTTTGGAACAAGCGGCGCAGTGGCTGGACTCTTCGGCAACCATCAAGGCACCATGGCGCAACAAAGAGGGAGTGGAACCTTGTCTTTGGCCGTTGGCGAAGCGCGTAAGTATCTCGATACGTTCATGATGGGACATGGCTTTCGCCGCATCCGGAAAGGCGTCTTCGAAGTCGACCGGAGCGACGATATCAGCCTGATTCTCGAAGAAGCCTTTACTGCAAGCTCTGGCGATGTTCATGTGAACATGCTCGTTTACCTGGACTTTCTTACCGTCAGGCCGTTGCTTGAAAGGCTGTACGGCAAAAAATGGATCTGGCCCGGACTGTCGCAGTTTCATCCCGAAACGATATTTAACAATGAGCTGAAAGCTTATGCTCGTTACTTCGAGAACCTTGACCAGACGAGCATAGATAGGTTGCTGGGGAAATATGTCGAGCTGGCGCGACGGATCAGGGCTCAGAATCCGGACCTCGCCAGTTACGTCGCCGGACATAGCGAGTTGCTCGACAAACCTTACGAATTCACACAGCCCTTCGCAGTTCGGATCCTCGCGCTGATTGCCTGCGAAATCGAACTTGGGCACTACGAGCGGGTGAGGCAGGCTGTGCACTGGATTCGAACGAACAATAGCGGAATAGCGCTGAGCGGCTACGCCAAGGCACAACTCGACCGCGTCGACATGGTTCTGGCGGAACGAGAGGGACGTCCATAAGGGCGGCAGCTTGGGCGACTGTCCACTCTTTTGTCGAGCCAAGACAGTCTGATCCCGCCGTCATCCTTGCGAGGTGCGGCCGTTCATGCGAAGAGCCCGGGAAAGCAATAGCTTATTTTCCCTACTGCTGAATGACGATGGCGCAGAGAATCACAATCGCTTGGCGAGTAACGCTTTGCTATCTGGCCGGACTGACAGAAAGTCTGCTGGCTTTCGCATCTTTCGGAGCCCCGCACCGCAACATAGCGACGCAAGATCTTCTGTGGGCCTTCGCTCTTGAGCTGGCCGTGGGCGTGGTCGTCTCTTGGCCCCTCTGGCTGACGGCTGCGGTCGTGGCGTTTCTGTTCGCGAGGTCGGTCGTTGCAAATCCAGGTCTGTGGGCTGCCGCGGCGGCTTTGGTCGCCGCCGGCTTCTCGTATGGAATCCTGCCCTTCGACGGTGAAATCAGGTCTCTTGCCACCGTCGGTGGCCTCGCCGCAATTCTGGCGGGGATTTCTTTTTACTGTTGGAGTATATCGCGCCCGGTTCCGCCGGTATCCAACTGAAAACACCATCATCGCGCGCTTGCCTTGCGGGGCAAAACCGTTCATGCGAAGAGCCCGCAAGCGAATGAAACCAGCGACAGGCAAGCGCAACAGATGAGCAGGCGCCGGAAATGAGCAAGCGCAAGAACGGGCTCACCTATGCCGAAGCGGGCGTCGACATCGATGCCGGCAATCTCATGGTCGAGAAGATCAAGCCGCTGGTGCGTGCGACCCGCCGGCCGGGCGCCGATGGCGAGATCGGCGGCTTCGGCGGCCTGTTCGACCTAAAGGCCGCCGGCTTCACCGATCCGGTGCTGGTCGCCGCCAATGACGGCGTCGGCACCAAGCTGAAGATCGCCATCGACGCCGGCAAGCACGATACGATCGGCATCGACCTCGTCGCCATGTGCGTCAACGACATCGTCGTGCAAGGCGCCGAGCCGCTGTTCTTCCTCGACTATTTCGCCACCGGCAAGCTCGATCCCGACCAGGGTGCTTCGATCGTCGGTGGTATCGCCGCCGGCTGCCGGCAGGCCGGCTGCGCGCTGATCGGTGGCGAGACGGCGGAAATGCCGGGCATGTATCACGACAAGGACTACGACCTTGCCGGCTTTGCAGTTGGTGCCGCCGAACGCGGCCAGCTGTTGCCGACCGACGACATCGTCGAGGGCGACGTGCTGCTCGGCCTTGCCTCGTCGGGCCTGCATTCGAACGGCTTTTCGCTGGTCCGCCGCATCGTCGCGATAAGCGGCCTTGGCTGGGGCGATCCGGCGCCTTTCAATGACGAGGCGACACTGGCCGAGGCGCTGCTCGAGCCGACGCGCATCTACGTCAAGTCGATCCTCAAGGCGATCCGCAACACGCATGGCATCAAGGCGCTGGCCCATATCACCGGCGGCGGCTTTCCCGAAAACATCCCGCGCGTTCTGCCCAAGGATTTTTCGGCCGAGCTCGATCTCGGCGCCATCGAGGTGCCACCGGTGTTTTCGTGGCTGGCCAAGACCGGCGGCGTCGCGCCGGAAGAGATGATGCGCACCTTCAATTGCGGCATCGGCATGATCCTGGTCGTCGCCTCCGGTCAGGCGGCGCAGGTCGCCGCCGTTCTGCAGGAGGCCGGCGAGACGGTGACGCCGATCGGCCAGATCGTGCCGCGCCGCGATGCCGGCGTCATCTATCGGGGCTCGATCGGCCTATGACCAGAAAACGCACCGTAGTGCTTATTTCGGGGCGCGGCTCCAACATGACGGCGCTGATCGCGGCCGCCGGCAGCCCGGCCTATCCGGCCGAGATCGTCGGCGTCATCTCCGATCGCGCCAATGCCGCCGGCCTCGGCATCGCCGCGGCTCGCGGCATCGCCACCAAGGTGATTTCGCGCTCCGACTATGCCAGCAAGGAAGCGCATGACGGGGCGATCGATGCGGCCCTCTTGTCGTTCGGCGCCGAAATCGTCGCGCTGGCCGGCTATATGCGCATCCTCGGCGCGCGTTTCGTCGAGAAGTGGCAGGGCCGGATGGTCAATATCCACCCTGCCCTGCTGCCTGCCTTCAAGGGGCTGGATACGCACGCGCGAGCCATCCGCGCAGGCATGCGCATCCATGGCTGCACAGTGCATTTCGTCACGCTCGACATGGATGACGGGCCGATCATCGCCCAGGCCGCAGTGCCGGTGATGGTCGGCGACAATGAGGACACGCTGGCCGCTCGCGTGCTCAAGGCCGAGCACCAGCTCTATCCGCTGGCGCTGGGCCTGGTCGCCGAAGGCAAGGCGCGGATGGAAGCCGGCCGCACGGTGTTTTCGCGCTTCGCCGACGATGCCGACAACGCCACGTCGGTGGTGATCGCGCCCGACCCGCTGCGTGAAGAGACCGATCTTGAGCACCTGGCGCGGATAACGCCGTGATTGCTTTTCAATCGGCTGGGTCGTGAACCCCACAAATTAGCCGTGCGGTGGGCTGCGAAAGCCTGCTGTGTCTCGATAGCGGCCAGATTTTCGGCAGCACAGCGCAAGGACGCGATGTGCCAAAGGCAGACGCCAGTGATATTGATTTCGGGTATAACGAGGTATGACGTCCGTGCCCGAAACGACAGACTATGACACCATCGCCGGGCGTTACTCGGCGATGATCGATGAGCGGCCCTGGAATGCTCTCTACGAGCGCCCGACGACCTTGCATCTCCTGCCACCGGTCGACAATATCGATGTTCTTGATGCCGGTTGCGGTCACGGCTGGTACGCCGATTGGCTGATGTGCCACGGTGCTCGCGTGGTTGCTGTCGACCGTAGCGCCGCAATGGTTGCTCTCGCGCAAAAGCGCGTCGCAGGTCGCGCCCGCGTGATCCAGGGCGACGTGAGCAATCTGCAAGGTATCCTCGGCGACGAGACTTTTGACCTCGTGCTATCTTCGCTCGTCCTCCATTACCTAGCGGACCTACCAGCCGTTTTTTCTGAATATGCGCGGCTGCTTCGACCAACTGGCACGCTGGTATTTTCGACGCATCACCCAGTTCACGATCAGGTCAGCATTCTCGATCCTGGATATTTGAATGCCGAACTGATCGAGGAGGAATGGGGATGGCTCGGGCAGAAAATGCGCTACTATCGAAGGCCGCTACGCGATCTGACTGACCCTCTTGCGGATGCTGGATTTGTCATTGAGCGGATGTGCGAGCCGACGCCAAGTGAGGAACTGAGACTGAAGGACCCAAAGGGATATGATCGACTTTGCCGCCTCCCGGCGTTCATTTTCGTGCGCGCCCGGAAGGGCAGCTCATAGACGATGCGACGTCGCCGACAGCACAGGTAAGTCATAGGAGACAGCTTGATGGCGACCGTCGAAAAAGTCAGCGAGGTGCTACCCGAATGCGGGCTTGGCCAGCCCTTGCGCATAGCCGAAGCGGAGCGATTACGGAAAGCCTGGGCGGAGGGGCTGGAGAGTGGTCCGTCCGCCCCGTTCGACATCGAGGATATAAAACAAAAAGCCCGCAGCAGGTTCGGCAACGCCATCAAAAACCAGCGGAATGGCTGACATCCGGATCGTTGACGGCAAATTATCTCGTGCTTTATTGACTGGCCGAACAATGCGTCGAGATTGTCCGCGTCGTGCATGGCGCACGCGATGTTTCGGCCTTATTTTGAAACCATGATGCAATTGCTGCTCCTGCGTCACGCTAAGTCGAGCTGGGACGATCCTGGCCTCATCGATTTCGACCGGCCGCTGTCCGGGCGCGGGCGGAAAGCAGCGCCGCTGGTCGGGCGCGAACTGACCCGGCGCGGCTGGCTGCCGGAGCTGGCGCTGGTGTCGCCGGCGCTGCGCACCCGCGACACATGGCGGCTGGTTTCGGCGGAATTGCCGGCGAAGGTGCAGGCCAAATTTGCCCAGGCGCTCTACGAGGCAGCGGCGGCGGACATCCTCGCCAAGGTGCGGCAAGTAAAGGCGGAGACCGGAACGCTGCTGGTGCTTGGCCACAATCCCGGGTTGGAGGAGTTCGCGCGCGGGCTTGCCGGGGCTGGATCGGATGAAGCGGCGCTGAAAAAGCTGGCGGAAAAATTCCCGACCGCGGCCCTGGCTCGGTTCGACGTCGATGGCGATTGGGCCGGTCTCACCTTCGGCAGCGCCCGACTGACGCACTGCATTTGGCCGAAGGATCTGCGTTAGGGATTTACCAACAGGCCGGGGGAAAAACCGCCGATCCCTCGACCGACCGAGCTTCGCACAAACAAGAGCGGCGGGCCAAGCCCGCCGTTCTTTGTGCTCCCGGGGTTTGAGGAACTAGCGGCCCCAGTTGCCCCGGCCAGATTGGGGCACTACGGGCTGATCCGTGCCGAACCGGGTCGTCGCCCCGGTGTCGACGGCGTTGTGCTCAGCCGTCAGCGGCTTGCGGATGGAACCGGTAAACCCGCTGTCGATAGCGCCGACAGGCGCATTGCCAACAGGCGCGGCCGGCTGGTTGGCACCGTCCGAACCATAGTGGTCGCTGCCGGCAAAGGCGCTGCCCGTGGCGGTGAGGACGATAGCGGCGATGGTAAGAGCAATCTTGGTCATTTCGGGTACTCCAGTGTGCTGGTCATTCGTGAGTTGTCGTTGCTTTCGACGCATTCGAGATGAGAGCGCTGCCCGCACCGACGAATACGCATCGGCTTTTTCCGACGTGCACGTTGCTGGACGATTTCAGCAACCGAGATTGTGGCTACAGATGAAACCTGCAATTCAAAGTATTCGATTGGCGCAGGATTCGATCCAGCGCTCGTCCCGGCTGATACGCGAAAGCAAGAGTAGCGGGCCGAGCCCGCCGTCTTTGTGTTCCGGGGCTGTGATAATCAGCGGCCCCAGATGCCTTGGCCGGATTCAGGCGCCACCGACTCGGAAGTCGTCTTGGCACCGGTATGCTCGGAAGTAACCGGCTTGCGGATCGAGCCGGTGAACGTGTTGTCAACGTTGGCAGCAGGAGCGGCCGGCTGGTTGACGTTGTCTGAGCCATAATGGTCGCTGCCGGCAAAAGCAATGCCGGTGGCAACGAGGATGGCGCCGGCGGTAAGAGCGATCTTGGTCATTTCAGGTACTCCGGTAGTTCTTTGGTCTGTCCGTCAAGTGGCGTGCCTTGGGAAGAATTCGCGTCGCTCGGACCGCCCCGAGATGGGTCCGCAAGCTTGTCGTTTCCAATCACAAAAATTTTGTACAGGTGCGCCAAATTGGCCGCTTGAAATTCGACATGCGGCTCCTCTCGCCACACTGTTCTTATTTCTTTTCAATTGGTTATGCGGTTATTGGTGATTTTCAGCGCGAACATTCTGTGAGCCGGCGTTCAGCCATTCCTGTATTCCTGTACCCTCTGTCAACAGAACCGAACCGTTCGGTTCGAACTATTTTACGTTTGGCTGGATCAGCGCTTCAGAGCCTCGATCGACATGCCTGCCGACCGATCAATGCCCAGTAAAAATCACGCTGCCAGCTCAGCGCCAGCGGTGTCATGCTTGGGCCGCGCGCTGGCCAGAAGCACGACGGGGCAGTTGCAGGCGGCTAAAACAGCGCTGGCGGTTTCGCCGAAGAACAGGTCCTCACCCGGACGTTGGGTGACACCCATCACGACGATCGCCGCGCCTTTGGCCGCCTCCCTAGTGATCGCCTTGTCGGGTGTGACGCGGGTATGGAACGCGGTGTCGATATGCAGGCCGTAGCGGCCCGCCAAGTCGGCGATGTCTTTCAGCACGGCCTCTTCGCGGCTATGCGACACGGATGTCGACCTGCGCCCCTTGGCTGCTTTTTGCGAGACGTAGAGAACCTTGATCCGCGCCCGGTTTGGACGGGCCAGCGCCAGCGCCAAGTCGGCGGCGCGGCGCGCCACCTGGGTACCGTTGACGGGGACGAGAATGCTGGTGCCGGCCTTCAGCGTTGGCATCTTTTCGGCAGCATTGCCGCCGTTCAGGACCAGGCAAAGCGGGCCGTCAAATCCTGCGGCAATGTCGTTGAGGGCCGGCGCGAAGGCGCCATCGGCGGTCAGCACATTGTCGAGGCCGACCAGCAACAGGCCGTATCCCTTGCGGGCCTCTTCGGCGATCGTCTCACCGGTGGCTTCCAACTCGGTGCGGGCCGTCAGGTGGACTTTGCCGACAAGCGTATCTTCGATCCGTTTTACCGCCTGGGCGCTTTTCTTTGCACCCTTCTTGATTTCCTGCAGGGCGCGCTCCTGTCCCTTGCTGTCGCTCGGCCTGTCAATTCGGCCGTCTTTCGGCTGAAGCAAGGTGGTGGGCAGGCGAAGCAAGGTAGTGGGCATGCCGCTGCCTCCGCCGACCAGTCCGGCGAGATGGGCAGTGAACTTGCCAATCCTGCTGTCGTCGACCAGCACCAGCAGCCGCTCCAGCCTGGAAATGAAGCCGTATTCGTCCAAGGCCTCGCGCTCGACACGCTGCTGCTCGTCGTGACCGACCGGCAGCCGGCCGAGCGCCCAGCGCAGCATCGGCGGCATGGCCAGCGTGGTGACCACGGCCATGGTGACGATCATGGTGAAGAGATTGTGCGACAGGATGTTCATCGACAGGCCGATGCTGGCGACGATCACCTCGGTCGAGCCGCGCGCGTTCATGGCGCTGCCCACGGCGATTGCTTCCTTGAACGACATGGCGGCGAGCCTAGCGCCGATGAACGCGCCGCCAAACTTGCCGATGCTGGCGATAACCACCAGAGCGCCCGTCAGCATGGCAAGCGTCGGATCGGCAAGCACTGTGAGGTCGGCGGAAAGCCCCGCCATGCCGAAGAAGATCGGCATGAACAGCGCGGTGATGACGCCGCGCAGCTGGCCTTCGATATGGCTGGAGAGGATGGGCGATTCACCGACAAGAATGCCGGCGACGAACGCACCCAGGACGGTATGCACGCCTATCATATTGGTGATCAGCGCCATCACGCCCATGATGATGAGGATCATGGTGATCACCGCGAAGTCGCTGTGGAATTGATCGTTGGTCCAGCGGATCAAGGTGAAGACAAGACGGCGGCCAATGGTGAAGGAGAACACCATGAATAGTGCCACCGCGGCGATGGTGGTCACCAGCGGCGCGAACTGCAGCCTGCCATTGGTGGCGATGCCGAAGGTTACGGCGATGATAAGCCAGCCGATCGTGTCCTCGATGATCGCCGAGGAAATAATCACCTGTCCGAGGTTGCGGCGCATGAAGTTCATCTCGCGCACCACCATGGCGACGATCTTGACCGACGAGATCGACAGCGCGGTGCCCAGGAACAGCCCGGCGACGGTGCGTTGCGTGGCGTCAGACAGCAATGCGCCCGGCAGGAACTGCGCCAGCGCGAAACCGCAGATGAAAGGCACCACGACGCCGGTCGCCGAAATGGAAAAACAGGCCGCGCCAACCCGGCGCACCAGCCGCAGGTCCGTCTCCATGCCGGTCAGCAAAAGCAGCATCAGGATGCCGAGCTGTGAGACGGCGTCGATCATGCCCTTTTGCGCAGGATCGCTGGGAAAGATCAGGTGCTGGGCCGATGGCCATAGCCAGCCGAACAGCGAAGGACCGAGCAGGATGCCGCCGATCAGTTGGCCCATGATTGCCGGCTGGCCATAGCGCTGCAGCACTTCGCCCAGGCCGCGCCCGACAAGCAGCAGCAGGACGATCTCGGCAACGAAAGCGCCTTCGCCCGAACCGCCCATTCCCGAAGCCTTGGTTCCGGCAACAAGCGTCTCCGCCGCCCGGGCCGCTCCTGCGGGGACGAATGCACAAACCAACAGCGCCAGGCTGGAACGTGTCGGAGCCTGCCAAGCCATGAAACCCCCATCGCCCAATGCACCTGCCCCACAACGCGCGACAGGCCGTTGCGTTGCTAGACAGGGCATTGCTAGACGTGGACGTCACCGAAGGAGAGTTCGCCGTCGTCGCTCTCCGTCAGGTAGGCTGCCATCAGCAGGCCGGCATAGAGGACGGCGACCAGCACGACGATGGCGCCACCAGGAACTGGACCCAGCGCAGCACTGGCGACGGCCTCACGCATCGACCCGACGAAGCCGATGCGGACGCCTTCGTTTAAGAGGCTGGGGGTCGACAGTTTGAGGATCCAGGCCAGCAGCAGGATCAGCAGCATATAGACGTAATTCCGACGCAGGCGGCGCGCCAAAGCCACGCGTTGCGAAATCAGGAATTTTGGTGCGCGCAGGCTCTCGCCGACGATCAACAGCCAATCGGACGCAAAATCCGGCTGCGGTGAGAATACCTGTGCGAAATAGTGCCGTTCGAACTGGCGCACGCGAGCCCGATAGAAGTCGAAGAAGCGGTATCGCCGCGCCTCGATCCACAGCAGCAGCAGAACAAGCAGCATGGCAAACAGCAGCACGCCATGGTGAGCGCTGGCTGTCGAAAGCGAGACGGACAGCATCGCCGCGACAACCGTTATCGCCCAATTGCTCGTCCGGTCCAGGCGGTCGCGCCACCCAGCCATGCGCGCAATCTCGGCGCGATGGAAGTGGGACATCGTGGTTACGAGTTCGCCGGACGAAAGCGTTCGCCCGATGGGGTCCGGCGCCGCCAACGCTTCTGCCATGACCATGCCTCCACCCGCCATGCGAAAACGGCCGGAGGAACATATCGTTCCGAACGCTTCAAGTTGCCGGGCGCAGCCAGACCTTGTTGTCGTGGAAGGCGGCGCCGCCATAGGGCGCCGGCGCATCGGCGCCAGTCAGCACGTTGATGCCCTCGCCGCGCTCATGGGCGCTGTTCGGCCAGATGCCTTCGGCGATGACCACGCCGCGCTTGATGCCGTCGAACAGTTTTGCGTGCAGCACCACTTCGCCACGCTGGTTGCCGACTTCGATGCGGCCGCCGTCGGCGACGCCGAGTGCCGCCGCATCATCGGGATGCAAGAGCAGCTCCGGCCGGCGCTCTTTTGCCTGCGACACCGGCGTTTCGGTGAAAGTCGAATTGAGGAAATTGCGCGCCGGCGAGGTGGTCAGCCGGAACGGGTGCGCCTCGTCCGCCACCTCGATCAGATCGACATGGTCGGGGAATTCCGGCAGGCTCGCCACCGGCCCGAACAGGCCCATGCTTTTCGGTGGCCGATTGGGCGACGCCTGGCCCGTCCAGTCGGCGCGAAAATGAAACTTCTTGTCGGCATGGCCGAAGCCGTCGAGGTAATGCGCGGCATCGAAATCCGGCTGCAAATCGACCCATTTCTGCTCTTTCAGGCTCGAAAAGCTGCCCAGCCCGCGCTTGCCCAGAATGACGTCGATATGCTGCTGCTCGGTCATGCCGAAGCCCGGGCGATCGGCGACACCGAGTCTTTTGCCGAGTTCCTCGATGACGAAATGGTTGGTGCGCGGACCTTCCGGCGGGTCGATCAGCTTCGGCCCGAGCGTGATGTGCTGGTTGCCGCCGCCCTTGTAGACGTCGTCATGCTCGAGAAACATCGTCGCCGGCAGCACCACATCGGCGAGCTTGGCGGTGTCGGTCATGAACTGCTCGTGCACGCAGGAGAACAGATCGTCGCGCAAAAAACCCTGCTTCACCAGCCGCTGCTCCGGCGCGACATTGACCGGATTGGTGTTCTGGATCAGCAGCGCCGTCACCGGCGGGCCGCCATAGAGCGCATCCTCAGCCCCGGTCAGCACCGGGCCGATGCGCGAATGGTCGAGATGACGGATCGCGGGGTCGCGCATCCGCGTGCCTTCGAGCAGTTCCTGATTGAGCTTGAAGATGCCCGAATTGGTATGGAAGGCGCCGCCGCCTTCATATTGCCAGCAGCCGGTGACCGCGGCGATCGAGGCTGCGGCGTGCATGTTGACCGAACCGTTGCGCTGGCGCGAAAACCCGTAGCCGAGGCGGAAGTAGGTCTTGTTCGTCGTGCCGACGAGACGGGCGAAGGTCTCGATTTCGTCGACAGAAAGCCCGGTGATATCAGCGGCCCATTGCGGCGTCCTCGTTTGAAGATGCGCTTCCAGACCATGCGGGTCGTCGGTGTATTTTTCCAAATAAGCGCGGTCGGCCATGCCGTCACGGAACAGCACGTGCATCACCGCGCAGGCCAGCGCGCCGTCGGTGCCGGGCTTCAGCACTAGGCCGAGATCGGCCTGCTTCATCGTCGCGTTCTCGTAAACATCGATGACGACGATCTTGGCTGCGCGTTCCTTGCGCGCCTTGATGGCGTGGGTCATGACGTTGACCTGCGTGACCACGGCGTTGGTGCCCCAGATCACCACGCAGTCGGATTTGCCCATCTCGCGCGGATCGGGGCCGCGCAGTGCGCCTGCCCCCATCATCCAGCCGGTCCAGGCCAGATTGGTGCAGATCGAACCGAAGAAGCCGGAGTATTTCTTGGCATGCCTGAGCCGCTCGATGCCGTCGCGCTGCACCAGACCCATCGTGCCGGCATAGTAATAGGGCCAGACCGTCTCCGAGCCGAATTTTGCCTCCGCCGCGATGAACTTTTCGGCGACAAGGTCGAGTGCGGCCTCCCAGCTCGCTTCCTTCCAGGCGCCCTCGCCCTTGGCGCCCGCCCGGATCAGCGGTTTCAGCAGGCGGTCGGGATGATGGACGCGGTCGGCGTAGCGGGCGACCTTGGCGCAGATGACGCCGGCCGTGTAGCTGTTGGCCTTGGCGCCATGGACGCGGCCGATACGCCTGGCGTCAAGCAACTCGACCTCGAGCGCGCAGGTTGAGGGACAATCATGCGGACAGGCCGAATGGCCGATTTTGAGCTTGGCGTGCTGATTCATGGGAGCAAACTAGCCGGTTGTGATAGCGGCGTGTAGGGCCAGTTACACGCCATCAATGCGCTTGAACAAGGCGTTGTAGGCACCGCATTTCGGGCAATGTATGTGGCGCTCGACATGCGATGATCCGGCTCCGGCGTCGATGACCAGCAGATTGCCGTCTCCACACTCAGGACATTTTACGACAGCTCCGGAATTGACGGCCAAAACCTTGGCAGCTTCGATCCACAGTTTTGCCGACATCGTCCTACTCCGCCGTGCCTTCCTCGTACTCCGCCGACATCGACAGCCATTTCTCCTCGTGGCCGGCCAGCTGTTGCGCGAGTTGTGAGCGTTCCTTGGCCAGCCTTGTCGCGGTCGAGGGGTCCTTTTCGTAGACGGCCGGATTGGCGAGTTCGTCCTCGATCAGGTCGATGCGCTTGCGGAGGCGGTCCATCAGCGCTTCGGTGGCGCGGATTTCCTTGGCCAGCGGCTCGAAAGCGGCGCGGCGCGCGGCTGCATCGCGGCGGCGGTCGGCCTTCGAGGCTTTGTCCGCCTCGCGCTTGCCGCGGCGGTCGCCGGAGACGCCGGTGACCAGCGTCTTGTAGTCCTCGAGGTCGCCGTCATACGGGTTAACCGCGCCCTCCTTGACCAGCCACAGCCGGTCGGCGGTCGCTTCGAGCAGATGGCGGTCGTGCGAGATCAGGATGACGGCGCCGGGAAAATCGTTCAGCGCATGGATCAGCGATTCACGGCTGTCGATGTCGAGATGGTTGGTCGGCTCGTCGAGGATGAACAGGTTCGGCCCCTCGAAGGCCGACAGGCCCATCAGGAGCCGCGCCTTTTCGCCGCCGGACAGGTCTTTGGCGGCGGTGTTCATCTTTTCGGTGGTCAGGCCGAACTGCGCGACGCGGCCGCGCACCTTGGATTCCGGCGCGTCCGGCATCAGCCGGCGGACATGCTCATAGGCGTTTTCGTCGGGCCTGAGGTCGTCGAGCTGGTGCTGGGCGAAGATTGCCACCTTCAGCCCGGGCGCCACGGTCATGCCGCCGGTCTCCGGCTTCAGCCGGCCGGCCAACAGCTTGGCGAAGGTCGACTTGCCGTTGCCGTTGGCGCCGAGCAGCGCGATGCGGTCGTCGGCATCGACGCGCAGCGTCATCTTCTTCAGGATCGGCGCACCCTCGGTATAGCCGACATTGACGTTGTTCAGCGCGATGATCGGCGAGGCCACCGTCTTCACCGGCTCCGGAAAGGAGAACGGCCGAACCGTGTCGTTCACAATCGCGGCGATCGGCTTCATCTTCTCCAGCGCCTTGATGCGCGACTGCGCCTGCCTCGCCTTCGACGCCTTGGCGCGGAAGCGCTCGACGAAGGATTCCATGTGCTTGCGCGCGGCTTCCTGCTTCACGCGGCCCTTCTCCTGCAATTCGCGCTGCTCGGTATATTGGCGCTCGAACTGATCGTAGCCGCCGCGCCAGAACGTCAGCTTCTTCTGGTCGAGATGGACGATCGAATTGACGGCTCGGTTGAGCAGGTCGCGGTCGTGCGAAATCAGCAGCACAGTGTGCGGGTATTTCGACACGTAGTTTTCCAGCCACAGCGTGCCTTCGAGATCAAGATAATTGGTCGGCTCGTCGAGCAGCAGCAGATCGGGCTCGGCAAACAGCACCGCGGCCAGCGCGACGCGCATGCGCCAGCCGCCGGAGAAGGACGAGGCCGGGCGCCGTTGTGCGGCGTCGTCGAAGCCGAGGCCGGCGAGAATGGTGGCGGCGCGTGACTCGGCCGAGTGCGCATCGATATCGGCCAGCCGCATATGGATATCGGCGATGCGGTGCGGATCGGTCGCCGTCTTTTCCTCTTCGAGCAGCGCACTCCGTTCAAGGTCGGCCTTGAGCACGATCTCGATCAGCGGCTCCTCGGTGCCCGGCGCTTCCTGAGCGACCTGGCCGATGCGTGTGTTCTTGGGCAGACTGATCGAGCCGGTCTCGGAGGCGAGGTCGCCGGTGATCGCCTTGAACAAGGTCGTCTTGCCGGTGCCGTTGCGGCCGACAAGGCCAGCCTTGCTGCCGGCCGGCAAGGTCAGCGAGGCATGGTCGAGAAGCAGGCGTCCGGCCATGCGGAGCGAAAGGTCGTTGATGATCAGCATGGCCGCGCTTTTGCACGGGACAACCATGCTTCGCAAGGGCTTGAGCCCCGGTTCGCCGCATAAGGCGCGAAAACCGGCAAGCAGGTGACGTCGACCCCCGCGCACCGCGACTTCCCGCAAAACGCAAAAAGAACCCGCTATCCTGAGGGGGGACAAGGAAAGCGGGTTCTTTCGTGAACGGCGGCCTTGGGAGCGTCCGATCGACACCCAAACACGCAGCAGCCGGGTTTGTTCCATGGGATAGACAAACCATGTGATGAACAAACGCCGGCGTGGCGGCAGGTTTGTCCACAGGGCGTGCCGTTTGTACGCTATCGGACCATGACGCTGCGGAAAGACTCGGCTATTCTTGGATGTGCGGCGGGCCTGATCTCCGCCTGGCCGGCGTCATCAGCTTCCTCCCAAGCGGCGCCGGCCACCCTTTTTTGACCGGCGCCGACGCCATTTGAAGCGGTCATTGTTTCGGCGGCGTGCCGGGCTGATCGCCGCCGGTCGTCGACTTCGGCACCGGATTCTTGTCGACCTGCGGATTCTGCTCGACCGTATCGCCAGGGGCCTTGGTCGGCTGGATGTTGTTGTCGCAACCCGCAACGGTCAGCGCTGCCACAAGCAGCAGGATTGAGCGCTTTTTCATCGCAGTCTCCTCTCGCCCGACAACGAGGCGTCGGCGATTTGGTTGCGCGATCGGTGTCGTTCCCGCATTCGCCGAGCAGTCGGGGAACAAAATGCCGCGTCTCCGGTTGCTCCAGAATCAATGGAGGAAGCCATGATCCGTCTGCTTATCGCCGGGGCAATCGTCTATGTTGCCTATCGCGTCGCCAAGAAAGTGATCGACGAGGTGCCCGACGATTTCGATCCGCTGCTGCTGCCGCCACCAGAAGACGATCGCGAGGCGCTGCGGCGGCAATCGGCAAGGATGGGCGTCGAGCCCGGGCGTTAGTCAACGGGCCTGCCCGCAAGGCTTCTTCGTTCACGAGCCCCATTCCGGCTCCGCAAACCGTTGCGAACAAAGCGGAAACGATGCTTGATGGGCGATGAACCTCGCCGCCCGTGATTCGTCCTTCCAGCCGGCCTATCTGGCAAAGCTCAACGCCGAGCAGCGGCTTGCCGTCGAACACGGCGACGGCAAGATCGCGGGGCCATTGCTGGTGATTGCCGGCGCCGGCTCCGGCAAGACCAACACGCTGGCGCACCGGGTCGCGCATCTGATCGTTAGGGGTGCCGATCCGCGCCGCATCCTTTTGATGACATTTTCGCGCCGTGCCGCGGCGGAAATGGCCAAGCGGGTCGAGCGCATCGCCGGCGAGGTGCTGGGCCGCGATGCTTCCGTCATCACCGATGCGCTGAGCTGGGCCGGCACGTTCCACGGTATCGGCGCCAGGCTGCTGCGTGATTATGCGCTGGAGATCGGTCTCGATCCCGCCTTCACCATCCATGACCGCGAGGATTCCGCCGACCTGATGAACCTCGCCCGCCACGAGCTTGGGTTTTCGAAGACCGAAGCCCGCTTCCCGACCAAGGGCACCTGCCTTGCGATCTATTCGCGTGCCGTCAATGCACAGGCGCCGCTCGGCGAGGTGCTGGGTTCGGTGTTCCCGTGGTGCGCCGGCTGGGCCGAACAGCTGAAACAATTATTCGCCAGATATGTCGAGGCCAAGCAGGCGCAGAACGTGCTCGATTACGACGATCTGCTGCTCTACTGGGCGCAGATGGCCGGCGAGCCGGAAATCGCCGCGCATCTGGGTGCACGTTTCGACCATGTGCTGGTCGATGAATACCAGGACACCAACCGGCTGCAGGCCTCGATCCTGACGGCCCTCAAGCCCGACGGATCGGGGCTGACGGTGGTCGGCGACGACGCGCAGTCGATCTATTCGTTCCGCGCCGCGGAAGTGCGCAATATCCTGGATTTTCCCAAGCAGTTCGCGCAGCCGGCCGAGGTCGTCATGCTGGAGCGCAACTACCGCTCGACCGAGACGATCCTGGCGGCGGCCAATGCGGTGATCGGCGAAGCGTCGGAACGTTTCACCAAAAATCTCTGGTCGGAGCGCAAATCGGCGGAAAAGCCGAAGCTGGTGAGCGTGCGCGACGAGATCGAGCAGGCGAGCTATGTCTGCCAGGCGATACTCACCGAGCGCGAGGCCGGTACCGTTCTCAAAGCGCAGGCCGTGCTGTTTCGCGCCTCGCACCATAGCGGCCCGCTGGAGATCGAACTGACGCGCCGCAACATCCCCTTCGTCAAATTCGGCGGGCTGAAATTCCTCGATGCCGCCCACGTCAAGGACGTGCTGGCCGTGCTGCGCTTTGCCGAAAACCCGCGCGACCGCGTCGCCGGCTTTCGCGTGCTGCAACTTCTGCCCGGCATCGGCCCTTCGGCCGCCAATGCGATCGTCGAGACCATGGCGACGTCGCTCGACGAGACGATGGGGCTTGCGCGCTACCGGCCGCCGCAGCGGGCCGCCGACGACTGGCCGGGCTTTGTCGCGCTCTATTGCGGCCTGCGCGCCGGCGCAAAGAAATGGCCGGCCGACATCGAGCAGGTCAGGCTCTGGTACGAGCCGCATCTGGAACGCATCCACGAGGATGCGACGACGCGCCGGGCCGATCTCCTGCAGCTCGAGCAGATCGCCTCCGGCTATGGATCGCGCGAGCGCTTCCTCACCGAGCTGACGCTCGATCCGCCGGACGCGACCAGCGACGAAGCCGGACCTCCGCACCGCGACGAGGATTATCTGATCCTGTCGACCATCCATTCGGCCAAGGGCCAGGAGTGGAAGAACGTCTTCGTGCTCAACACCGTCGACGGCTGCATCCCGATCGACCTAGGGGTCGGCAGCAAGGAGGACGTCGACGAGGAGCGGCGGCTGCTCTACGTGGCCATGACGCGGGCCAAGGATAGCCTGCATTTGGTGATGCCGCAGCGTTTTTTCGTCCACGGCCAGGCGGCGCGCGGCGACCGCCATGTCTATGCCTCGCGCACGCGCTTCATCCCGCGCCCGATCCTTGGTGCCTTCGAGCAGGTGGCGTGGGCCAGCGTCCAGGCCAGGGACGATCCGCGCCGCCAGCCGCAGGTGCGCGTCGATCTCGGCGCCCGCATGCGCGGCATGTGGAAATAGGCACCCGCCTCGGCGCGCTGCTCACCCGGGCGAGCGAAAAAAACAAATCACGGCTACATGGAACCTCGCGCCGTGATCCGCGTTTCTGCCCGACCCCCAGACCGGAGAACGGCGTCCGCCGTGACCTCCGCCCATTCGAGAGGCCAGAATGCACGACAGGACGTTTTCCACACCGGTCGCCCTAACCGTTGGCGCCGGCTACAAGCGGACGATCGCTTCGTTCTCCGAGATGCACGAGTTCCTGACCGAGTTCCCGCCTTCGCGCCGGCGGCTGAGCTATGGCGCCGCGGTAAAGGCCTGCGAGGCGGCACGCGCCGGCGAGATCTCGGCCGAAGCGGCACGCGACGCCCTGATCACCTTCGCCGTGACGGCCGGCATCCTCTGGCCGGCCGCCCAGCCGGCAGTCTCGGTCAAGCCGGTCGTCCGGGGCCTCGGCGGCTACGCCGCCTGACGCAACCTCTTCGTCATCATGGCCGGCCGGAGATGCGGTCCGTTGTCGGTGGTTTTAGGTCGGCAGATCCTAAATCAGCTGCCTTCTGATGCTCATCCGGGTCACCGCAGTCACAAGAATGGCGCCGATCATGAAATAGATGGTCGCGACAATGTCGCCCTGGTGGAAATAATAACCGGAGTTGAGAAGCGCCAGGACCACGGCGAAGAACGCCACAAGGCGCAAGGGTTCATTGGGCATGCGTGCCAATTCTCGCTGTTGCTGCTGAATGCTGCTGAAGCGGCCGCCCTCACGACCATGCGCTCCATAAAATGTTTTGGCGCTTTTTGCAATCTCGGCAGATCGTCCGCTATCGACCATCCGCTCCGCCAGCCGCCCCAGGTTCAGGCGAATGCCCTGCCCTCCTCGCTGCGCTGGAACATCGTCAGGTCCAGTCCGAGGCTTGGCTTGCCCAGAACGGTCAGGATCGCATGCGCCTGGCCGCGGTGGTGGGTCTGGTGGTTGAAGAAGTGGTCGAGCGCCGGCGCCAACCGCTGCGAGACGGTGCGCATATCCGAGACGGTCATGTAGGAGAAGCGGCCCGACAGCGCCTTGTCGCTCAGGCCGGCAACCCAGTCGATGATCCGTTTGTCCTCGGCCTCGCGCGCCAGCCGCAAGCCTGGCAAGGCGCGGTGCAGGATCGTGTCGAGCCTTGCCGGCGCGTCGCCCTCGCCGGTGAAGCGTTTCATCCAGATACGGTCGGCTGCCAGGAGGTGGTTGAGCGTTCCCATCATCGAGCCGAAGAAGACGCCGACATTGCGGTCGAACTCTTCCTCGTCGAGATCGGCGGCGGCATCGTAGATGCGGCCATTGGCCCATTGATTGTAGGCCGCAAACATCCTGAAATGCTGTTTCATTCTTCTCTCGACCTGCGAGACCCTGTTTCGCGCGGGTCTGTTTCGGGCATAGTTAGACTGCAAGGACGCTGCCGCCAATGACCATTCTGCTCTATGACCTTGTCGGACGCGACGCCGCCCGCCCGTTCAGCCCACATTGCTGGAAGGCGGCGATGGCGCTGGCCCATAAAGGGCTCGACATCACCAGCGTGCCGACCCGTTTCCTCGAAGTGCCGAAGGTGGAAGGCGGCGTCTCGAAGCTCGTTCCGGTGATCCGCGACGGCGAGACGGTGGTCGCCGATTCCTTCGCCATCGCGCTCTATCTCGAGCAGACCTATCCCGAGCGGCCGACATTGTTTTCCGGCGACGGTGGCAAGGCGATGGCGCGCTTCATCGAACGCTGGTCGCAGCTGACCATCCATCCCTACGTCACCACCGCGGCGATACTGGACCTGCATGCCATGCAGGACGAGACGAACGCCGCCTATTTCCGGCAGAACCGCGAGCAGCGCTTCGGCAAGCGCCTGGAGGCGGTATACGCCACCCGCGACGCTGGGCTCGCCAGCTTCCGCGCCGCGCTGGAGCCGCTCCGCTCGATGCTTGGCTATCAGCCCTTCATCGGCGGCCCGTCTCCGCTGTTTGCCGACTACATCGTTTTCGGCGCGCTGCAATGGGCGCGCATCGCCACGCCCTACCGGCTGCTCGACGACAGCGATGTCGTGGCGCAATGGTTCGAACGATGCCTCGATCTGCATGGCGGCCTCGGCCGCACGGTCGCGGCGGCGGCGATCGCCCCGCTCGATAGTTGAAATCGGCAGTTTCATCGGCAACGCCACATTTTGTTCTTGCTTTGTGCCGGCAGCTATGCTACTAATTTGGGTATGGTGCTGATTCGTACCGACGACCCGCCCGGCTTGCCGAGGCGGGTTTTGTTTTGCCGGTCGAGGTCCAACTGCATTGCCGGCAGGGACGTTGTCCGGCCTTAACTGAAAGTTGCCAGCCGGCGAAATGCGACAATGCGGGTAGACGAAGTGTCGCTCGAAGCGCCTCATCCGTGCCTGGATCGAAGCAAACAAGACGAACATCCGGCGAACCGGGCAATCACAACAAAGGCAGCGCGCCATGACCGCAAACCCAGAGTTCCCGGCCGACTTTCGCGCCGGGCTCGCCAATCTCTTCCTGTGGCGGCGCGACGTCAGGCGGTTCAAGCCGACGCCGCTCCCCGAAGGGGCGCTGGAGCGGCTGCTCGAGCTTGCCAGCGCCGCGCCTTCCGTCGGGCTGAGCCAGCCCTGGCGCTTCGTCGTCGTCGAGAGCGAAGCATGCCGCGCTGCCGTCAGGGCCTGCTTCGAGCGCTGCAACGCGGAGGCACTCGCAAATTTTTGCGGCGAACGCGCCGCGCTCTATGGGCGCCTGAAGCTTGCCGGCCTGAATGAGGCGCCCTGCCAGCTTGCGGTTTTCGCCGACCGCGCAACCGAGCAAGGGCATGGGCTCGGCCGCCTGACCATGCCAGCCACCATAGACTATTCCGCTGTCATGGCAGTCCACACGATGTGGCTGGCGGCGCGCGCCGAAGGAATAGGCATGGGCTGGGTCTCGATCCTCGATCCGGCCGAGGTGGCGACGATCCTGGACGTGCCGGCGGAGTGGACGCTGATCGGCTATTTCTGTGTCGGCTATCCAAGCGAGGAAAACAGCGTGCCGGAACTGGAACGGCAAGGTTGGGAAGTCCGGCGCGCTTCGATCGTGATAAAACGGTAGTGCAACGGCGGCGCTGCCATTCTTTTTGCAGGAAAGCCATTCTCTTTGCAGGGGAGAATGACTCCTCCGCTGCAGGGCAGAATGGATATCATGGATGTTTCGCCGATCGTCAGCATCGCCAACAAGAGACCAAGGCAAAGCCAGTCGTGACGGCCTTGATCTGAGGAAGGGCATAGAATGTTTCGCTGCGAGGTGCAGGCCGAGATCTGGGTCTATCCGGGCAAGGGCGGCTGGCATTTCGTGACGCTACCGCCGGAACCTGGAGCATGGATCAAGACGGCGATGGTGGGGATGGCAAGGCCCTGGGGCTCGCTTGGCGTGGAAGCCGTCATCGGCCAGACCAGATGGCGGACATCGCTGTTTCCCGACAAGAAATCCGGCAGCCTGCTCTTGCCGATCAAGACGGCGGTGCGGGTCCGCGAAGGCCTTAGGGCTGGCGACACGGCCAACCTGACGATCGAGATAGAGCTATGACACATTGGGTCTGGCTGACGGCGACGCGCTGTGCGCCCACCTCCCCTTGGCAAGCCGGCGGGCGGCTTGTATAGAGCCCGCCACCCTCAATTCCACTCTCCATCACAAGGACGATCCCATGGCGCTCGAACGCACCTTTTCCATGATCAAGCCGGACGCGACCCGTCGCAATCTCACCGGCGCCATCACCAAGATACTGGAAGATGCCGGCCTGCGCGTCGTCGCTTCGCGCCGGGTGTGGATGAGCCGCCGCGAGGCAGAAGGTTTCTATGCCGTCCACAAGGAGCGTCCGTTCTTCGGCGAGCTGGTCGAGTCCATGTCGTCGGGCCCGACCATCGTGCAGGTGCTGGAAGGCGAGAACGCCATTGCCAAGAACCGCGAAGTGATGGGCGCCACCAATCCGGCAAGCGCCGCCGAAGGCACCATCCGCAAGCTGCACGCGCTGTCGATCGGCGAGAATTCCGTGCATGGTTCCGATGCGCCGGAAACCGCCGCGCAGGAGATCAAATACTGGTTCTCGGACACCGAGATCGTCGGCTAAGCCGGCATCCCGAACCCATCAAAGAGGCCGGCGCAACGCCGGCCTTTTTCGTTAGCAGACATTTCAGGTTCAGGCTCCTCGACGGGTCATGGGTGCGTTAAGCTCGAGGGCACGGATCAAACGCGGTCGCGACAACGGAGCCGACCAGGCCATGACCAGCACCATTCCCGGCTTGTTTCAGGGCACCGAGATGCCGACCGGCGGCTGGTGGGAGGCGTTGTGGCCCGACCCTGCCGGGGTGTTGACGGCGGTGGGAATGAAGCACGGCATGGATGTGGTCGATCTCTGCTGCGGCGACGGCTGGTTCACGCTGCCAATGGCCAGGGTCGTTCGTCAGGTCATCGCCATCGACATCGATGCCGATCTGCTCGAAGTCGCCCGGCGGCGGCTGGCCGACGGAGGCGCGAGCAATTGCGAGTTTGTGGCGGGCGACGCCTATGAGCTTGCCAGGCTGGTGCCCCGGCCCGTCGACTTCGTCTTCATGGCCAACGCTTTCCATGGCGTTCCGGACCGGCCGCGCCTTGCCCGCGCCGTGCGGGCGACGCTTGGCAGGGCCGGTCGTTTTGCCATCGTCAACTGGCACCAGCAGCCGCGCGAGCAGACCACGGTTCTGGGCGAGCCACGCGGACCGAAGACCGAGCTGAGGCTGTCACCCGGACAGACCACCGCGGCGGCGGAAGCAAGCGGGTTCAAGCTCGCCGAACTGATGGATATACCGCCCTACCACTACGGCGCGGTATTCAAACTCGCGACAAATTGAGAATGCCTGGTGTATGCGGTCGTCGCCCGATAGATCTCGCCCGCCGCCCCCTAGCGGCGGGTTCTGCCAGTCTATTTCGCCTGGCGTTCCTTCACGTTCGCATGTTCGTTCGCCGCTTCCGTGTCGGTGGCCGGCGTCTGTGTATCGTGACCTGTGAACGGGCTACCCTGCCCGGGCGCGAGATCGCCGCTATGACCAGCCTTGTTGGTCTGGAAAGGCTGGCTGTCAGGACTGAGACCATGTTGAAGGGCATCGAACAGATGGTCGTCCGCCTTGGCAAGGCCGGTGAAGGCAAGGAGCGATGCACCGGTGGCGGCAAGGATAAGCGCGTGCGTTTTCATGTCTGGACTCCTTTGAGTTAAGGCCAGAACGAGCCGCAGCCATTCTGGCGGCATCAACGAAGGGACAAACATCCCTTTTGCCTTACCCGCCATCGTATGAGGACGTAACGCGCGCTCTGTCCGGTTTATTCCGGCTGAAACACAACGTGATCGACATGCGGCCGATCAGGCGACCGAATAGCCGCCATCGGCGAGCAGGCCGTGGCCGGAGACGAACGAGGCGTCATCGGAAGCAAGGAAGGCCACGACCGTCGCTATCTCTTCCGGCGAGCCAGCCTTTGATGCGCCGCTTCGGCCTGACGTCTGCGCCGCCACCACAGGTGTGATCGTTTCGGAACGGTCCAAGGCCTGTTGAGAATCAGGGCAGGCCGAGCCGGTGCAGGCCTCACCTGAATATCGACAAGTCTCAACTCGCAGCATTGAACCGCAGGATGACGCGGTCATCCTTGTCGGCGATGATGAGCTTGCCGGCGTCGATATGGTACGACGCTGCCTTGGCTAGCGCCTCGAACAGCGCCTTTTCCTCGGCCATGACCTGAGGCGCGCAGGCCTTGAAGGTCGAGCCGATGTCGCTGATGGCGATCGTCGAGCCGTCTACCCTGGCGGTGGCGAAGTAGACGTTGCAAGGGCCGCTGCCGCCGGCCTTGCCGGCTTCGCTGATCCGGAATGTCGCCCGCGGCTCGGCAATCACGCCGATGCCATCGATATATTCGACCAGCCAGCTTTGGCCGAACACGGAGGCTGCCGCCGGCTCATCGCTCGGCGCCGCCATTTTCAGCGTGATGGTCTGTAGCGCGTCGCTGAGCGGATCGACCTGGTGGCGCGTGTCGGTGACGAACAGCAGCCGGTCGTCGACAGTGATGCGCGCCTGCAGAGCGTAGGTCATATCAGGCCGGATCACCTGCGGATCGAAGCTGATCTCGAACTTGATCGGCACCTGGCCGGCCGGCACCACCTTGCGCTCACCGATGATTGCGGCCGGCGCATCGGCCAGCGACACGTCGGCAAGCTGCACGGAAAGCACGGCATTGGGCGGCAGCGCGATGCGCTCGCGATACATCACCTCGCCCTTGAGGGACCTTTCGGCAGCCACGGAACGATCCGGAACGGCAAGTATGCCGACGGCTAGCGGCACCAGTCCGAAGATGAAGAACTCGGCGATCCTGTCCAGCATGATCCTGCTCCCCTTCCGGCAAAGGGTTTCGCAGGATTGCGGTCAATGAATGGCCGGCGGCGTATGGGCATGGCTGTCCCAGGGATTTATTTGGACGGCGGGCGCTTCCAACGGTCCGCCGCCTTGTCGTCGGCATCCTTGGCGTCGACCCAGTTGCCCTCGGAACCGTCGCTATGGTGTTCCTTTTTCCAGAACGGCGCCCGTGATTTCAAATAATCCATCAGGAAATTCGCGGCGTCGAACGCCGCCTGCCGGTGGGCGGAAGCGGCCACTACCAGCACGATGTTTTCGCCCGGCGCGATCTTGCCGTGGCGATGGATGACGGTGAGCCCCTGCAGCGGCCAGCGCTCGATTGCCTCGCAGGCGATGCGGGATATCTCGGCTTCCGCCATGCCGGGATAATGTTCGAGCTCGAGCGCGGAGAGCCTGCCTTGCTCGTCGCGGCAGAGGCCGGAGAAGGTCACCACAGCGCCGATGTCGTTGCGACCCCTGGTCAGCCTGGCGATCTCGGCGGCGACGTCAAAATCCTCCGCCTGGATGCGCACGACAGGCACCACCGCGGACATGGTTCAGCCACCGGTCATCGGCGGGAACAGCGCGATCTCGCGCGCGCCGGCAATCTTCTCGTGGTGCTCGACATGTTCCTGGTTGATGGCGACGCGGATCACGTCAGGATATTGCAGCGCGTTCTCGTACTCCTCGCCGCGCGATTTCAGCCAGCGCAACAGGTCGGCGACCGTTTCGATGCCGGCCGGCAGTTCGACCTCTTCCTCCGGTCTGCCGATCCGCTCGCGCACCCAGGCGAAATAGATGAGCTTCGTCGACATTTTATTCATCCATGATGTGCTTGAGGCCGGCGCGGAAATAGTCGTAGCCGGTGTAGAGCGTCACCAGGGCTGCGATCCACAGCAGCACCAGCCCGGTCTGGGTGGTCAGCGGGAAGATCTTGTCGCCGGCGGGACCTGCAAGCAGGAAGGCGATGGCGATCATCTGGATGGTGGTCTTCCATTTGGCGAGCTGCGTCACCGGCACCGAGACCTTCAAGGCCGCCAGATATTCGCGCAGGCCCGAGACCAGGATCTCGCGGCACAGAATGATGATCGCCGCCCATAGCGACCAGCCGGCGATGCCGGCATGGCGGTCGGTGTCGGCGGCAAGCAGCAGCAGGCAAGTGGCGACCAGCAGCTTGTCGGCGATCGGGTCGAGCATCTTGCCGATGTTGGAGGTCTGCTGCCAGGCGCGCGCCAGATAGCCGTCGAAGTAATCGGTGATCGAGGCGAGCAGGAAAATGATGAGCGCCGACCAGCGCGCGAAGTCGCTCGATTTCAGATGGCCTTCCAGGAAGAAGCACAGCACCACCAGCGGCACCGCCAGGATGCGGGCGTAAGTGAGCATGTTGGGCAGGTTGAACGCGCGCTGGGACATGTTTTGGGAACTCTTTCTGCCTGCTTAGTCAAATCAGAAGCGAATGTGGGGGGTCAACAGGCCAGAATCGATTAGCCAGCCGAAATATCGGCAATAGGGGCTTAGCTCTCGTGAAATAATTATTCGGGACAAACCGCGCAACGTTGCAACCACATGCTCCGATGTCGCGAATCGCCTGTCCCCGCAGCGAACCGCGTAATGCAGGACGCAACCCCCTAAAACATGGGGACAGGAAGACGCTTCTCAACGTACCCTGCGGCAATCAACCGCTCAACATGTAGCATTTTGCGGTCCTCAAGCTTGCACGATCGCGAGCAATACCATCTCACCAGGCGACGTTCAAACGTAAACCCGGTTCGGCACCTTTAGCATTGATGGCCACGCGCGATACGGAACGGCGCTATGTCGGTTCGGCAAACTTCGCCCTGACCAAGGCTATGCGCGAACGCCTTTGGCAACGTGTTCAAGCCGGCAAAGGCACACCACCAAAGGGCGCCGACAAGAACGAGGCCGAATGGATCAAGCCGGACCTTGTCGGCCGGGTCAAAACCCTCAAACGCGAAGACAAGCTACCCCATGCGACCTTGCGAGCTATCCGCGAGGAATAGTGGTTCCAGTACCAATGATGGCGCATGAAGATTGACAGGAGAGCCTCCAACAACGACTGATGTCCTGTTGGGGGAGCGAGATGAAACGTTTTGATTTGCTGGGGCTTGCTGTTCTTGTCGCAACCGTAGCGGCAGTAAGTTATTTCACGACCGGGTCTATCGCCGGCGGGTTTGCCTATGTCGCCGGCGAGGCAGTCGGTATCTTTCTGATGCTTAGCCTAGTTTACTACGCCCTCATAAAGTCCGCGCGCACTAATTTTCGCCACGATATTCTCTTTTTGATGACTGCTGCAGTTCTGGTTCTATCAAACCAAGCAAGGATAAGCGGCTATATCGACGTAAAGCGCTTCCAACGCGACATTCAGGCGGGGGGCGCGGAGAACTTTGAGAAGGCGTTAAGCACATCGCAGACTGTGATAGGGTCTGTAGGTCGCGACAGCCGAGAGGTAACTGACCAGACGAACAATAGTGTTGGACAACTTTTCACTCAATTTGATGACCACACCCTTGATGGGTTTCTAGAAACTGCGAAGGTCAAGGACCGCAGTGTACTATTGGCCTCGTATCAAGCGGCCAACGCCAAGCTGGTACAAGTCCGGCTTGTTATGCCCGCGGTCGATGCATTGCTGGCCGACGAGCGCACGAAAATTGTCGTTATAGCAAGCCGTTTGCCTGAAGGGTCACGAGATCCATTTCTTGGAGGGTTGTCCCAAGAACGGGCCGCAGAGCGCAATTTCGTGGAGCGTAGGGCTACGAATTACCAGCGCATGTTTGAGATCGCCGCGTCAGCGACAAAGCTTCTCTTGGATATGGGAGAGATTTCCATAAATGAGAGTGGCCAAATCCTATTTCCTGACCAGAATGCCCTTAAAAACTACAACGATCTCGTGGACGCTCTCCGACAAGTTGCGCTAGAGGATGAAAAAATCACCGTTGAAGCAGCCGCGTACGACAAAGCGCGCCTAGCCAGTGGCTGGAAGAAGATGATCGGCAACTAATCGCCGGTCACCTAGTCGCGCGTCAACCGATCGACAGTCTCAATGATCGCCTTCTACCCTGTGGCAAATGTTGCAGGGATAAAGCGCCAATGTCCCTCAATCCGAATGCTACAAACCCGGGTGCCGCATGGGACGGAATCATTTCGCGAACAAATGAACGGCGTACGCGAGGGCGCGCGGTCATCTCGGTATGGTGTAAGTAACGCAGATGTGATCGCCCCGTTTCGCGTAAGTTCGTTCCACTCAATGCACGTTGGTTCCACTCTATTCCTGTTCGTGCCACTTGTTCCCCAAACGTCTCGGGTATCACGGCATTTTGCCCGTTGACATCGCGCCGCCTGCCTGCGTCTATCTTAGCAGTTCCTTTTAGAACTTTTCTCAATGGCGAGATCTGTCTTGAAAGGAACGCCCCCATGATAGTTACTCTCGACCTCGGGCAGGTGCTCACCCTGACCGCGAGCCTATTTGGCGTCGTCGCCGGTCTGATCGCGATTGCTCGCTTCATCAAATGGTGGTGGCACAAACCCCAGGAACCGGGCGAATGATCGCGACCGCATACCGATCACCTACCCCCTGCCCTGACACACAGCGCGGTGTGACGGGTTTGGCGACCTCGACGCACTATGATCACCCCCGATATGAAACGCGCGCTGACCGCCCCTACAAAACGAATCTGCCATAAATATCCGGTAGTTATGGCAGATATGAAAGCATCCGGCGATCAATGCGCCAAGGCATTTTCATTTCTCGTGAAAATGATTGTAGACCAATTTCGCCACCTGCTCGGAAATGCCGTCGATCTTGACCAGGTCCTCGACGGCGGCGCGGCTGACGGCCTTGGCCGTACCAAAATGCATCAGCAGCGCGCGCTTGCGGCCGGGTCCGATGCCGCTGATCTCGTCGAGCGGGCTCTTGACCATCTCCTTCTTGCGGCGGGCGCGGTGCGAACCGATTGCGAAGCGATGGACCTCGTCGCGCAGCCGCTGGACGAAATAGAGCACCGGATCGCGAACGGGCAGCGAGAATGAGTCCCTGCCCTTGACGAAGAAGCGTTCGCGGCCGGCGTCACGGTCCTGACCCTTGGCGATGCCGATGGCCACGACGCGGTTCTCGATGCCGAGATCGGACAGGATCTTGCGCACCGCCGTCATCTGGCCTTGGCCGCCGTCGATGAGGATGACGTCGGGCCAGGCCGGAAAGCCGCCGGCGTCCTCGACATCGTCGCCCGGTCCGGTAGCGCCCGCCTCGTCCGCGCTCTCGGTTTGCGGGGCATCGCCATGTTCCTTCAACAGCCGCGAGAAGCGCCGCTGCATCACCTCGCGCATCATGCCGAAATCGTCGCCCGGCGTGATCTCGGTCGAGCGGATGTTGAACTTTCGATACTGGTTCTTCACAAACCCTTCCGGCCCGGCGACGACCATCGCGCCGACGGCGTTGGTGCCCATGATGTGCGAGTTATCATAGACCTCGATGCGCACCGGCGGCTTTTCCAGGCCGAAGGTCTCGGCAAAGCCGGTGAGCAGCCGCGCCTGGGTCGAGGTCTCGGCGAGCCGCCGGCCGAGCGCTTCGCGCGCGTTCTGCAGCGCGTTGTCGGTCAGGTCCTTCTTCTCGCCGCGCTGCGGCACCGAGATCGACACCTTGCGGCCGGCGCGGGTGGAGAGGGCCTCCGCCAGCAATTCCTGGTCCTCGACGCCATACGACAACAGGATGGTGCGTGGCGTCGGCTTGTCGTCGTAGAACTGCGCCAGGAACGAACCCAGCACCTCGCCAGCTTCGAGCGCCGGATCGGCCTTGGGAAAATAGGCGCGGTTGCCCCAGTTCTGGCGGGTGCGGAAGAAGAACACCTGGATGCAGACCTGGCCGCCCTCCTGATGAATGGCGAAGACATCGGCCTCGTCGACGGTCTGCGGATTGATACCTTGATGGCTCTGCACATGCGACAGCGCCGCCAGCCGGTCGCGATAGATGGCGGCGCGTTCGAAATCGAGGTTCTCCGAAGCCTGCTGCATGGCGGCGGAGATCTCCGTCTTCACCTTCTGGCTGCGGCCGGAGAGAAAATCCTTCGCCTCGGCGACAAGCCTTGCATAGTCGCCATGCGAGATCTCGCCGGTGCACGGGCCGGCACAGCGCTTGATCTGGAACAAAAGGCAAGGCCGGGTGCGGTTCTCGTAGAAGGAGTTGGTGCAGCTCCTGAGCAGGAAGGCGCGCTGCAGCGAATTGATGGTGCGGCCGACGGCGCCGGCTGAGGCAAAGGGGCCGAAATAGTCGCCCTTGCGCGAGCGCGCGCCGCGATGCTTGTAGATGCCGGGGGAGACATGGTCGCCGGTCAACAGGATATAGGGAAACGACTTGTCGTCGCGCATCAGCACGTTGAAGCGCGGCCGCAAGCGCTTGATGAGGTTGGCTTCAAGCAGCAGCGCTTCGATCTCGGTGCGGGTGACGACGAACTCCATCGTCGACGTCTCGCGCACCATGCGGCCGATGCGGCTGGTGTGGAACCGACCTTGCGCGTAGTTGGTGACCCGCTTCTTCAGGCTGCGTGCCTTGCCGACATAGAGCACGTCGCCGGCGGCATTCATCATGCGGTAGACGCCGGGCGCGTTGGGCAGCCGCTTGACCAGCGTCTGGATCACCTCGGCGCCGACCATGCCGTCGGCATCGCCGGCATGCGGCGTCCAGTCGATGGCGGTGAAGGTGACGTCCGGACCAGCGGCTGCAGGCTCGACGACCTCCTCGGCTGCCTCGTCCTCGAGGTCGATTTCGGGCGGCAGGTCGTCGGCGCCGCCGCGCGTTTTTTGTTTCTGGTCCATGGGGCTCATTCCGTCATGCCTGTCACATCGGGCGTCTGCCATGCAAGATGCTGGCCGCCGTCAAGCGCGATCATCTGGCCGGTGACCGAGCGTGCCGCCCAGAGGTAACGGATGGTGTCACCGAATTCGGGCAATTCCGGGCCGCGCTTCAGGATCAGGCCGGCAATCTGCGCGTCGAAATCGCTGTCGTGCTGGCGCGTGTTCTTCAAGGTCGGGCCCGGACCGATGGCGTTGACGCGGATGCGGGGACCCAGCGCCTGCGCCATCATCTCGGTCGCTGCCCACAAGGTCGACTTCGACAGCGCATAGGAGAAATAACGCGGCGTCGGCCGCCAGACGCGCTGGTCGATCATGTTGACGATCAACCCCTCACTGCTCTGCGGCAAGGCCCGGGCGAAAGTCTGCGCCAACAGAGCCGGCGCCTTGACATGCACGGCGAAATGGCGATCCCAGGCCGGCCAGTCGAAATCGTCAACACTGTCGTGCTCGAACAGCGAGGCGTTGTTGACCAGCAGCGACACCGGTCCGAGCGCCGCCGCCGCGCGGCCGACAAGGTTGCCGACGGCGTCCATGTCGGTCAGGTCGGCAGCAACCACAGCGGCCCTGCCGTCTCGACCAAAATGACCACTGTTGATCCCGGCCGCCAGTGCCTCCGCCTCGGCCAGCGAGCGATTACAGTGAATGGCGACGGCAAAACCGTGCGCAGCAAGATCCTCGACGATCGCCCTGCCGATCCGCTTCGCCCCGCCTGTCACCAGTGCCGTCGCAGCGACCTTGCTCATCTGTCAATCCTCAATCTGATGCCGATTCCGACCTGCCGGGACCGGGCCGGCAAAATATGGCCTGCCAAGTGTTAAATCCCATTTCCACCTGGGGCAGGATTGTGGCAAAGTGGCCCGGTCGGCATTCTGGCTCGACCGGAATCCGGGCCAGCCCGACCGCAATATAGGGCGCGGGAGCCCTTGCACCAAGCCGTGTGCAGTGCAGCACGGCGAACCTGCTGACATCTCGCTGTTGCGAAGATGCAACGTCAAGGTTCTGCCTCATTCGTGCCAGGGAATGACCCAAGTTCAGGTTCGCTTCAGCCGCATTTCGACACGACATTTGGAACCGTTGAACGCCGGATCCGTTTCACCCCCCGGACGGGTTGAGGGCGCTCATGAAAAAACAAGCCTGTGTCCTGTGGCTTAAGGAGTAAAGAACAATGCAAGCCAATCTTAAATTTGCGCGACCGCTCGCGGTGGCGTTTGGGCTGTTCGCCCTCGGCGGAACCGCCTATGCCGCGGACGTGGTTCAGGAAGAGCCGCCGGCACCTGCCCCGATCGCCGAACTTCCGGTCGCATCCTGGGCCGGCCCCTATGCCGGTGTGAGCGTCGGCTACGGCTTCGCCGGCCATGCCGATGCCAAAACCGTTGGTGTCGACATCGATACCAAGGGCTTCGTCGGCGGCGTCTTCGGCGGCTACAACTGGCAGCAGGAGAACTTCGTCTACGGTGCCGAAGCCGATATCGGCTATAACGGCGTCAAGGGCGACGATGCCGGCATCGAGGCCAAGGGCGGCGTCGAAGGCTCGCTGCGCGCTCGCCTGGGCTACGCTGTTACCCCGGAAATCCTGCTCTACGGCACCGCCGGTGGCGCGCTGAAGAACCAGAAGGTGGAAGCCGCCGGCTTCAGCGACACCAACACCATGCTCGGCTGGACGGCCGGCGTCGGCACCGACATCAAGATCACCGACAATGTGTTCGGCCGTGTCGAGTACCGCTACACCGATTTCGGCGACAAGAACTTCGACGGTATCGGCAAGGTCAAGTCGACCGACAATCGCGTCACTTTCGGCGTCGGTATGAAGTTCTAAGTCGTCCAAGCCACGACACGAAAAAGCCGGGCCTCGCGCCCGGCTTTTTTTGTGCCCGGTGCCCATCCTGTCGGCATGGGCACGCGTGATCTCGAGGTCAGCGTTGAGCCAGCATCCGGTCGACCAGGACCAGAACTTCGGCTGCTGCGATGAAACCGAGGGCGATAGTGGCGGCATTCGACATGACTGCGACCCAGCCATTGGCGGACACATCTATGAACGGGTAAGCGTATTTCCCTTCAGCGACACCACGAGCCAGGGCATAAGCGAGATAGGCCAGGGGATAGAGCGCCCATAGAAGCGGATCGCGCCACGAGAGCCTCCCCTTTCGCGTGAATAGAAGCCAGAACAATAAGACAAGGACAGGATTGAGTTGGTGGAGCAGAAAGTTTGCTTCGGCGGTCGCGCCAGCCAAAGTGCGCAGCCCTTGGAGCAACACCGCGAAAATCACCGCGACCAGGGCCATCACGGCAGCCGTCCACGCCACCAGCGTTGGATGGTCGAAACGCTCCCCGAGGAGCGCCATGGCTGCGAATACAATGGCGACAAGACCGTTGGTCAGGATCGTGAAATATCCCACCAACACCCACAGCGAGCCAAGCATCGAAGCACCGCTCTTGATCAAGGTGCTGAGTTCAAGGCCAATGCCAGTGCACGCGGATAGACAAATGATCAGGGCAAACAAGCGCTGGATCAAATCGCCCTCCCCCATCGGCTTACGTTTGAGAAAGCGACGATAAGACTGGGCGGAACGTCTGTCGACCAAAATGCCCCCAGGACCAACGCTTCCAGCCTCGCCGGCCCGGCTCACTCCCAGCATGTCGAAATTGGCCGTTGCGCCTCCCCCGCCAGGAATCCGCTAAAGCGCGTCGCGTTCGACCGGCGGCATGCGATGCGCCTTAGGTTCCTGTTTTATGCATGTCGTTATCACAAAACCGCTGCACACTTTTGCGCGACATGCATTAGGGGAAAATCGGTAGCTTCGCCATCCCCGCCCTCAAGCCGGAATGCCGGGCTTCAGCTCCGGGAATTTCTCGTCGAAGCGTGCCGCCCAGCGCGTCAGCCGGCCGCGGCCCTTTTCCCATTTTCCGGCGAAGCGCAGCGAGAGATAGCCGAGGCAAGCGCGCAGCGCGATCTGGCCGACAGTGATTTTCTTCGGCAGCTTCGGCGGGTTGGCGTTGAGCAGATCGAGCGCGGCCGAAATCTTGCTCCACTGGCGCTCGAGCCAAGGCTGGTAGACCATCTGTTCGGGCCGCGTGCGCCGCTCATAGACCATCGACAGCGCGCAGTCGCAGATGCCGTCGGCCAACGCCTCCAGCACCTCCGCCTCGAGGCGCTTGTCGGGATTGCGCGGAAACAATGCGTTCTTCGACATCCGGTTGAGATGCTGGGTAATGGCGCGGCTGTCGTGGACCGAGCGGCCGTCGTCCAGCACCAGCACCGGGATCTTGCCGAGCGGATTGGCGCCGATCAGCGCGGCCGGCTTTTCCTCGGTCTTTATCGGCACGAGATCGACCGCAATGCCGGCATGAAGTGCTGCCATGCGCACCTTGGAACTGTAGGGAGAAGTAGACGCGTAGAGCAGTCTGGGCATTGTCGATTCCTGTTTACCGGCTACAGCTCCATATGTCCTGTTGGACGCGCAAGAGGACGCGGTAGCATTGTGACTTCGCGCATGACCCCCACCGAAAATCGATTCCGATTGGGGCTCGTGCGTGGGCACCGTTGACCGATCATGCTGGCTTCATCAACGGCCAGAGGCGGAAAACCGCGCCGCCAGCACGCAGCCATTGTCTCGACTTCAATCTGGATGCGATGAGCCGGAGGTGCGGCGGCAGAAGCGAGCAGGTCGGACAATCCAAATCCGATCAGCTACCAACTCGGCCTTGCACCGAAGGTTGGTCTTTGGCAGCCACGAAATCCCACCGGACTTCGCCGCGTGGCGAAGTCCTGGGAGCTGCGAAAAGACATCTTCCTCCCGCCTCTTTCTCGTCCTGCCCGACCGTCAGCTAGCAAGCGAGGCGCCTGTCCGGCATCCCGCCCTGGCTGTCTTGAGTACTGTCCCCGGCGATCGGAGAGCGGCGACTACTTCTTGGCCTTCGCCTTTGCGGGCGCTGCCTTCGGCTTGGCCGCGGGCGCTGCTTTCTTCACTGCTGCGGAAGATTTTGCAGCGGCGGCCTTTGCCGGTGCTGCCTTCTTCGCAGCGGGTTTCGCAGCGGCCTTTGCAGCCGGCTTCTTGGCCGGTGCCGCCTTCTTTGCCGGTGCAGCCTTGGCCTTGGCCGGTGCTGCTTTTGCCTTGGCAGGTGCTGCTTTCTTCACGGCTGGTTTTGCTGCCGCCTTGGCGGCCGGCTTTTTCGCCGGCGCTGCTTTTGCCTTAGGCGCGGCGGCCTTCGCTTTGGCAGCGGGTGCTGCTTTCTTCACAGCAGTTGCGGCCTTTGCCGCCGCTGCTTTTACTGGTGCTTTCTTTGCCGGTGCCTTGGATGCCGGCGCTTTGGATGACTGCTTAGCCATATCATGCCCCTTCCGTTGTGCCGACGGCCGTTATTGACCCGGCGCGCAATGCATATCTGACTCGCGGCTTGCTAGCCAGCGAAGCATTAGAATGATTTCTGCAGCTTAAGTTTCGGTTACGGCGAGCGCGCGACCATTTTACCGGTGCAAAAATCGGCTGCGAATCTTTGTGTCGCGCAGCGAAGTTCTGCGACAGAAATTCTGCTCGCTCTATCTCGACCGGTCTTCGCGTCAAGCTCAGGACCTTTTCGACCAGCTCTGCGCTTCAACGTCCGACGCTCAGCGCGAACATTGTCAAGAGCGAAGGCGGTCGCCCGCCTCGTCTTGTCCGAAACGATAAACTACAGGTAAGTACGAAGCAACGCGACGAGCACGCCGCTGCACTATCTTGCACGACGCGATGAAAGTAAGCAGATAGCTCGCATTTCTGAAAGACAGGATATCGCTCGATAGATCCGGTCGAGCCGATCTCCTAATCGAAAACGCTCGGCCGTTCAGGCGCCGAGCGGCTCGCGCTGCTTCTGCAGCCGGCGCGAAGGCTCGGCCCTGTGGAGATGGACGGCGAAGGTATCCCATGGCGGCGTGACGGAAATCTGCGCCAGGATGCGCCCCGCTTCACCGCGATGATAGACGCCGTGCAGTACGACGTGGGTCAGCATTTCCTGTCGCGACATCAATGCCTTATCCCCGTCGGTGAACACGAATGCGACGGGCTCGGAGAGCTGTTGCGACGAAACGGTTTCGAGATAATCGAGATACCACCGATCGGTCGCCGCGACTGCGGCACGAAGTTCGTCGAGGGCCGGCGTGTCCTCGCTGGCGTCGGCGGAGTAGCCATGGCTTGCACCAACCAGGTGGGCTGAGAATATCGGCGACACCACATGGCTGTGATCGATGAGCCGTATCACGGCCTGCCGTTCCTTGCCGTGAACGGGCGGGTCGAGACTGACGAGCCTTTCCAGCAGTTCGTCATTTGCCCAGGCCTGATAGGCAAACAGGCTGCGAAGCAGGGCGTGCGCACTCATGGTCGGTGTCCTTTTCTGGAAATGCGAGTATGTTGTTCATATTTTCAGGAGAATGGGCGGGCGTGTCTACTCGCATTGCAAAACCGTATCCGCGCATGCGCAAGCAGCCGCGCCAGGCGCGTTCCAGGGCGACCGTAGAGGCGATCGTCGAGGCAGGGGCTCATGTTCTGAGCGGGCTGGGCTGGGCCGGCTTCACCACCAACAAGGTGGCCGAGACTGCGGGCGTGAGCATCGGCACGCTCTACCAGTATTTTCCCGACAAGCTTTCCCTGCTCGAAGCCGTCCGGCGCCGTCATTTCGATCATGTGCTGTCGGTCATTCGCGATTCGGCGGAAGGCCAAAAGCCGCTCAGGAAATTCGCGCAGGAGCTGGTGCGCGGCATGATCGCGGCGCACAGCATTCACCCGACACTGCATCAGGTGCTGCTCGACGAGGCGCCGGGCGATCGCGGCTCCAGGGCCGCCCACGCTTCGTTCCAGACACAATATCTCAACCACTACGCGACCGCCGTCGCCGCCTATCGCAAGCCAAGGAAAGGCGCCGACATGGAGACCGTCGCGCGCGTGCTGTCGTCGGCGATCGAAGGTGTGATCCATAACGCGGCACGCCGGAACATGCTCGCCGCGCCGGAGCTGCAAAAGCAACTCGTCGAACTGATCTGCGCCTACCTATCGGGCGCGGGCCGCATCGGTCGATAGCGCAGGGCACGGCGGAAGTCGGGGATTTCTGTACGTCGGATTCAAACCCGGCTCATGAGATGCGGCAAGGCCGATGCCAGCAATGCCGCACCTGATGCGGCCAAGAGCGTGAGGACGATCTTTCGAAACGTTGCTTCGCTGATGCCGATGTAGAGTCTCGCGCCAAGGAGTGTCGGTATCAACATCGCCGGCGCGACGATGGCAAACATCGGCAGCATTTCGAGCTTGATCTTTCCGGTCGCAAGATAGGCGGCCATCGTCATGGAGAGGGTCACAAGGTTGAAATTCTGGATGACAATGCGCTGCCTGTCCTTTTCCCATTGCCGCAGCACGCACCACAACGTTGGAACCGGGCCGGTGAAGCCGCCAAGCCCGCCCATGATGCCGCCAACCAGACCTATTGCACCGTCTGCAACAGGACCCCCGAACGTGATGGGAGGGAGGCGACGGGCAAAAAGCATCAAGGGACACCAAACGACCAGCAGCGCGCCGAAGATCAACTTGAACAAGTGCACATCCAGCAGGGGCAGGATGGCGACACCGACCGGAATTCCTATGGTCCCGCCGATCAGGAATGGCAGCAGAAGCTTGAGGTCGAAACCCCGGCGGACGGTGACGGCGGCGATGATTTGGCCGGTGAGCGCCCCAAAGACCGCCATGGCAGCAGCAAGCTGGGGCTCCACGGTCCAAACCCAAAACGACATGGCAACCAGGCTGAAAGCGAACCCGGACAGCCCTTGGACGAAACCTGCAACGACCGCCCCAATTGCAACAATATAAACAAGCGAATCCATGTAGTGCTGTTTCCCCGCAAAGTGATCGATGTGGCCGGTTGGCGTTGACCTGCATGGAAATCTACGATTTTCGCAACCTCCGTCCGACCTTGAGCGCCGGACAGTCCACACACCAAAAGAGGTATGAATGCCCCCCTTGCCGAGCTTGGCATTTGTCACATGGTTTTCGGCTGACCCCAGATCAGCCGCGGCTTTCTATGCGAATTTCGGAATTGTCTTCAGGCAAGAGCAGCACGGCTCCGGTCCGATACATTTCGCGTTCCAAGGTCAAGGGCTCGCGATCGAACTCTATCCGGCAAACGAAGGAACGACGGCGGAAGGAGCGGGAACGATGATCGGCTTCGAGGTCACCGACGCGGACGAAGCGGCTTCTGCCGCGAAGGCCAATGGTTTTGGAATCATTGCGGATGTCAAGGCGACGGCTATGGGCAGGCGTGTGATCGTCCGCGATCCTGACGGCCGTCAGGTGTTTCTTTTCTCGACCACCTAAGTGACGCAACAATCCATCGGGAATCGGAAGGCACTGGTTCAGCGCAGGACGCGGCAGCGGCCGTTGTAGACCATCCAGCGGTCGAAGCCCGAGACGCAGAATTCGACATTGTCGCCTATCGAGGCAAAGCCTTGGCCTTCCTCGATCAGATACCAGATGGTGCGGGCGTGGCCGTCGGAGAGGCTGACGGTGGCGCCGCAATAACGGCGGCCGATCGGCCAGGTGTCGTCGGCCGGCAGATAGCGATGCTGGTGGATGCGCTGGAAATCGACGATCTGCACATCCGGCAGATGCGGCACGTGATGCACCTGATACGAGAAGCGGTCGGTGATTTTGTTCAGCACCCAGGCCTCGCCGCAGACGCCGCTGTCCTCATCGGTATAGATTGCAAGGTCGGCGGCCTGCACCGCCTGAGTAACGCCGAGAGGCGCAGCCAGCGGCGTGCAAACGGCGAGCAGTGCGGCAAGGGCGGATTGGGCGAAGCGAGTCATGGCAGCCTCTCAAGGTCGACTGCGCGCACTGTGCGGATTCGCTGACGCGCGGTCAAGCGGTTGTAGTGACGATGGTTACGGTGACGAAGGTTGCGCTGAGGGAACGGCAAGGACCGCACCTCAAACTACTCTCCCGCCAGCCAGTCCAGCGTCCAATGCGATGGCTGCTCGACAGCAAGCAGCCGGTGCAGCGCCGGCAGCAGCGTCCGCAACTCGCCCTCCAGGGTGAAGGGCGGATTGACCATCACCATGCCGCAGCCGTCGAGGCTCGGCTCGACCGAGGCCGGCCTAATCTCAAAGCCGACGTCGAGCAGCCTGGGAATGCCCGTTTGCTTCAGCGCCTTTCGGAAGGCGGCGACCGCCTTGCGGTCCTTGAGCGGATACCACAGCGCGTAAATGCCGCCTGGCCAGCGCCGATGGGCTCTTTGCAGCCCGTCGACCAAGCGACCGAACTCGCCCTCTTCCTCGAAAGGCGGATCGATGAGCACGAGGCCGCGCTTCTCCTTTGGCGGCAGATGCGCGCCGAGCGCCAGCCAGCCGTCGAGCTCGATCACCCGGGTCTGGAAGTCACCGTCGAACAGCGCCTTCAGCCTGGCAGCATCCTTAGGGTGCAGCTCGACCGCCGACAGCCGGTCCTGCTTGCGCAGCAGGTGCCGGGCGATCAGCGGCGAACCCGGGTATTTTTTCACGCCGCCGTCCGGATTGAGCGAACGGACGGCTCCAAGATACGGTGCCAGCAATGCCGCCCTGCCATTCGCCCGTCTTTTGCGCTTCGGTTGAGGACAGATCGTAGCGGCCGATGCCGGCATGGGTGTCGATGACCCGAAACGCCTTGTCCTTCTGCTTCAGATATTCGATCAGCCGGCTGAGCACGGCATGCTTGACGACGTCGGCGAAGTTCCCGGCATGGTAGGCGTGGCGATAGTTCAATTGGAGCCCCTGCCCCAGCGCGGCGGTGGCGGCTGCGAGTTCGGATTTTCCGGCCGGCGGCCGCCGAAACGGAATGCCAGCGCCAGCCCGGCCAGGCCGGCCGCCATCAGGGAAAAACCGACCGGCCGCGCCCGGCGGTCGACCTCGCCGGCAGCCGAGCGCAGGACGAGGTCGACGGCCCGCATCGGAATGCCCTCGGCGTCGCCCGGACCGACGGTGAAGATGTAGGAACCGGGGGTAACGCTCGGGATCAGGCCGGCCTCGTCGCGAAAGATCCTGTCCGGCAGCTGTGGGCTGACCTGGCGCGGATTGTCGGAGTGATTGAACTGCAGCGTCGAGGCGAGCACCGTCCTGCCGCCGGTGGCGGCGGTCAGGGTCAGCACGGTGCGCTGCTGCGAGACGATGCGCTCGGCTCTTGCAGTGAGATCGACCAGCACGCGTAGCGGCCCGTCGCGTGCGCTCAGGGCCACCGTCACCGGCTTGAACCGGCCCTGGTCGTAAACCCGCCAGGTGCCGATCTCACGGCCGGAGAAATTGGTCATCGCCCAGGGATAGACGACGCCGATGCCGGTACCGATGAGCAGGATCAGAAGAAACAAAAAGCGCATGCGGACAATGCCCCGTTGATGCAACTACCTCGCATTGGCACCGTCGCGGATACGCTCCATCTCGTCCAGCAACATGTCGAGGCCTATATCGAAGGTCTTGTCAAAACCGGCTGTGCCGAAATATGCCCCGGCAGCCATGACGCCGGGGAAATCCCGCGCTAGCGCTTCATCGCTCACCGTGGTGACCGCCGAAGGCCCTTTGGCGTAGCCGGCCGTCTCGTCAAGGATCGCGCCCATCAGATAGTAGCTCGTGGCTCGGAACAACCGGGCGCTGAGTTCCAAACCGAAACCGCCGGCTTCGAACAGGCCGATCACGTCGTTCAGCTTGGCGAGACATGCCGGCGAATTCATGCGGTAGACCACAATGAACGGCGCAAAGGCCGGATGTTCGGTGGCGACCCGGCGGTATTCCTTCACGGCGACGTGGATCCGCTGGCGCCAACGCATGCCGTCGTCAGGAATCTTGATCGAGCTGATCTGTCGATCGACCAGTGCCTCGTAAAGATGCGCCTGGGAGGGGAAATGATGGTAGATGCTCATCGCTTCGCAGCCGAGTTCTGCCGCCAGCTTGCGCATCGAAAAGCCGGAAAGCCCCTCCCTCTCGATTACCTCGAAAGCCGCATCCTCGATCATCTCGCGAGACAGCCGGCCGCGCGTTCGCTTTTTTTTGACTGATATGTCCATGGTGCCGCTTGACAACTTACGCTGTAAGGTTAATTTTCGACATTACCTTACATCGTAAGGCCAACCAAAACCAGAGGAGAACGCCATGAACAGCTTCCATATCGTTTTCATTCCACGCCCTCTTCGCTTCATCATGCATCCTTGCTCGCCTCCACGGTCCACGCGCTGACCCTGACGCTGGCCTCCGCACCGGCCCGTGCCGACGACTATGACGCAACCATCAAGGACATCCAGTCGACCATGGGCGCTTGGAGCTCTATCTTCAACGGCATGCAGGTCGATTTCGATCTTCAACGGCATGCAGGTCGATTTCGATACGTTCAGGAGGGAGACGGGCGGTCAGTAATGCTTTCGTTTTTGGAGCGGGATGCGTTCAAACTGAATTCTCCATCCCGCTCTAACTGTTTGTGTGATCCGCCAGCACCTCATTGATAACCCGCCACGATTTTTCCGCCTCGCGCTGGTTGCCGTCATGTCCCGAAGCGACGATCAGCGCCTTCCAGAGCGCCCAGCCCCGAGCGCGCGCCCAGCTGTGCTCGTCAAGGGAAATGGCGTCGCGGAACGCCTGGCGGCTCTCGCCGTAAAATTCCGTCCATGCGATCACCAGGTCACAGGCAGGATCGCCGATAGCCGAACTGCCGAAATCGACGACCGCGCAGAGCTTGCCATCTTCGACGAGCAGATTGCCTGAGGCAACGTCGCCATGGACCCAGACCGGCGGCCCTTGCCATCGCGAGCCGAGCGCGGTCGCCCACACCGCCTCGGCGGTTGCCTTGTCGATGCGGCCGCCGAGCGCCGAAAGCGCGGCTCGGGTCTGGGCGTCGTAGACTGAAAGCTGGCCACCGCGGTGGCCATGGATAGCCTTCACCGGGCGCGCCTCTGGCCAGTGGCACCGGTATCGGCAGAGGCAAGTGAGGCGCGAGGCGAGGCAGCCAGCGATGCTCCTTCTCGACCTGGGCAACATAGGCGGCAGCGCTGGGCAGCCGCACCGACATTCGATCGCCCAGCCGGAAGGTGCGGTTGTCCCAGCCGCCAGGCTCGACCGGCTCTACCGGCAGGTCCGCCCATTCAGGGAACTGCGCGGCAATCAAGCGGCGAACAAGTGCGGCATCTATCGATATGCTTGGTGTTTGATCATCAGGCGGCATCGGGCTTGCTCAGGTCTTCTAAGCCTTGCGTTCCCAGCGCCGGTCCGGTGTTTGCTGCCAGTAGGTCACGGTGTGGCCGGCCTCCTTCATTGTCTTCCAGTGCGTGCGTGCCGCCTCTAGCTGGGCTGCATCGTGGCCGTCGAACAGGAACACGGCGCGCTGGTAGCCGCCAAGCTCCGGCGGCACCGCGCCATCGACCAGGAAGCGTATCTGCGCCTGGTTCGGATTGTCAGGTCCGACGGTCAGAAGCACCGGCTGCTCGGCGGGATGGGCTTCGCGGTCCGTTGCATGGGCCAGGAACGAATCGTCCCGGAAAGTCCACAGATGCTGGTCCAGCGCGTCGCGCCGTTCCTCGGTGCCGGTCTGCACCACGGCGCGCCAGCCGCGATCGATGCTGCGCTCCAGGAGGCCGGGCAGCGCGTCCTCCAGGGTCGATTCGGTCAGGTGATAGAACAGGATTTCGGCCATGACTTCAGTCTAAATCATTTAGCGCGCCGCTCATTGCTCGTAATGATCGCGCACCAATCGGTCGAGCAATCTGACGCCGAATCCGGAAGCCCATGACTGGTTGATCTCGTTGGAGGGCGAGCCCATCGCGGTGCCGGCAATGTCGAGATGCGCCCAGGGCGTGTCCTTGACGAAGCGCTGCAGGAACTGCGCGGCGATGATGGCGCCGCCATAACGGCCGCCAATATTCTTCATGTCGGCATTCTTGGACTCGATCAGCTTGTCGTATTCGGCGCCGAGCGGCATGCGCCACAACCGCTCCTGCGTCGCCTGACCGGCCGCCGTCAGCCGGTCCGCCAGCTCGTCATTATTAGAGAACAGGCCGGCATAATGCTGGCCGAGCGCGACCATGATGGCGCCGGTCAGCGTCGCCAGATTGATCATGAATTTCGGCTGGAAGCGGTCGTTGCAGTACCACAGCGCATCGGCCAGCACGAGGCGGCCCTCGGCGTCGGTGTTGAGCACTTCGATGGTCTGGCCAGACATCGAGGTGACGATGTCGCCCGGTCGTTGAGCGTGGCCGTCGACGGCGTTTTCGACCAGCCCGACAATGCCCACGACATTGACCTTCGCCTTGCGCGCGGCCAGCGCGTGCATCAGCCCGGTGACGGCAGCAGCGCCGCCCATGTCGCCCTTCATGTCCTCCATACCGGAGGCCGGTTTGATCGAATTGCCGCCGGTGTCGAAGGTGACTCCCTTGCCGACGAAGGCGACCGGGCTTTCCTTGGCCTTGCCGCCGTCCCACCGCATGACGGCGATGCGGGCGCCACGCGGCGAGCCCTGCGCTACGCCCAGCAGCGAACCCATGCCGAGCTTCTTCATCTCCTTCTCGGCCAGGATCTCGACCGTGACGCCGAGCGCCTCCAGTTGGGCGATGCGGGCGGCGAATTCCACCGGTCCCAACACATTGGCCGGTTCATTGACCAAATCGCGCGCCAGCAAGACGCCGTCGATCACCGCCGCTTCATCGGCAAAGGCCTTCTTTGCGGCCGCCGGATCGGCCGTGTGAATGGTCACCTTTACCGGCTTTTTTGGCTCACGCTTGCCGTCACCATTGTCCTTTTTGGTCTTGTACTTGTCGAAGGAATAGCTGCGCAGCAGGATGCCCGCGGCAAGCTGAACGGCTTGCCTGCCGCTGACGGCGGCGCCGGGAAGATCGAGCACGACGGCCACTTCGGTTGCCTTGCGAAAGGATGCGGCAATCGTGCCGCCGAGCTTCAGCCAGGCGTAGTCATCGAGATTGGAGCCCTTGCCGGCGCCGACCGCCACCAGCCGCTCGAGCGACGTCCCTTCCGGTGCCAGCACTTCGACCTGGCTGGCGAATTTGCCGGTGAAGTCGGCGACGGGAAAGGCCCGCTCGAGGGTCTTTGCCGGATCGCAGGCCCTGACGGCATCACCGAGGCCGCCCTCGTCGGCCGCCAGAACGAAAACGCTGCCCTTTTTGGGCGCGGCGAATTTGGCGAAGGCGATCGAGGGTCTCGAATTCATCATGTCCTGCTTTCGGGGAAATGCGTTGGATTGTCGGGAGAGGCGTTCGATTGGGCAGATCGGACCTAAGATGCCGTGTTGTTGCGTCAGTGAGCGGCGGGTTGAAACAGCTCGATGACATTGCCGGATGGGTCTTCGAGCAGGGTCTGGGAACCGCCGACGCCCGTTATGATATCGTTGCGAAAGACAAGTCCAGCACTCTTGAGACGCGCAACCTCTTCTTTCAGGTCCGGCACCACCAGCAGGATGCGGTTCCAGCCTCCCGGCACCGGCTGCCGGCCGTCGGGCATCGCCCGTGCACCCGAACTGCCGGGTCCGCTTAGAAGGAGCCGTAACGCGCCGCGCGTGACGGAGGCAAAAGCCGGTCGCGCGTCCTGTTGGACGGTGAAGCCCAGATGTCCGCAATAAAAGTCGATCGAGGCGGCGACATCATCGACCATGTAGCGAATGCTGACTGGCGTCATGATCATTGACCTTTCGGTTCGAGAACGTTCCAACAAGGCGTATCTATTGCGGGGCGGACAGTCGGCATAGTCCTGCTCATTATCGCTGCTTGACAATCCGCGCCGCTATCGCCCTAGCCTGAATGCGGGCATTGGCGAAACAACCGCGAATGCTCGGCCGCATGCCGGTAAACCACAGACCGGGCAATCGCGGGTCGGCTTCGCCGCCGTTGAAAAGCGGAACGCCCTTGCCGTCGAGAACGCCGAGCTTGCCGACCATCTGCTCCAGCCCGGTCCGGTAGCCGGTCGCTGAGATGACGATATCGGGCGTGATAAACCTGCCGTCGTTCAATATGATGCCGTCGCGAGTAAATTCTCGCAATGGCGGCACCACCACGATCATGCCTGCCTTGATGGCGCGAACCGCGCCGTCATCGGCTGCGATCGCGGTGTAGTCGGCGCTCAGACGGCTCGCACCTCCTATGGAGGCCGGCGGAAGCCCGAATTTCGTCAGGTCGCCGAAAACCAGGCGCTGGGTTGTCGCCATCACCGCATCGGCAATCCGTACCGGCAAGCGCGCCATGAAAGGCGAAAGCCTGTGGACGGCGATCTTGCAGATGCGTTTCGGCAGCAATGACGGACCATTGCGGGCCGACAGCCAGATGCTTTCGGCGTCTGCATCCGCAAGATGATTGAGGACGTCGAAACCCGAATTGCCGGCACCGACCACCAGCACCTTTTTGCCGGCATAGTCTTTCGCCTCGCCAAAATCTGCCGAATGGACGATCCGGCCGGCAAAATCCTTCATGCCTTTCCATGCGGGAATAAACGGCTGCCGGTCGCGCCCGGTGGCGACGACGACATGGCGCGCCGGACGGGATCCGGAATTGGTCTGTACGGTCCAGTGATCGCCATCGAACGTGATCTCTTCGACGGCAACGCCGAATGTGACAGGCAGCCGGTGCACTTGGCTGAAATCGTTCAGATGGCGAATGACGGCGGTTCTGTGCGGGAAGGCCGGGGTGCCTGCGGGATAGCCGATGCCGGGCAGCGTCGAGAGATCGCGATGCGTGTTGAGGTGCAGACGTTGGTGCCGCCGATGCCAGGGCTCGGCAAGCCGGCTCTCCTTTTCCAGGACGAGCGTCGGTACGCCGGCCTTCATCAGGGCGTGGGCGGCGGCAAGGCCGGCCGCGCCGGCGCCGATCACAATCGCGCCATCAAAGACCGCTTCCCAACCGGTTTGACTGCGCAATTTTTCCGCTTCCATGCTGGGGCTCAACAGATCCTGACCCGTCTTATCACGCCGCCGCGGCGGCGATCGGCGCGACATTTGGTCGTTTTGCCGCATTTGACAAGACTTTGGCCGAAATCGCTCCCATATGCGACATTGAACCATCCACGATTCGTCGCGGCACGGCCCCGCTTCCCGCCGCAACCTGTTGTTAACCAACAATGTTCGCCCTTTCTTATCCATTGCCGCCGACACTCCGGCCCAGCGGAATTTGCGATACGGGACAGAACCCAGATCGAACCGCCAAACTGAGCCAGTTGTGCAGCCGGCGCCGGACGACTACCTTATTCCAAGGCATGATGCCGTTCGAAACCGCCGAGAAAAGCCTTCATGAAGGTCGTTGAACGTTACATCATGCGCCGTGCTTTCGCGGTATTCGCGCTGGCGCTCGTTTGGACGCTGGCGATCGTCTGGACGACTCAGGTGCTCGCCCGCATCGACCTCGTCACCGATAGCGGTCAGTCGGCCCTCACCTTCTTCGAAGTCGCAGCGCTGATCGTCCCGTCGATCGTTCCGATCGTCGTGCCGTTCGCCCTAGTCGTCGCGGTCGCGCAGATCCTCAGCGTGATGAATTCGGATTCGGAGCTGGCCGTCATCAATGCCGCCGGCGCTTCACGCTGGACCATCGTCAGGCCGATCATGCTTCTGGCACTCGCAGCCAGCGTTTTTTCGTTTGCTGTCGACAATGGCGTCGACCCTTACGCACGCCAGAAGAACCGCGAGTTGATTGCTTCGTCGCGTGCCGATCTGTTGTCGTTGATCATCCAGGAAGGCACCTTCCGCAAGATCGATGATGGCCTGTTCCTGCAGGTTGGCGAACGGCTTCCCGACAATCGCCTCGGCGGCATCTTCGTCGCCGACTCGCGCGAAGAAGGCGTCAATCTCATCTATTATGCCAAGACCGGCAGCATCATCGAACGCGGCGACGAGAAGGTGCTGATGATGAATGACGGCGTCATCCATCGCAAAACCATGACCGGCGACCTCTCGGTAATCCGGTTCACCTCCTACGCCTTCGACTTGTCCGCTTTCTTGTCGGCGTCATCTGACATTCTGCTTTTGCCGAAGGACCGGACGACCCAGTACCTGCTCAATCCCAGTCCGAACGACAAGATGTACCAGCAAAAGCCGAACAGGTACCTGGCCGAGCTCAACCAGCGTTTTTCCGAGTGGTCCTATTCGCTCGTCTTTGCGCTGATCGCGCTTGCGGTCGCCGGAGATGCGCGCTCGCATCGCGAGGCGCGCGTGCACCCGCTGATCACGGCAATCGCGATCGCGCTGTTCGTGCGCTGGCTCGGGTTCTTTGCCGCCGGCAAGGCCGACAAGGTGCCGCAATATGCCTATATGGTCTACGGCGTCCCGATCGTGGCATCGGCGATCGCTATCTGGTTCATCGTTTCCAACCGGACGATGGAACTGCCGGTTGCTTGGGCCGATTGGATAACCAATCTTGCCGGCCGCTTCAATGACGGCTGGAGCGCCGTCAAGCTCCGCTTTGCCCGGCGTGGCGCATCCGGACAGGGAGCCGGCTGATGGGCTGGACTCTGGGTCGGTACTTCTTCTTTCGCTATGTGACGATCACCATCTGGTTCTTCATCGGCCTTTTGGCGCTGGTGTTCCTGATCGATTTCACCGAGCTTTCCGGCCGCACGACCGGCGTGCCGGGCTTCACCTACGCAACTGCGTTCGCCATTTCGGGGCTCCGGATGCCGATGATCATGCTGCAGACGGTGCCGTTCGTCGGCCTGTTCTCGGCGATGGCGACCCTGGTGTCGCTCAACCGCAAATATGAATTGGTCATCGCCCGTTCCGCCGGGGTTTCCGCATGGCAGTTCCTGCTGCCGTGCTGCATCGGGGCGCTGCTGTTTGGGGCCTTGTCGGTTGGCGTCATCAATCCGATAGCCGCGCACGCCTATTCCTGGTCCGAGCAGATCGAGACCCAGCTCCGTTCGGGCAAGTCGAACACCGTCTCGGCCGACGCCGCGCCCTGGATCAGGCAGAAAACCAGCTCCGGCGATACCATCATCGGCGCGCGCGCCATTCTCAATCAAGGCCTGGAGATGGCCGACGCGGTCTTCTTCAGTTTCAGCCCGCAAGGCGACATCATCGAGCGCAAGGATGCCGCGCACGCCTTTTTGCGGGACGGCTACTGGGAATTGCGGGACGTCAAGGTGTTCCGGGACGGCACCATCCAGTCGTTACCCAGCGATCGGCTGCCGACCGATCTCAAGCCGGAATTCGTGCAAGAGCGGTTGGCGCGCCCTGAGACCATCCCCTTCTACGATCTGCCCGGCAAGATCGAGGTGGCCCGCTCCTTCGGCCTCAAGGCAAATGCCTTCGCCATGCAGTTCGATTCCCTGATTGCGCTGCCCTTCCTGCTCGTCGCGATGACGCTGATTGCGGCAACGGTATCAATGCGATTTGCGAGGATGGGGCAGTCGGCGACGATGATTCTGGGTGGCATCGTGGCCGGCTTTCTGCTTTATGTCGTTTCGGTGCTGGTCAAGGCATTCGGCGTAGCGGGATTCGTACCCACTGCCGTAGCGGCTTGGGTCCCGGTTGTCGTGGCTATGTTCTTCGGGGTGACATTCCTGCTATACAAGGAAGACGGCTAGTGAGGGAGGCGGTTTTGCGCAGCCATAGGCACGCCGGTTTGGCACGCCTCTCTGCGGCGAGCGCCTTGGCATGCCTGCTTGCCGGCGCTGCCCCGGTTGCTCCGGTTTTCGCCCAGGACGTCAGTGAGCTGGCAACGAAGGTTCCGAGCGGCACACAGATGCTGCTGGCAGCCGATACGCTGGTCTACGACAACGACAAGCAGACTGTGACGGCCGTCGGCGGCGTCCAGATCGACTATGGCGGCAACCGTCTCGTCGCCCAGCGGGTCGAATACAACCGCAACACCAAACGCCTCGTCGCCAGCGGCAATGTCGAGCTCGTCAACAGCGACGGCACCAAAATCTATTCGCAGCATGCCGACATCACCGACGATTTCGCCGACGGCTTCGTCAACGCGCTGCGTGTCGAGACCGTCGACAAGGCGTATTTCGCCGCCGAAAGCGCGGAGCGCATGGGCGGCGTGCTGACGACGTTCCACAATGGCGTCTACACCGCCTGCGAGCCGTGCGAGGACAAGCCCGACAAAGCGCCGACCTGGCGTATCAAGGCCAGGAAGATCATCTGGAACGGCGAGAAGAAGACGGTTCGCTTCGAGAATTCGAATTTCGAGTTCTTCGGCTTTCCACTGGCCTATCTGCCGGCTTTCGAGATCGCCGACCCGACGGTCAAGCGCAAGAGCGGCTTCCTGATCCCCGGCGTCGCCTACAAGAGCGATCTCGGCGTCGGTGTTAGAGTTCCCTATTATTTCGCGCTCTCGCCGACCTACGATCTAACTGTCACCGGCAGCGGCTATACCAGACAGGGTTTCCTCGGTGAGGCCGAGTGGAGGCAGCGCTTCAACAACGGTCAGTACAGCCTGAAGATTGCGGGCATCCGTCAAGAGAATCCCGACGCCTTCATCGACGACAATGGCCACAACGTCAGTTCGGGTACCGAGGGCGATCCGAACAGGTTCCGCGGCATGATGGGCACCCAAGGCCAGTTCGCCATCAACCCGCGCTGGGACTTCGGCTGGGACATCCTGCTGCAGAGCGACAAGAGTTTCTCGCGCACCTACGATATCGACGGCTTCAACGATAGCGTACACCGCTCCGAGGTGTACCTGACGGGGCTCAACGATCGCAATTATTTCGATGTGCGCGCCATGCACTTCGACGTTCAAGAAGACACCCTCGCTAGCGATCCGACCGCCCGCGCCGCCAAGCAGCCCTGGGTGCTGCCCTCGCTCGACTACGCCTATATCCCCGACATGCCGGTGGCCGGCGGGCAGCTGTCGTTCGACGTCAACGCGCGGATCATAGACCGCGACAGGCTCGATACGGCTCTTGCAGATTCGGGCATCCCTTCGTCCGTCAACAACGTCCGCGGCATCGACGGTCAATCCGGCCGCGTTACCGCTGAGGCCGAATGGAAGCGCACCTTCACCACCGATGGCGGGCTGCTGCTGACGCCGCTGCTGGCGCTGCGCGGCGACGCCGGCTATGTCAACGCCTCCTCGGCCTCGCTCGACGCCGTCAACCAGATGGCGACCAATCTCGGCGTTGACGACGACATGCGTTCGTCGCTTGCCCGCTACATGGCGACCGCCGGCCTTGAGATGCGCTGGCCGGTACTGTTCTCGATGACCAGTTCCAGCCATGTCTTCGAACCGATGGCACAAGTGTTCATGCGTCCGAACGAGCAATATGTCGGCGGGCTGGCGGTCCCCAACGAGGACGCCCAGAGCTTCGTCTTCGACGCCACGACGCTGTTCGAGCGCGACAAATTCTCCGGCTATGACCGCATGGAAGGCGGCACGCGCGCCAATGTCGGGCTGCGCTATTCCGGCGCGTACGACAATGGCTGGAGCACCAATGCGGTGTTCGGCCAATCCTACCAACTCGGCGGCCAGAACTCGTTCGGCACGCCGGATCTGGTCAATGTCGGCGCCTATTCGGGTCTTGAAACCGCAACCTCCGACTATGTCGGCCTTGTCGGCTTCAATAGCCCCAGCGGATTTTCCGGCTCGGTCAGCGGCCGTTTCGACGAGCAAAGCTTCGAGGTCCGCCGCGCTGAGGTAAAGGCCGCCTTTTCAGGCCTGCCCGTATCGCTGAGCGCCAAATACGCCTTCATCCAGGCGCAGCCGCTCTATGGCTTCTCCACGGATCGCCATGAGATTACGCTCGGCGCCTCGACGCATCTTGCTGAGAATTGGCGCGTCTTTGGCACCGGCACGTATGATCTGGAGCAGAGCATCCTGGTCAAGGACGGGGTCGGCTTTGCCTATAGCGATTCGTGCTTTACCTATTTGATGACGTTTTCGGAAAGACGTGACCTGAACACCAAGGAAGTATCGCAGAACGTCGGCTTCAACCTGTCGTTCCGCACGCTCGGCGATTTCGGCTCGTCGCAACGCTCCATCGACACCATCCAATAACGGGAGCAGCAGTCGGCAACGGGGCGGCTGGCGGACGACATTGTTTCGCCGCATAGAGCAGGCACGAATTTCCGCGGCCTGAACTGGGACAGGTTGGGCCGAATCGAGATGGAATTGGGATGCTTTCGATGAGGAAATACCTCTTTTCGGCAGGCTTCGCGCTGCTGGTGGCGGTCTCGATCACCGCAGTGACGCGGCCGGTTTTCGCCAGCGAGATCAAATACGTCGTCAACAATATACCGATCACCACCGGCGACATCCAGCATCGCGCGGCTTTCCTGCGCCTGCAGCACAAAAAGGGCGATGCCGGCCAGGAAATGATCGACCAGACGCTGCGCATGGCCGAAGCCAGGCGGCTCGGCATCCGCATCAGCGACGCGCAGGTCGATGCCGCTTATCAGCGTTTCGCCACGAGCAACAAAATGCCGCTCAAGCAGCTTGACGGCGCCATGGCGCAATCCGGCGTCTCCAAGGAGCATTTCAAGGAGTTTATCCGGGCGCAGATGGCCTGGAACCAGGCGCTGACCGCGCGTCACCGTTCTAGCGACGGCGGCGGCGCCATAAGCGAGCAGGACCTCGTCAAGCGCATGCTCGAGAAAGGCGGTAGCAAACCGAGTGCCACCGAGTACATGCTGCAGCAGGTCATTTTCGTGGTGCCGGCCGCCGAGCGAAGCGCGACGCTGGCCAAGCGCAAACGCGAAGCCGACGCCATGCGCGCCCGCTTCAACGGCTGCAACACCACGCGCGAATTCGCCAAGGGCCTGATGGATGTCACCGTTCGCGATCTCGGCCGGGTGCTGGCGCCGCAATTGCCGCTGGACTGGGCCGAGCAGATAAAAGCTACAAAGGTTGGCGGCGCCACCACGACGCGCGAAACCGACCGCGGCGTCGAATTCATCGGCATCTGCTCGTCGCGCGAGGTGTCAGACGACAAAGTCGCGCAGATGGTGTTCCAGAATGAAGGTTCGAGCGACAAGAACGCCGACGAGCTCTCGAAGAAATATGTCGAGGAGTTGCGGAAGAAAGCCCGCATCATCGAGCGCTGAAGTCGCGATAGCCGTGCCTCACGCAGAGCTTCCGCTGGCGCTGAGCGTCGGCGATCCGTCCGGTGTGGGGCCGGACATCGCCATCGCCGCTTGGCAGGCCCGCGATACCGCCGGCGTTCCGTCTTTCTATCTTCTTGCCGATCCGGCACTGATTGCCGCGCGGGCGCACAGGCTCGGCGCCGATATTGCGATGGCCGAGACAACGCCGGCGCTAGCGCCGGAGATGTTTTCGCGCGCGCTGCCGGTGGTGGCGCTTGCCGCCCGTTTCATCGACAGTCCCGGCCGCCCTGATCCAGCCAACGCCGCCGGCATCGTCGAGGCGATCGACCGCGCCGTCGCCGACTGCCTGGCCGGCCGCGCTGCCGCGGTCGTCACCTGCCCCATTGCCAAGAAGCCGCTCTACGATGCCGGCTTTCGCTTTCCCGGCCACACCGAATATCTGGCGCATCTGGCATCGCTTCATACCGGTACCGAGGTGACGCCGGTGATGCTGCTTGCCGGACCGGACCTGCGCACCGTGCCGGTCACCATCCACATCGCGCTGGCCGAGGTGCCGAAGGCGCTGACGACCGACCTGATCGTCACCACCGGCCGCATCACCGCCGCCGACCTTGCAAACCGCTTCGGAATTGCCAAGCCGCGGCTCGCCATTACCGGCCTCAACCCGCACGCCGGCGAAGGCGGCGCGATGGGCACCGAAGATGAGCGCATCGTACGCCCGGCGGTCGACAGGCTGAGGCAGGAAGGGATCGACGCCTTCGGGCCATTGCCCGCCGACACGCTGTTTCATGCTCGCGCCCGCGCCGGCTACGACGTGGCGCTCTGCATGTATCACGACCAGGCGCTGATCCCGGCCAAGGCGCTGGCGTTTGACGAGGCTGTCAACGTCACGCTCGGCCTGCCCTTCATCCGCACCTCGCCCGACCATGGCACCGCCTTCGACATCGCCGGCAAGGGCATCGCCCGCGCCGACAGTCTGATTGGCGCACTGAAGCTCGCTCGCCTACTTGCCGATACTGGGACAAAAACTGCAGGCCAATGAGCCCAATCCGATGATCCTAACCCAATGAGCCCAGCCCGATGAGCCCAGCCCGATGAGCATAGACGGGCTGCCGCCGCTGCGTGAGGTGATCGAGCGCCATGGGCTGCAGGCGAAAAAGGCGCTCGGCCAGAATTTTCTGCTCGACCTTAACCTGACAAGCAAGATTGCGCGGACCGCCGGCGACCTGAGCGACGTTACGGTTATCGAGGTCGGTCCCGGTCCGGGCGGGCTGACTAGGGCCCTGCTCCTCAACGGCGCCCGGCGGGTCGTCGCGATCGAGCGCGACGAGCGCTGCCTGGCGGCCTTGGCCGAGATCGCGAACCACTATCCGGGTCGGCTCGAGATCGTGGCCGGCGATGCGCTGAAAACTGATTTTGCAGCGCTTGCCAAAGGAGTGCCGGGAAGCAGCGGGTCGGCGAAAATCGTCGCCAACCTGCCTTACAATATCGGCACCGAATTGCTGATCCGTTGGCTGACCGTCACCGAGTGGCCGCCTTTCTACACATCGATGACGCTGATGTTCCAGCGCGAGGTCGCCGAACGCATTGCAGCCAGCCCCGGCAGCGAGGCCTATGGCCGGCTCGGCGTGCTGGCAGGGTGGCGGACGGAGGCGAGGATTGCCTTCGACGTGCCGCCGCAGGCGTTCACGCCGCCACCCAAGGTGACGTCCTCGGTTGTGCATCTGGTGCCACGCGCCAGCCCCTTGCCGGCAGAGGTGAAACGGCTCAGCCGCGTCACCGAAGCGGCGTTCGGCCAGCGCCGGAAAATGCTGCGGCAGAGCGTGAAAAGCCTTGGCGGCGAGGCGCTGCTCACCCGCGCCGGCATCGATCCGACCAGGCGTGCGGAGACGCTCAGCGTCGAGGAATTCGTGCGGCTGACGAATGCGGTGTGAGGCTGTGATGCAGGAACTTGGAGTGGTCGCTCGGCTTTTCCCACTTATCGAGGCAGGCGAGAAAATATCCACCATACGCTGGCGCGAAATATCGATTTTGCCGGGCTATATGCGCTATGTTTGTGACGGCGATGCCAGCAGGATCGCGATTGTGTGGGTCACGCGCTGCACCGATCTGCGCCTGTCCGAGGCGGCAGCGTTCCTTGGAGAGAATCGGAATGGCCCCAAGAGGTCACGGGGATGCGAGAGCACTATCCGCAGATCGGACGGACCGACATTGTACAGATCATTGAACACTTGACACCCGCCCAGACAAAGCGTCGCCCCGACTACCCGCCTGAAGTCCGATAAAAGTGTGCTATCTGGTAAACTTCGATCGCACAGAGGAATGCCAGTCGTGACGCTGCAGGAGCCGACCAACACCCGCACGCTAGGTGGATCATGCCAGTGCGGTGCAGTCACCTATAAGGTGACGGACGAGTTCATATTTGCCGTGAATTGCCATTGCTCGATCTGCCGTCGCGCAACCGGCGCAGCGTTCAAGCCACTCGCAGGCATAGAGCGTGTCAAATTGCGCATCACGAGTGGGGAGGACAAAATCCAGATCGTCGACGGCAATAGCTGGCATGACGAGCGATGCAAGCTATGCGGGTCGTTCCTTTTTGCGGTTGGTCGTGACGGCGCGTTCGCCCACATCGCTATGGGGACCCTCGTCGACGACCCAAACATTCGCCCAAGCGCGCACATTTTCGTCGGCTCCAAGGCACCTTGGTTCACCATTACAGACGACCTGCCGCAATATGACGAAAATATTGTCGAAGACAGGAGCGAATTCACGGAAGCGTCGAGCTTCGTGTCGTTCCATCAGGAGAGCGATACCGCAAAGCCGCGTTGAACCCCCGGCCGTGCCATCATAGTCCCATACCAGCGCTCAACATTCGGAAATTCGGCAAGATCGACTTGATGCCGCTCGTGCCGCCATGCCCAGCCGAGAATAGCAAAATCGGCGATCGACAGCTCGCCCGAGAAATACTCGACCTCCGCCAGCCTCCGATCGGCGACTCCGTACAGGCGTCGGGTCTCTGCGCTATAGCGTGCCAGTCCGTAGCGGCGGTCCTGGTCGTCGGTCACGCCAAGAAAGTGGTGCACCTGGCCCGGCATCGGACCGAAACCACCCACCTGCCACATCAGCCATTCCAACACAGGGACTTGCGCGCTGAGTCTGGACGGCCAAAAGTGGCCGGTCTTCTGGCCTAGGTAAATTAGGATGGCACCCGACTCGAACACGCTGATCGGTCTACCCGTCCGGTCCGGCGGGATCGACGATGGCGGGGATGCGATTGTTGGGGCTAATACGCAGAAACCCAGAGGCATGCTGTTCGCCCTTCGTGATGTCGACCACCTTCACCGTGTAGGGCAGCCATCGCCTCGAGCGCGACGCTGATCTTTCGGCCATTCGGTGTGTCAAAAGCCCATAATTCAATCGGCATGCCAACTCTCTATCGCGTTTTATCCCGACGTTGATCGCTGGTACGAGGGCGTCTCTCTCGTCAACAAACATCGGCAAATGTCAATTATCCCGACAAGTGGACACTATCTTCGTGTGATCGCCACCGTCCCGAAAGACGCCGCAGGCCGGACGCTTACGATAAAGGTGCTCAATCCGTCTTCTCATCGAGCAGCCCCGAGACGAAATCGAACAGGCCCGGCCGGCGATCGCGTCTGAGCCGTTCGGCCGTGACGATGCCGCGCACCTCGGCGAAAGCGCGGTCAAGATCGTCGTTGACGATGACGAAATCATATTCCTTCCAGTGCTCGATCTCATTACGGGCGTTCTTGAGCCGCGTCTCGATTACCGCTTCCTGGTCCTCGGCGCGACGCTTCAGCCGCGCCTTCAATTCCTTCATCGACGGCGGCAGGATGAAGATCGAGACGATGTCGGCGCGCATCTTCTCCTTGAGCTGCTGAGCGCCTTGCCAATCGATGTCGAACAGCATGTCGCGGCCTTCTGCCAGCGCCTGTTCGGCCGGCTCGCGCGGCGTCGCGTAGCAATTGCCGTGCACCTCCGCCCATTCGAGCAGCGCATCGGAATCGCGCAGCCGCTCGAACTCGCGCATCGTGCGGAAGTGGTAATGGACACCCTCGATCTCGCTGCCGCGGCGTGGCCGCGTGGTGACCGAGACCGACAATTCCAGGCTGGAATCGCTCTCCAGCAGGTTGCGCGCGATCGTCGACTTGCCGGCGCCTGAGGGCGACGACAACACCAGCATCAGCCCGCGGCGCCGAATGCGGGAACCCACATCCCTAGTGGTCATGGGGCTTGGCAGTCATGTGGCTTGGCATCGGGATCATTCCAGATTCTGGACCTGTTCGCGAAACTGGTCGACGACCGCCTTCAGTTCCAGTCCGATGGCGGTGACCGCGGCAGCATTCGACTTGGAACACAGCGTATTCGATTCGCGGTTGAATTCCTGCGCCAGGAAATCGAGCTTGCGGCCGACGGCGCCACCGCCGGCGAGCAGCGCCCGGCCCGACGCCACGTGCGTCTTCAGCCGGTCGATCTCCTCGCGTATGTCGGCCTTGGTGGCCAGGAACGCCGCTTCCATATGCAGCCGGCTGGCATCCAGATTGGCTGATGCGTCCATCAGCAGCCGGATCTGCTCTGCAAGCCTTTCGCGGATCGTGGCCGGCTCGCGTGATGGATCGGCCTCGGCCCGCAGTGTCAGCGCCTCGATGGCATCGATATGGCCGGACAGCAGGGAACGAAGCGCCGCACCTTCGCCTTGGCGCGCCTGCTGCAGCCCGTCCAGTGCTGCTTCCAGCGCCGACAATATCGCGGTATCGAGCGCACTGCGCGCCTCTTCGGTTTCGATGGCTTCGGGAATGTCGAGCACGCCGCGCAGCGCAAGCAGTCCGTCGGCCGCCGCAGGCGCTACTCCGAACTGCTCCTGCAGCCGCTTGGCCAACCCCGCCAGATCCTTCAGGAAAGCCTCGTTGACCACGGGTTGCGCTTGCGCGCCGGCGGCGCGGCCAATGGTCAGCGTCATCTGGAAATTACCGCGCCCAAAACGCTTTTGCACCGTCTGCCTGACTGCCGGCTCCAGCCGGTCGAAACCTTGCGGCAGCCGCAGCCTGACCTCGACGCTCTTGCCGTTGACGGACTTGGCTTCCCAGGCAATCGAAGTGCCTTCGTGTTCGGCGACACTGCGCGCAAAACCGGTCATACTCTGCAAGTTCATGTTGCCGTGCGTCCCCTTGCCGAATGCCCCTCAAGCCGGAACGATTGCTCCGGACAGGATCATGTGAATTTCAATGCCATAGCAGCCCTTGCACATCCACCCGGACATGCACAGGGCCGACCTGATGGCGTCTGGCCCTACTGGGCGGCGGTAGCCCCCGCATCGTCAACGATGGCTCCCGCCGGCGTGTCGGCTCCGGTATTGGTTGCCCCGGCCTTGGCGGCGTCCTGCGCCTGCTTTTTCAGCAGTGCCCGGTAGCGAGCGACATTCTCGTTATGCTCATCGAGCGTCGCGGCAAAGACGTGGCCGCCGCTGCCGTCGGCGACGAAGTAAAGATCGCTGGTCTTCGACGGATTGGCGACTGCCTCCAGCGCCGCACGGCCGGGATTGGCGATCGGCGTCGGCGGCAAGCCGTTGATCAGATAGGTGTTGTAGGGCGTCGGCTTCTGGATGTCCGACTGATAGATCGGGCGGTCGATGGGTTTGCCCTTGCCGCCGAACAGGCCGTAGATGATGGTCGGGTCCGACTGCAGCCGCATACCCTTGGCCAGCCGGTTGAGGAAGACGGCCGCTACCCGCGAGCGTTCATCGCCCTTACCTGTCTCCTTCTCGACGATCGAGGCCAGGGTGACAAAATCCTCAATGTTGGCGATCGGCAGATCCGGCGCTCGGCGCTGCCAGACTTCGTCGACCAGTCTTTTCTGGTCGGCCAGAAGCTTGTCGACCATCTGCTGGCGTGTTGCGCCGCGGGTGAAGCGCAGCGTGTCGGTGGCGAGGCTGCCCTCGGGTGGAGTGGTCGACGGCATATCGCCGGCCAGTGCGTCCTGCTCAGCGATCCGTTGCAGTGCCTGCTCGACCGTCAGCCCCTCGGGGATGGTCAGCGAATACATCACCGACTTGCCGCTCTTCAGCAGTTCCATGATATCGTGCATCGAAGCCTGCGGCTTGATCTCGTATTCGCCAGCCTTCAGGGCGGAATCATTGCCGAAGGCGCGTACGCCAAGGCGGAAGATGCGGGCGTCGCTGATCAGCCCTCGCCGCTCAAGCTGGTCGGCGATCTCCTGGACGCCGCTATTCGGCTTGACCAGGAAAGTGTCGCCATTGGCCGACGGGCCCGGCTCGTTGAATTCCTGCTTGCCGAAATACAGCGCAACGCCTGCCGCCAGAACCATCAGCATCACCGAAGAGATGACGAAGTTCATGAACACGACGAACTGGCTGCGCGAGGCACGCGAGCGCTTCGGCGGCGGCGTGCCGGCCTCGGGCCGCAACGCCTCGCTGGCCGTCTTCGGCACGATCGGGCCGGGGGTTGCTGCCCGTTGCCCGAATTCCCCGTTATCGGCCGGATTTGTGTTCATAGTGCCCTACCAATTGATCTTGCGACGAATCCCCTCGGGCAGAGTAGGGGCGAATATGGCAAAATTGACGGCAGACGCAAACCGGCGGAGCGGTCAGCCATTGTAGCGCTGGAAGACGAGCGAGGCGTTGGTGCCACCGAAGCCGAAGGAGTTGGACAGCGCCACGTCGATCTGCCGGGCTCGCGGCTTGTGCGGCACAAGGTCAATCGCCGTTTCGCGCTCCGGATTGTCGAGATTGATGGTCGGCGGCGCGATGTTGTCGCGAATGGCGAGGATCGAAAAGATCGCCTCGGCAGCACCAGCCGCGCCCAGCAGGTGGCCAATCGACGATTTCGTCGACGACATCGATATCTTCGAGGCGGCGTTGCCGACCAGCCGCTCGACGGCGCCGAGTTCGATCGTATCGGCCATGGTCGAGGTGCCGTGGGCGTTGATGTAGTCGACATCGGCGGGCGTCAGCTTCGCCCGGTTCAGCGCCGCCGTCATGCAACGGAAAGCGCCGTCGCCGTCCTCGGCTGGCGCGGTGATGTGATAGGCGTCACCGGTCAGGCCGTAGCCGGTGACCTCGGCATAGATCTTGGCGCCGCGGGCCTTGGCGTGTTCGAGCTCCTCGAGCACGACAACACCGGCGCCCTCGCCCATGACGAAACCGTCGCGATCGCGATCATAGGGGCGCGAGGCCGTTTGCGGCGCGTCGTTGCGGTCGGTGGAGAGCGCGCGGCAAGCCGCGAACCCAGCGATCGAAAGCCTCGTCACCGGCGCTTCGGCGCCGCCTGCGACCATAACGTCGGCATCGCCCCATATGATCAGCCGGGCGGCATCGCCGATGGCGTGCGCACCGGTCGAGCAAGCGGTGACGACGGCATGGTTGGGGCCTTTCAGCCCATGCCGGATCGAGACCTGGCCGGACACGAGGTTGATGATTTGGCCGGGGATGAAGAACGGGCTGATGCGGCGCGGACCGCGTTCCTTGAGGATCATCGCATTCTCGGCGATGCCTTCGATGCCGCCGATGCCGGAACCGATCAGCACGCCGGTGGCGCACTGTTCCTCATGCGTCTTCGGCTGCCAGCCGGAATCCTTGAGCGCCTCGTCGGCGGCCGCGATCCCGTACAGGATGAAGTCGCCGATCTTGCGCAGTTCCTTCGGCTCGAGAACGGCTTCAGGATTGAAAGTGGCATTGGAGCCGTCACCGCGCGGAATGACGTGGGCGACCTTGCAGGCAAGGTCTTCCACCTCGAATTCGGTGATGCGCTTGGCTGCACTGCGGCCGGTCAGAAGCTCATTCCAGCTGTGCTCGAAGCCCATGCCGAACGGCGAAAGCAGCCCAAGGCCCGTGACGACGACACGCCTCATCGCAGGTCCTCCCCGGTGATGACTGCAAATAGCGTCAGGCGGAGGCCTTGTCGATGTATTTCACCGCATCGCCAACAGTCAGGATGGTCTCGGCCGCATCGTCGGGGATTTCGACGCCGAACTCTTCTTCGAACGCCATGACAAGTTCGACCGTGTCGAGGCTGTCCGCGCCCAGATCATCGATGAAGCTCGCCTGCTCCGTCACCTTGTCGGCATCGACGCCAAGGTGCTCGATGACAATCTTCTTGACGCGCTCTGCGGTGTCACTCATTTGGGCATCCTCGTCTTTTGGTTGTCTGTCTTCGTTAGCGGGCAGAATGCCGCTAATCAAGCTGAAAGATGGTCCTGCCGGAAACGCAGCGGAACAGGACCGGTTTTTGCCCGAACCGCCGGGTTGCGGGCGGCATTACACGAAAAATCCCGTGCATCCAAGACGGAATGAAGCGTTTTCCCAAGTGTTAGATCATTGCCATGCCGCCATTGACATGAACGGTCTGGCCGGTGACGTAGGCCGCCTCATTGGAAGCGAGGTAGGCGACGGCAGAGGCGACTTCGGCGCCCGTGCCCATGCGCCGCGTCGGGATCGCCGCCATGATCGCCTCTTTCTGCTTGTCGTTGAGCTTGTCGGTCATCGCCGATTCGATGAAGCCCGGGGCGACGCAGTTGACGGTTATATTGCGGGTGGCGATCTCCTGCGCCAGCGATTTGGAAAAGCCGATCATTCCGGCTTTGGAGGCGCAATAATTGGCCTGGCCGGGATTGCCGGTGACGCCGACCACTGAAGTGATGTTGATGATGCGGCCATGGCGGCGCCGCATCATCGGATGGGTAAGCTCGCGGGTCAGCCGGAACACGGCGGTCAAGTTGACCTCGATCACGCTATCCCAGTCGGCATCAGCCATGCGTACGAACAACCCGTCCTTCGTGATGCCGGCATTGTTGACGAGGATGTCGACGCCTTCGAGATCGGCCTCCGCCTTCTGGCCAAGCGCCTTGACCTCGTCGCGATTGGAAAGATTGGCCGGAAACAGCTTGACCCGGTCGCCCAGTTCGGCGGCCAGCGCCTCCAGTTTCTCGATACGCGTGCCGTGCAGGCCGACGATGGCGCCCTGGCCATGCAGCACGCGGGCGATCGCCTCGCCGATGCCCCCCGATGCGCCGGTGACGAGCGCCTTGCGGCCGGTCAATTCGAACATTTTTGTCTCCTGATCTGAGCGAACACCCTTCGCACGGAGCGGGGTCAAATCGCCAGTTGATTATGCAAGCGCCGCCAGCGCCGCCTCGACATCCGCCGCGGATCCGATTGCACTGGTGGCAATATCGCGGTTAATGCGCCGCGCCAGCCCCGACAGAACCTTGCCGGCGCCTACTTCATATAGCGTCGCAACGCCATTCGCGCCGAACCACTCCACCGTTTCGCGCCAGCGCACGCGCCCGATCACCTGTTCGACGAGGCGGCGGGCGATCTCGTCGGGATCGCTCGTCGGGGTCACCGTAACATTGGAGACCAGCGGCACGGCCGGTGCACTCTTCGTCACGGCGGCCAGTGCCTCCCGCATGATCTCGGCCGCCGGCTTCATCAATGCCGAATGGAAGGGCGCCGAAACCTGCAGCATGAGCGCCCGCTTGGCGCCCTTCTCCGTGCATAGCTTCGCCGCCAGTTCGACCGCCGACCTGGCGCCGGAGATTACCAGCTGGCCGCCGCCATTATCATTGGCGATCTGGCAAACCAAGGCTTGCGCGGGATCTTTGGCCGCGCCTTGGGCAGCCTCTGCGCAGGCGGCTTCGACGTCGGCTTGTTCCAGCCCGATGATCGCCGCCATGGCGCCCTCGCCGGCCGGTACCGCCGCCTGCATGGCGTTACCCCGGATGCGCAACAGTCGGGCGGCGTCGGCGACCGAAACGAAACCGGCGGCCGCAAGTGCCGAATATTCGCCAAGCGAGTGGCCGGCGACATAGGTGACCTTGCCTTTCAGGGAGAAGCCGCGCGCCTCCAACGCCCGGATTGCGGCAAGCGACACCGCCATCAGCGCCGGCTGGGCATTGGCGGTCAGCGTCAGCGTCTCTTCCGGGCCTTCCCAGATAAGCTTCGATAGATTTTCGCCGAGCGCATCATCGACTTCCTCGAAGATCCGCCGCGATTCAACAAAGGTATCGGCAAGGTCCTTGCCCATGCCGACAGCCTGGCTGCCCTGCCCCGGAAAGGTGAATGCGATGGCCATCGGCGGCTCCCAGCTGCTGGTTCTCGTTGCCTGTGACGCAAGGCGTGCGGCCAAGTCAAGTCCAACCTTGACCGCGCAACGTCGGCCGAGTGCCTGTTTCGGCAGGCTTTTTGGCGATCACTCATGATGAAAACCGCTCACGATTTGTTTGCTGGCTCTTCTTATTTCCGCCACAGGCGCTAGCTTTGCGTGACAGTTCGATGACAGTCGAGTGACGCTTTTGTTGCGGGCCGGGGAACTATCGCAGTGGCAAAGACCAAGAAGAGCGCAGCCGAGGCCGCGCCACAGTTTCTCGAAGGCGATCCGGCCACCGGCTATCTGCCAGGGCGCAAATGGCCTGTCATCCGCTATGGCTTCATCAGCCTGTTGGCCGCGGCCATCCTGGTGTTCGCTATCGAATTGATCGTGCGCGGCAACTTTGCCGGCACCATCGACTTCTTTCTGCAGCCCTTCAAACCCGGCTGGACCACAATCATCATTTTTGCGTTGATCCTCATAGGGCTCGACGCCGTGCTCGGCCGCAGCCATCAGAGCCTGATGATCCTCGCGCCGCTGACGTTGTCGCTGGCGTTCGTCGGCCACCAGAAGTCGCTCTATCTCGGCGATCCGCTCTATCCGACTGATTTCCTCTATTCTCGGCAGATCGTGGCGCTGATGCCGCTCCTGGTACGCGATCGCCCGGGAACCGCCATTGCCCTGGCGATCGGCGTCGTCGGCGGGCTGTCGCTTCTCGTCTATGGCTGGCGGCTATGGCGCCGCCGCGTTCCGGCGCTCAGCCACAAGGGCCGCCTTGCCCGACTGACGCTGACAGTGCCGCTGATCGCCTTCTTCGTCTCCATCATGGACTATGCCACTTTCTCATGGACGCGCGACCGGCTGCAGATCATCCCGATCATGTGGGACCAGAAGGAAAACTATGCCTCGAACGGTTTTGCGCTCGCATTCGCGCTGAACGTCCCGATGGCCCATGTCTCGGCGCCGCCCGGCTATTCCGGCAAGGCGATCGAAGCGATCGGCAAACCGCAGGTGACGGCCTCGGTACCCGCCGAGAAGCCCGACATCATCGTCGTCATGAGCGAATCCTTCTGGGATCCGACCAAGCTGCCCGGCGTCACCATCACGCCCGACCCTATCCCCAATGTGCGGGCACTGCGCACGGGCTACATGTTCTCGCCCGAATTCGGCGGCATGACGGCCAACATCGAGTTCGAGGCCCTGACCGGCTTTTCCAACGCCTTCCTGCCGGCGGGCAGTATTCCCTACCAGCAATATGTGCGGACACCTACCCCGTCGCTGGCGACCTTCCTGAAAAGTCAGGGCTACCGGGCGCGCGCCATCCATCCCGGCACCAACTGGTTCTGGAACCGGGGAGCCGTCTATGCCGATTTCGGCTTCAACGACTTCAAGTCCGAGGAGACGTTGCCGCCCATGCAAAAACGCGGACCGCTCGCGTCGGACGCAGCGATGACCGACGAGATCATCCACGAGGCCGATACCAGCGCCGAGCCGGTCTTCTTTTTCGCCGTCAGCCTGCAGAACCACGGGCCGTATGAGCCCTATCGCTATAACAATCCGACCCATAAGGTGCAGGCGCCGATCAGCCAATGGGCACGTGAATCGCTGTTGAGCTACGCCGAAGGCTCTTCCGACGCGGACCGTGGCCTCGAGCGGCTGATCGAATGGGCGAAGAAACGCCAGCGGCCGACGGTCATCGCCTTCTTCGGCGACCATCTGCCGCCGCTTGGGCCGGTCTACGTCGAGACCGGTTTCCTGAAGGACAATGTCGCGCCGCGCAAGGAGGCGGCCGACCTGATGCTGCTGCACCACCAGACGCCGCTGATCGTCTGGTCAAACCGCAGCGGCCCGGCCGAGGATCTCGGCGCCGTCAGCCCAGCCTTCCTGCCCTATCATATCCTGAAGACTGCCGGCATCAGTCATCCCTATTACACCGGCTTCCTCGGCCAGTTGCGGGAGCACTACCGCGTCATCGACCGCAATTTGCTGTTGGCACCGGCGGGCGACGCCACCCCCGATTGGTCGCGTCAGAAAGAGATCGACCCGGCAATCCGCGACTTCCGTCTGCTGCAGTACGACATGATGTTCGGCAAGCGCCATGCGGCGCCCGATTTCTTCCCCGAAACCACACGCAAAGTGGCTGCGCACACGAGTTGAGCAGCGGCGGCGGAACGGCCGTTGGGCGACTGACGTCGTTCAGTTCGTCAAGTGCAGGTGCGAAATCGAGCTTCCGATTTTCAGGAACACGCTTTCGAGCTGGGTGACGTCGTTGGTCGGGTAATAATCCGACGGCGACGACGCGCAGGCCTCGTAGAGCTTGCGGTTGGCTGCGGTGTCGGCCTGCAGCAGTACTGTGAAGATCTGCACGTCCTGTTTCTTCAACGTGTTGCAGACATTGGTTGTCCAGTCGTCGACATTGCGCGCGGCCGCGGTCTGGTCGCTGGATCCGAACCGACCCGAGGCCAGGAACCCGTAAGAACCATAGTCCGACTTCTGTGGCGTATCCTTCGCGCCATAGACAACATTTTCGCCGTCGGTGAGCAGCAGCACCGTTTTGGTCGTGCCTGACGCCCTGAACGGCGCGCCGTCACTGTAGGGCGGTTCCGGCGAGAGTACCCGCATCCCCCATGACAACCCTTCCGAAACATTGGTCCCCGAGCCGTTCCATTCGATCATCTCACTGACGGCCTTACGCAATTTGTCGAAATCGTCGGTCAGCGGCACTATCGGCGTCGGACAGGCCCGGTTTGGGCCGATGGTCAGGGGGCATTTCTTGTCGTTGATCAGCTTCATCGTCGAAACACTGTACTTCGCGATGTCGCCGGTGAGGCCGGGGAGCAGGGTGATAACCGTATCGTCGAGATAGGAATTATTGTAGCCGGTCGCCGAATTGCCATAGGAGCTGTTCGGATTTTTGGCGTTACCTGGATCGTCCGGCGCGAAATAGGGTACGAACAGGGTGTCCGGTTTGTTTTGGTCGGGCGAAATGTCGGAAACATTGTTGGTTCCGGGCCGCGCCTCGACGCAGCCTCTCCATTCGACGCCCAATTGCTTGAACAGGTCCATATGGTTGACGCGCTTGCCGCCGACCAAGGGGAAATTGGCGCCATTGTTCGGCGATTTGCCGGCCATGTCGATCCAGGCCGGATCGTAGTCCTCGCCCTTGACATTGACCGCGGTGACGAACGGCACCACTGCGACACGTACGCTGCGCGTCGGCGACTTCGCGGCTTGGAGCATATCGATCAAGCCCGTCGCCGCCGTCCGCAATGCGCCGATGCGGTCGTTGCTGGCCATCGACCCGGTATTGTCGAGCACCAGCACGACTTCGAGCTGATTGGTCGATTCGACGGCGCCGGCATCGACGGTGATGCGCTTGTCGTTGCCGAACAGGAAGGCGAAGTTCAAGTTGACATCGGCCGCGGCGACAGCCTTTGTCTGGATGTAATTGAGGCCCCTTTCGACGGTAAGCGTCGCTTCGGCGTTCCTCAACTCGCTGTGGCCGGCGACATTGGTCTGGAAGTAGCGGTCGAAGACGTCCTTGCGCGTGGCCTCGATGTCGCCGAGATGCGAAGATGCAAGGTTCGCGGCATCGAGCGCGTTCTGCAAGCTGACCTTGGCCCTCATCAAGGTGGACACGTCCACGGCAAAGGCGACGGCCGTCAGAACCGCAGGCAACCCGAACGCCAGCATCAGGGCAAAGTTGCCGCTCTTCGAACGGCAGAACTTGTCGAACAGCATTTTACCCCCAAACCGCCTTGCTGGCGGCCGCGCGCGAACTGTTTCGTTTTGCATTCGCATGATGAACGGCGGGTTGCCACCACGCCCGCCGGCACGGGGAACTTCGCATGATGGTTAAGGTCAGGTTTCAGGAAATCCGTAAAACCTTGCCATCGAGGTCCGTTGTGCTCTGGAAGGTAGGGCGCTAGTCGAGCCGTTTGGCCTGTCGTTTGGCCTTGCTTTGCGGTCAAATTCCTGTATAGACGCCCGCAATCTGCCGGTCCTTGCTGGGGGCTGAACGGAGGGCCGGAGGTTTTCGAAACCTTCGCGTGGAGCCAGAAGCGCTTCCGCCTCCCGTGTCTCCGCTCTCGACCGTCTCGTCATGCTCCTTTCTTCCCCGTCTTCGCAAGGATTGCGGGTCAGAGAAGTTGCAGAGGCTTTTGCCGCCGGGAACCGGGAGAGAAACGAAGAAAGGCACGAACACTATGGCTCTATACGAACATGTGTTTCTTGCCCGGCAGGACCTCTCGCAGCAGCAGGTCGATGCACTTGTCGAACAGTACAAGGGCGTCCTCACCGCGAATGGCGGGTCCGTCGGCCGGGTCGAGAACTGGGGACTGAAGTCCCTCACCTACCGGGTCAACAAGAACCGGAAGGCATATTATACACTCATGGACATCACCTGCCCGCCGGCCGCGCTCAATGAGATGGAGCGCCAGATGGGCCTGTCCGAGGACGTGCTGCGTTTCCTGACCATCAAGGTCGATGCGCATGAGGAAGGCCCGTCGGCAATGATGCAGAAGCGCGAAGAGCGCTCGGAACGCGGCGGCTTCGGCGACCGCGACCGTGGCGATCGTGGCCCGCGCTCATTCGGCGACCGCGATCGCGGTGACCGTGGTGATCGTCCGCCGCGCAGCTTCGGCGATGGGGGTGCCGATCGTGGCCCGCGCCGTCCGCGCGAAGGCTTTGAAGGAGCCGCAGAATAATGGTCGACATCAACCAGATCCCAACCCGGCGCCCCTTCCACCGTCGCCGCAAGACTTGCCCGTTCTCCGGCGCCAACGCGCCGAAGATCGACTACAAGGACGTGCGGCTTCTGCAGCGCTACATTTCCGAGCGCGGCAAGATCGTGCCGTCGCGCATTACCGCCGTCAGCCAGAAGAAGCAGCGCGAACTCGCCAAGGCGATCAAGCGCGCCCGCTTCCTCGGCCTGCTGCCCTACGTGGTCCGCTAAGACTGATTAGTTGACCATGATCTTATCCGAAAACCGGTTTTCACTTTTCGGGATCATGGTCTAGCCAGCGGGCGGTTCGCCGCCTGCTTTTTTCACCGGCCACGACGGGCGTAGCTGGATCGAACACCAAATCCCGGGTTGGATTTCGACAAGAGATCCTAACTGCCGCGACAGGCAGGACAGCGACACAGGCGGCGACGCCCCAGCTTCCTGACCTGTTCCAGACAATTCGGCGCCGATCCTGAGGATAGGCGCCCAACCGAAGGAACAAAACCATGGAAGTCATTCTTCTCGAACGCGTTTCCCGGCTCGGCCAGATGGGCGACACCGTCAGGGTCAAGGACGGGTTCGCCCGAAATTTCCTGCTGCCGCAGGGCAAGGCGCTGCGCGCCAACGAAGGTAACAAGAAGAAGTTCGAGGGACAGCGCGCCCAGCTCGAAGCTCGGAACCTGGAGCGCAAGTCCGAGGCCGCGCAGATTGCTGAAAAGCTCGACGGCAAGAGCTTCATCGCCGTGCGCTCGGCCGGCGAGACCGGTCAGCTCTATGGTTCGGTGTCGACGCGCGACATCGCCGAGCTGTTGACGGCGGAAGGTTTTTCGGTGAACCGCAACCAGATCCTTCTCAATCAGCCGATCAAGACCATCGGCGTCACCAACGTGGCGATCGCGCTGCACCCGGAAGTCGAGGTCACCATCACGCTCAACATTGCCCGCACGGCCGACGAAGCCGAGCGCCAGGCCAAGGGCGAAACGCTGACCACCGCCGAAGCCATCTACGGCGAAGACATCAACGACAATGCGCGGCCGGAAAATTTCTTCGATCCGAACGCGGAGTTCGAGGGCGGCGAAGACAACGGCTGATCGTTGTTCGCCGGCATTCGTCGGCTAATACCTATCTGGACCAATGCCCGGGCCTCGCACCCGGGCATTTTTATGCCAAATGGAACTTTTCGGACCCCTATATCTTGATGCAGAATAGGACAGCATGTCTGGCCGAGAGGGGACAATTGGTCATGAATATTCTGCTGAAGCGCGTTCTCGACCGCCTGGTCCGCACAGGCAATCTCAAGGTGACAGGGCCGCAAGGCTCGATGGTGACTTTTGGTGACGGCAGCGGCGAGCCGGTGCACATGCACATCAAGACAAGGCATGCCGAGCGCGCCATCGCTTTTGATCCGATGCTGGCGGTGCCGGAAGCCTACATGGACGGTGAACTCGACATTATCGAGGGCGGCGTGCTGGGGGTGATGCGCATTGCGTTCCAGAACATGGGCAGCGGCGGCATCGATGCCACCTGGTCGAAGGCGATCGAGGGTCTGCGCCACGCCTTCCGGCGCCTGCAGCAGATCAACACGGCGTCGCGGGCGCGCCGCAACGTGCAGCGCCACTACGATCTGTCGGGCGACCTCTATCGCCTCTTCCTCGATGAAGACATGCAGTATTCCTGCGCCTATTTCGAGCAGCCGGACATGACGCTCGATGAGGCCCAGGCAGCCAAGAAGCGCCACATCGCCGCCAAGCTCAGGTTGAAAGCGGGCCAGACGGTACTCGACATCGGCTCCGGCTGGGGCGGGCTTGGCCTCTATCTCGCCAAGGCGTTCGACGTCGACGTGCAAGGCGTGACGCTGTCGACCGAGCAGCACGGCGTCGCCACCGACCGCGCGCACGCGCAAGGCCTGCAAAACCGGGTGCATTTCGACCTCAAGGACTATCGCGAGCTCAATGAGCGTTTCGACCGCATCGTCTCGGTCGGCATGTTCGAGCATGTCGGCGTCAATCATTTCCGTACCTTCTTCGACAAGTCGGCGACGCTGCTGAAGCCGGACGGTGTCATGCTGCTGCACACGATCGGCCGTTCCGGTGTGCCGTGGGCGACCAGCGCCTTCATTCGCAAATACATCTTCCCGGGCGGCTATATCCCGTCGCTCTCCGAAGTGATGCCGGCTATCGAAAAGTCGGGGCTCGTCGTCACCGACATCGAGGTTCTGCGGCTGCATTATGCCGAGACGCTGAAGCATTGGGGCGAGCGCTTTGCCGCCAACCGCGACAAGGCCAAGGCGATCTATGACGAGCGCTTCTGCCGCATGTGGGAGTTCTATCTTGCCGCCTCGGAAGCTGCCTTCCGATGGCAGGATCTGGTGATCTTCCAGATCCAGATCGCCAAGAAGAACGACACGCTGCCGGTGACGCGCGACTACATGGCCAGTTGCGAGAAGGCGCTGGAGATGCGCGATCTTGGACGTCGTGAAAAGGCTCCTGCCGCCAAGCCCACTCGCCGCCGCAAGGTGGCGGATCCGGAGTAGACTGCCGGCGATCGCGCCATTGCCGCTTGCCATTGCCGGCTGGCACGCTGAAAAAGGTCTCGTCAACGCGGGACCTTTTTTCATGACCTACCTCCTCTACGTCGCCGCCGCACTTGCCGAGATCGCCGGCTGCTTCTCGTTCTGGGCGTGGTGGCGGCTGGATAAGTCGCCGCTGTGGTTGGCGCCCGGTCTCGTCTCACTGGTGCTATTCGCGTGGCTGCTGGCGCTTGTCGACACCAGTGCGGCGGGCCGGGCCTATGCCGCCTATGGCGGCATCTACATTGCCGCCTCGCTGGTCTGGCTATGGTTGGCGGAAGGCGTGCACCCCGACAGTTGGGATCTTGCCGGTGCCACGATCTGCATCATTGGCGCCTCGGTCATCGTGCTCGCACCTCGGGCTGCGTAGACCATGGAACTGCCCGCCCCGCTTAGACAAGGCGTCGACCGCCTTCTCGAACAGGTGCCGTTGCCGATGATCAAGCAAGCGGCCAAGACGCTGTCGGACCGCTACCGCGCCGAGTTGCGCGATGGCCGCCTGCACATGGCCGAAGAAATGGCGGTTAAGGCCTATCTGGCAACGCGGCTGCCGGCGACCTATGCGGCCGTCCGCGCCAGTCTCGATGCGGTGGGCGAGTCTCGGCCCGACTATGCTCCGAAGACCTTGCTCGATGTCGGCGCCGGCCCTGGCACGGTGCTTTGGGCCACAATCGATCTCTGGCCCGATCTCGAACAGGCAGTGCTGCTCGAGGCCGGTGCCGCGGTGCGGCGGGTCGGCGAGGCGCTTGCCGCCGAGGCAATCCATGCCAAGACCGCCTGGCTGACCGGTGACGTCACCATCGACCTGGTCGATCTGGAGCCCGCCGAGCTGGTGACTTCAGCCTATGTGCTGGATGAGATCGCGCCGGCATCGCTGGCAAAACTAATCGACCGGCTCTGGCAGCTGACCGCCGACACGCTGCTGGTCGTCGAGCCAGGCACGCCGGCCGGCTGGCAGCGCATCCTTGCCGTGCGGCGGCAGCTGATCGAGGCGGGGGCGCACGTGCTCGCGCCCTGCCCGCATGAGGCGCCCTGCCCACTTGTCGCTCCCGACTGGTGCCATTTCGCCCGCCGCGTCGCCCGCTCGCGCCTGCACCGTCTGGCCAAGGATGCCGAGGTGCCGTGGGAGGACGAAAAGTTCATCTTTGTCGCCGCTTCCCGTCATCCGGCCGCTCCGCCCCGCGCGCGGGTGATCGCACCGCCGAAATCGGGCTCCGGCAAGGTCTTGCTGAAGCTTTGCCAACAGGATGGTCATGCTGCCGAGCGACTGTTCACCAAGCGCGACGGCGAGACGTTCAAGGCCGCGCGGCGACTGGACTGGGGTGACGCCTTGCCGGAATGACCGGCAGCTATTTTCCTGTTTTGTTCTCGCTCAAGAACGGCTAGGCTCGCCATCTTGATTCGAGTCAATCGAGATTCTTTCCACCGAAGTATCTTGGCTGTGAATCGCGGGCATCAAAGTTGGTTGGTTGGGGACTGATGCAGATAAGTCATCACCGACTTGTCTCGTTCTGATATCGAGAGACCGGGATCAGGACCGGGGACATCATGGCAGAGGCAGCACGAAAATTCGGCGTGGCGGAAACACCGCTCTATCGCGAGGCGCCGAACAACATCGAGGCCGAGCAGGCGCTGCTCGGCGCCATACTGGTCAACAACGATGCGTTCTACCGCGTCTCCGACTTTCTGAAGCCTGGCCATTTCTACGAGCCGCTGCACAGGAAGATCTTCGAGGTCGCGGCCGAGCTCATCCGCATGGGCAAGATCGCGACGCCGATCACGCTGAAGACCTTCCTGCCGGCCGACGAGAAGGTCGGCGACATGACGGTGGCGCAATATGTCGTGCGGCTGGCGGTCGAGGCCGTCACCGTCGTCAACGCCACCGACTATGGCCGCGCCATCTACGATCTGGCCACGCGCCGCGCGCTGATCACCGTCGGCGAGGACATGGTCAACATCGCCTATGACGCGCCGGTCGACATGTCGCCCTCCGACCAGATCGAGGACGCCGAGCGGCGGCTGTTCGAGCTGGCCGAGACCGGCCGCTACGACGGCGGCTTCGAGAGCTTCACCGACGCTGTCAAGACGGCGGTCGACATGGCCAATGCCGCCTATATGCGCGACGGGCATTTGTCGGGCGTCGCCACCGGCTTGCGCGACCTCGACCGTCGCATGGGCGGCCTGCAGTCGTCCGACTTGATCATCATTGCCGGCCGCCCCGGCATGGGTAAAACCTCGCTCGCCACCAACATCGCCTTCAATATCGCGGAGGCGTATGTCCCGGCGCAGCAGGCCGACGGCTCGTTCAAGGCGGCCAATGGCGGCGTCGTCGGCTTCTTTTCGCTCGAAATGTCATCCGAACAGCTCGCCACCCGCATTATTTCCGAACAGACCGAAATCCCGTCGTCGAAAATCCGCCGCGGCGAGATCAGCGAGATGGATTTCGAAAAGCTCGTTGCCTGTTCGCAGACCATGCAGAAAATCCCGCTGTTCATCGACCAGACCGGCGGTATTTCCATCGCTCAGCTGTCCGCCCGCGCGCGTCGCCTGAAGCGCCAGCGCGGTCTCGACGTCATCGTCATCGACTATATCCAGCTGATGCAGGGATCGAGCGCGAAATCATCGCAAAACCGCGTCCAGGAAATCACCGAGATCACCACCGGGCTCAAGGCACTGGCCAAGGAGTTGGCGGTGCCGATCATCGCGCTGTCGCAGCTGTCGCGCCAGGTCGAGAGCCGCGACGACAAGCGCCCGCAGCTTTCGGATCTGCGCGAATCGGGCTCCATCGAGCAGGACGCCGACGTGGTGCTGTTCGTCTACCGCGAGGAATATTATCTGAAGAACCGCGAGCCGAAGCCGGGCACCGACGAATACATCAAGTGGGAACACGAGATGAACGAGATGCGCGGCAAGGCCGAAGTAATCGTCGCCAAGCAGCGCCACGGCCCAACGGGATCGGTCAGCCTCGCCTTCCAGGGCGAGTTCACCCGCTTCTCGGACCTCGCGGAAGAGCATCATTTGCCGGATCGGTTCGAGTAGGCATTGTCGCGGAGCAGCCGATTGGACTTTAGCGATATCTACCAAAGGATAAAATTCGAAGAGTATAACATCTCCGAGGATGAACGCGCGCAACTCACTGAATATTTGAGATCTGCCCGGTCAATTTCTCGCACGGAATCGCACGCCGGTTTGCTGGTGTTCTGCTACTCAAGCGAACCTACGCCCGAGAACGTTGAATTGGTGAGGAAATTCCTTGCCAAGCATGTCGAAGACTATACGCGAAGCGCGGCAGTGACCGGTCTTTATCGAGTTTGGAAATTGGGAGCGACAGCTGACATCGACGATCTGCTGAGTTTTTTGGCCCTTTCGTTGGACGAAACTCGGCACGACACCTCTCTGGCGGCGATCGGGTGCGCATTCCTTTTGATGCACCGGCTCAATGATCGTCGCCTCTCGACTGCCCTTATGAGATTGCTGGAGACGTTGCACGATGAAGTCGGGCGAGAGAACGACTTCGCGGTCGGTCTGTTCAGATATGCGTGTTGGCCGGCATACGACAATTGGGCTCTGAGAAACGGCCAGCGCCGCACTCATTTCGATACGATCGAAGATGCTTTGCCGGTTTACTGGGATCGTCCCAAATACCTCTTGGAACCAATAAACTGATGGCCAAATCCCGTATCCAGTTCATCTGCCAGAATTGCGGTTCGGTGCATCAGCGTTGGGCCGGCAAATGTGATGCCTGCGGCGAGTGGAACACGCTGGTCGAGGAAGGCACGTCGGGCGGCATCGGCTCCGGCCCGGCCAACACCCGCAACGCCCGCAAGGGCCGCGCGGTGGTGCTGACCAGCCTCTCCGGCGACATCGAGGACGCGCCGCGCATCGTCTCCGGCATCGGCGAACTCGACCGCGCCACCGGCGGCGGCTTCGTGCGCGGCTCGGCGCTTTTGGTCGGCGGCGATCCCGGCATCGGCAAGTCGACGCTGCTCACCCAGGCTGCAGCCGCACTGGCGGCAAAGGGCCACCGCATCGTCTACGTCTCCGGTGAAGAAGCGGTCGCCCAGATCAGGCTGCGCGCCCAGCGGCTCGGCGTCGCCGACACCCCGGTCGAACTCGCCGCCGAGACCAACGTCGAGGACATCCTCGCCACCATTGCCGATGGCAAGCGGCCGGACCTGGTCATTCTCGATTCGATCCAGACGCTATGGACCGACATGGCCGATTCAGCGCCCGGCACGGTGACCCAGGTGCGTGCCGCCGCCCAAGCGATGATCCGCTATGCAAAATCCACAGGGGCGGCGATCGTTCTGGTCGGCCATGTCACCAAGGAGGGCCAGATCGCCGGCCCACGCGTCGTCGAGCACATGGTCGACGCGGTGCTCTATTTCGAGGGCGAAGGCGGCCACCACTACCGCATCCTGCGAACGGTCAAGAACCGCTTCGGGCCAACCGACGAGATCGGCGTCTTCGAAATGTCGGACAAGGGCTTGCGGGAAGTCGCCAACCCGTCCGAGCTTTTCCTCGGTGAACGTCACGCGAAGTCGCCGGGTGCCGCGGTTTTCGCCGGCATGGAAGGCACACGGCCGGTGCTGGTCGAGATCCAGGCGCTGGTAGCACCTTCGACGCTCGGCACGCCACGCCGCGCCGTCGTCGGCTGGGACGGCGCCCGGCTGTCGATGATCCTGGCGGTTCTGGAAGCCCATTGCGGCGTTCGCTTCGGCACGTACGACGTCTATCTCAACGTTGCCGGCGGCTACCGCATTTCAGAGCCGGCGGCCGACCTGGCGGTGGCGGCGGCACTGGTTTCCTCGCTCACCGGTCTTGCCCTTCCCGCCGATTGCGTCTATTTCGGCGAAATCAGCCTTTCGGGGGCGGTGAGGCCGGTTGCGCATGCGCAGCAGCGCCTCAAGGAAGCCGAAAAGCTGGGTTTCGGAAGCGCGGTTCTGCCCTTGGGCAGCGAGGAACTTGTTGGTGGTAATGGGGCCGGGGGGATCGGAGCCGGCGCTTTCCAGCCCACCGAGCTTGCCGATCTCGTGGCGCGCATAGCCGGCTCTCGGCGCAGCCGCGCCGACGAGCAAGACTGATGCGGCTCGTCGAGTCGTGAAAAAGAGATCGGAGCGGGGCGAAAAACATGCCGATTACGCTGCTTGACGGAATTCTCGTCGGCTTCACCCTGGTCTCGGCGATGCTCGCCATGGTTCGCGGCTTTTCGCGCGAGATCCTGTCGATCATCTCCTGGGCAGTTGCCGCTGCGGCGGCCTTCTTCTTCTACAAGCCGGTGCTGCCTTACATTCAGCCCTATATCGACAACGAAAAGGCAGCCATGGCGGCGGCCGCCGGTATCGTCTTCATTGTCGCGCTGATCGTCGTTTCCGTCATCACCATGAAGCTCGCCGACTGGATCATCGATTCCAGGATCGGCGCGCTCGATCGCACACTTGGCTTCCTCTATGGCGCGGCGCGCGGCATCCTGGTGGTCGCGGTCGCACTGCTGTTTTTCAATTGGCTGGCCGGCGCCAAAGCTCCAGGCTGGATTGCCAACGCCAAGTCAAAGCCGCTGCTCGAATCGATCGGTGCCAAGCTGGAAAGCCTGCTGCCCGAGGATCCGGAAAACGCCATCCTCAACAAGCTCAATCCGAATCGGCCGGCCACCGAGACGCCTCTGGCCCCCGACGCGCCTGCAGCGGAAGCACCTGCCGCCGGCGACGACGCCACTGCTCCGGCACCCGATGACAGCGACGCTCCGCCGGCCGACAATGCGCCCGCGACGCCGGCACCTGCAAACCCGGCGCCGGCAAACTGATTTCGGCAGACTTGCTCGCCTCGAGACTGTCGATCATGTGAACGTCGCACGACGTGCGTTGCTTTCGATGCGCTATGACCTTATATGGCGACTTTAGCGGAGCTTGAGCCCCCAATGGCAGCCTCAGTGGCAGACGCAGACGACGTGCTTTCCGCCGAAGCCGACGACCATTTCCACGACGAATGCGGCGTGTTCGGCATTTTCGGCCGGCAGGACGCCGCAGCCATCGTAACACTCGGCCTGCATGCGTTGCAGCATCGCGGCCAGGAAGCGGCCGGCATCGTTTCCTATGACGGCACCCAATTCCATGTCGAACGCCATGTCGGCCTGATCGGCGACACCTTCACCAAGCAGCGTGTCATCGACAGCCTGCAAGGCAACCGTGCCATCGGCCACACACGCTATGCCACCACCGGTGGCGCTGGCTTGCGCAACATCCAGCCTTTCTTCGCCGAACTTGCCGATGGCGGCTTTGCCGTCGCCCATAACGGCAATCTCACCAACGCCATGACCGTTCAGCGCGCCCTGCAGAAGCAGGGCGCCATCTTCTCTTCCACCTCCGACACCGAGACGCTCTTGCATCTGGTCGCCACCAGCAAGGAGCGCGACCTGAATTCGCGTTTCATCGATGCGGTGCGCCAGGTCGAAGGTGCCTTCTCGCTGGTGGCAATGACGTCCAAGAAGATGATCGGCTGCCGCGACCCGCTCGGTATCCGGCCGCTGGTGCTTGGCGATCTCGACGGCGCCTGGATTCTCGCCTCCGAAACCTGTGCGCTCGACATTATCGGGGCGCGTTTCGTGCGCGACCTGAAGCCCGGCGAAATGGTCGTCGTCACCAGCAAGGGAATCGAGAGCCTGTTCCCGTTCGAGCCGCAGAAGACCCGCTTCTGCATTTTCGAATATGTCTACTTCGCCCGGCCGGATTCTTCGGTCGAAGGCCGCAATGTCTACGAGGTACGCAAGCGCATCGGCGCCGAGCTGGCACTGGAGAGCCCGGTCGAGGCCGACATCGTCGTGCCGGTGCCGGATTCGGGCACACCGGCGGCGATCGGCTTTTCGCAGGCCGCGGGCATCCCGTTCGAGCTCGGCATCATCCGCAATCACTATGTCGGCCGCACCTTCATCCAGCCCGGCGATTCGATCCGCCACATGGGCGTCAAGCTTAAGCACAACGCCAATCGCCGCATGATCGAAGGCAAGCGTGTGGTGCTGGTCGACGATTCGATCGTACGCGGCACCACCAGCCAGAAGATCGTGCAGATGGTGCGCGATGCCGGCGCCAAGGAAGTGCATATGCGCATCGCCTCGCCGCCGACGCGCGCCTCCTGCTTCTACGGCGTCGACACACCGGAAAAGTCGAAGTTGCTGGCCTCGCGCATGTCGGTGGAGGAGATGGCCGAGTTCATCCGCGTCGATTCGCTCGGCTTCCTCTCGATCGACGGGCTCTACCGGGCCGTCGGCGAAGCCGGCCGCGACAACGAACAGCCGCAATTCTGCGACGCGTGTTTCACCGGCCAGTATCCGACCCGGCTTGCCGATTTCGAAGGCTCCGACAATGTCCGCACGCTGTCGCTATTGGCGGCAGGCGGGTCGTAAGGTTGCCGGATCGCCATTTGTCTTCGCCAGGTTACCCCCCTCTGCCCTGCCGGGCATCTCCCCCTCAAGGGGGGAGATCGGCTGAATTGTCGACTTTCGCCAATCGCGACGGTCGCAGAACAGGCGCTGAGCCTGATGAGGGCCAATCTCCCCCCTTGAGGGGGAGATGCCCGGCAGGGCAGAGGGGGGTGCCTCACGCCGACCTCATGGAAGTTCAAGCATGACCCTCGATCTCTCCGGCCGCGTTGCGGTCGTCACCGGCGCCTCGCGCGGTATCGGCTATTTCATCGCCACGGAGCTTGCCGCCGCCGGCGCACATGTGATTGCGGTTGCCCGCACCGTCGGAGGGCTGGAAGAACTCGACGACCAGATCAAAGCAGGCGGCGGACAGGCGACGCTGGTACCGCTCGATCTTGCCGACATGGCGGGGATCGACCGGCTGGGCGGCGCCATCCACGAGCGCTGGGGCAAGCTCGACATACTGGTCGCCAACGCCGCCGTGCTCGGCGTCATCGCTCCGATCGGCCATGTCGAGGCAAAGACCTTCGAGAAGGTGATGACCATCAACGTCACCGCAACATGGCGGCTGATCCGCTCTGTCGACCCGCTGCTGAGACTCTCCGATGCCGGCCGCGCTATCGTACTGAGTTCCAGCCTGGCCCACTCCGCACGCGCCTTCTGGGCGCCTTATGCGGCGTCGAAGGCGGCGGTCGAGGCCATGACGCGTTCGTGGGCGCATGAGACCGAAAACCTGCCGCTCAGGGTCAACGCCGCCGATCCCGGGGCAACGCGCACCGCCATGCGGGCGCAGGCGGTACCCGGCGAGGATCCGGAGGCTCTGCCGCACCCTTCGGAGATCGCCAAGCGTATCGTGCCGTTGGCCAGCCCTGCGCTCAAGGAGACGGGGCTGATCTTCCAGGCCAAGCACAACCGCTTTGTCGCCTACCGGCAGCCGGAGTAAGCGGCCTGACATCACGCGGCTGTGATGCCGTGGCTTAACGCCGCGCTTCGGCCCAACTTTCGCCGCTTGGCCGGAGTTGCTAGGATCGCACCGACTCCCAAAACAAGCAGAGCGAGGAAATACTCATGGCGGCACCGAGCGTAGCGTTGGTCTGGTATCTGGTGATCGCCGGCCCGCAAGGCGGCATGGTCGTGCTGCCCAGCACCTTCGACACCCGCGAACAGTGCACCTCCGCCGTCACCGAATACCAGAAGCAGCCGACGCCGGCCGGCTGGTCGGTGCAGTGCGTACCGAGCGCCTCGCCGTTCGCGGACGAGGGCGACGCCGAGGAGCCGTCGGCGCAGTAGGACAGCGTGATCTCCCCCCCTTGAGGGCAGGGGAATCGCATATGGCGATTTTGGGGTTGAGTTTAGGCTGAGAAAGGATTCTTTGGAGAGGCAGGTGAGCGAAGGAGCGACTGCCATTTCCTGCCTTGAGAGCTACTTTGGCGCGGTGCCTGATCCACGCGCGCCCAACGCCACGCACCGGCTTGGCGACCTGATCGTGATGATGATCGCAG
>NZ_JAMYLU010000018.1:0-121339 GCF_040318135.1 Mesorhizobium sp. M1295
GCGGGGGGGCCCCCCCACCACCTCACGCCACCCCACCCGCGCGGGTCGCCGGGGGGGCGGCGCCCGCCCCCCCCCCCCCCCGCCGCCGGCTTGTGGGCGCGCCCCCCAGGACCGGTCCGCAAGCGGCGGATGGCGATGCCGGCGACAGCCAGCTCGTGGGCGGCCCGCGATGCCGGCGGCAGCGGCGAGGGATCGAAGCCGTCCAGCCTGCGCTCGGCTTCGTCTAGATGACCAATCAGCAGCAGGCGCCGAACTTCGAGGTTGCGCGCATGCGCGGCGTTGACGCGGTCGCCATGCTTTTCAAGCGTCGCCCGCGCGGTGTCGAGTGCCTTGGCCGGCCAGGCGAGGTCGCGCGAGACGAGCGCGATCTCGGCCTCGGCGACGATACACCTCGCGCGGGCCACGGCCTCCCTCGGGCTGAATGCGTGCGCCGCCCTCTTGAGAAGAACCTTCGCCCTATTCAGGTCGCCAAGCTGCGCCATCGCGATACCGCGCAACGCAAGTGCCGGCGCATCGTCGCGCAGCGCAACCCGTTTCAAGGCGCCGAGCGGATCGCCCGCCGCGAGCGCATGCGCCGCGGCCGTGATCAGCGAGTCCATCGGAATCCCGTCACACTTGTCACTCCCATGGCTTCGACATCCGGCGCTAAGTCCATCTCACCAACCAGTCGTATCGAGAATGGCGACTGTAGCCAACCTGAGTTGCGGCGCGCCTAAGTTGCGGCGCGATTATGCACTGAGCTCGAACACAACGATAAGCACTAGGAGAGACGCAATGAAGATCGAAGGCACAACTATCCTGGTGACTGGAGCCAATCGGGGCATCGGTCGGGCACTGGTCGAGGAAGCCCTGAGCAGAGGCGTAAAGCGCGTCTATGCCGCAACCCGCCAAGCCATGGCTCACCCCGACCGGCGTGTAACGTCCCTGACTATGGATGTAACGAACGCCGCGCAGATCCGGGAGGCCGTCGAGAAAATCGATGCTCTCGATATCCTCATCAACAACGCCGGCGTATCGCCCTTCGACGACCTCAGCGACCGTCGCGTGCTCGAACAACAGCTCGCCGTAAACCTCTTCGGCGCGTATGACGTGACCCAGGCTCTGCTGCCGTTGCTGGCCCGGTCGCGGGGAGCCATCGTCAACATTCTGTCGCTGGCCTCGATTGCCGCCGTGCCGTTCAGTCCGGCTTACTCGATCTCGAAGGCGGCCTCGTTCTCACTGTCACAGTCGTTGCGCACCCTCTTGGCCGGACGGGGTGTCAGCGTCCACAGGGTCCTTCCCGGCCCCGTGGACACGGACATGACACGGGGCCTGGACATCCCGAAGGCCTCTCCGGAGTCTGTTGCGCGAGCGATCCTGGACGGCGTGGAGAACGGCGAGGAGGAAATCTTCCCCGATCCCATGTCGGAATCCGTGGCGGAGGGTTGGCGCAGCAGTGCGGTCAAGGCGCTTGAACGCCAGTTTGCAGCCTATGCGGAAGCAAGCCCGTCAAGTGAAGCAAGTCCGTCAAGCAGTGGGCACGAAAGAAGCAGCGAAACGACTACCCGAGAAGCCCATCCTTGCTGCTCGGTATGAAACTGCAGACGCCTGTGCAGGGGGCGGCAGCACCGCCGCCCTCGACGCCGGCGGTCGGCTGTCGCTGGCGACGGCGCCGACCTTCACGGTCATGGCGCGGCTGGCGGAGATGCCTCGTTATGTCCCGGGCAAGTTGACGGATCAGTTGCGGTCGTCCGGGAAGCTGGGAATAGGCAAGAACTCGACGCCGTCGTCGGCGAGGCTCTTGGCCTCCTCCAGCGTCGCCTCGCCATAGATGCCGCGCGGATCGCTCTCGCCGAAATGGATTTTGCGCGCTTCCTCGGCAAACTTGTCGCCGACATAATCGGCGTTCTCGCGCACCTTCTCGGCCATGGCCTTCAATTGCGCCAGCGCCTGCTTCTGGGCCTCGCCCATGGCGAGCGCAATCTTTTCCTGGTTGCGCCCGGTCGAGACCGCGGGCGCCATCAGCGCCTTGTCGACCTTGCGCGATCCGCAGGCCGGGCAATCGACGAAACCGCGCTTCTTCTGTGTGTCGAAATCGTCGTTGCTGCGGAACCATGCCTCGAATTCGTGCTCGTGCTCGCAGGTCAGGGAAAAGCGGATCAAGAGGCGGCACCCCTGAGCGGCAGCGCGTCCACCGGACCGGCGTTGACGGCAAAATCGCGTGCGTTCTTGAGGTTCGGTATCTTCTTGCGCGCTGCGACCGACTGCGCCGGGTCGATTTCGGCGACGATCACCGCCGGCTCGTCATGCGCTGCTTCGGCGATGATGCGGCCCCAGGGATCGACGATCAGCGAATGGCCATAGGTTTCGCGGCCGTCTTCGTGCACTCCGCCTTGCGCGGCGGCGACGACATAGGCGCCGTTCTCGATGGCGCGCGCCCTGAGCAGCACATGCCAATGCGCTTCGCCGGTCTGGCGGGTGAAGGCGGCGGGCACCGCAAGCAGATCGGCGCCAGCCAGCGCCTCGGCGCGGAACAGCTGCGGGAAGCGCAGATCGTAGCAGACGGCAAAGCCCAGCTTCGCGCCATCGATTTCGGTGACGACAGCCTCCGTGCCCGGCTCATAAGCGGCGGATTCGCGCCAGCTCTCGCCATTGTCGAGATCGACGTCGAACATGTGGATCTTGTCATAGGTGGCAATCGTGGCGCCGTCAGGCCCGAACAGAAGTGCGCGGTTGGCGAGCTTGCCGTCGGCGCGCAGAATGGCGGTCGAGCCGATATGCAGGAAGATGCCGAGTTCGTTGGCCAGCTTCCGCGACGTCGAGACGATGATGTCTTTGTCTTCGGAGGTGAACGAAGCGGCCCGGGCTTGGCTGTCGCGGATCAGCGCGCCGGTCATTTCCGGGGTCTGGATGTAGCTCGCGCCCAGGCCTGCCGCCTCGCGCACCAGCCGTTCCAGATCGACCGCATTGCGCTCCGGGCTGGTTCCCGAACGCATCTGGATCGCCGCCGCCTTGAAACCACTCATCGTCATGTCCCTACCTGGCCGAGCCGTTGGCGAGCAATCTGTCCAGCCGTCCTTCCGCCTCCAATTCGTGGAGATCGTCGGAGCCGCCGACATGCGTGTCGCCGATGAATATCTGCGGAAAGGTGGAACGGCCGTGAGCCCGGGAAATCATCTCCTGGCGCAGCTCCGGCGAGAAGGAGGCGTCGTGCTCGGTGTAGGCGACACCCTTCCTGTCGAGCAGCCGCTTGGCCGCAGTGCAATAGCCGCACATCATCCGCGTGTAGATCGTCACATCGACCATCGGTCAGCAACCCTGCCTCGTTCCGCTGTCATATAGGCTATATAGGCGCCGATTCGTCGGCCCGAAAGTCCCCCGGCAGCACGCGCGCGAAGGTCAGTACGTCGATTGCGCCGGCACCGCCCTTCTTTAACGCCCTGGCGACCGCACGGACCGTGGCGCCGGTGGTGTAGACATCGTCGATCAACAGCACCCGGCGGCCGGCGATTTCGATCTCCGCTTCATCAGGCACTGTGAATGCGGCGCGCACATTTTCCTCGCGTTCCCGCCGCTCCAGCCCGACCTGCTGGCGCGTGAGTTTGACGCGCTTGATGGCTGATGGCGCGAAGGGCCGATCGCCGAGCTGCGCCACCGCCCGCGCCAGTTCCGCCGACTGGTTGAACTGCCGCCTGAAGAAGCGCCGCCAGTGCAGCGGCACCGGCACGACCACGTCGGCCTCGGCGATGAGCTCGGCACCGGCGCGAAGCATCCAGCGCGCCATCCACGGCGCCAGATCGGTGCGGTCCTGATATTTCAGCCCTTGCACCATCTGGCGGGCAACGCCGGAATAGGCAACCGCCGCCCGCGCGCGCTCGAATGGCGGCGGGTCGGCTATCGCCTCCGCCGACAGGAACCCCTCACCCATATTGTGGGTGAACGGCGTGCCCATCACCGGGCACCATGGCCGTTCCAGCAGCCTGAGTTTCGGCCAGCAGGCGCCGCACAACACGCCGGGTTGCGAGACATGGCGGCGGCAGCCGGCGCAGACCGGCGGGAACAACAGCCGCGCCGGCCAGCCCAATGCCTTGCGGGCAATGCTCTTGATCGCAATACGCTTGATCTCCGGCATGGGATCCGCCACGTGGTTGGTCCTCCGCATCACTATATCAGAGAGCGAAGCACAAGGACCTGCCCATTGCAGCTTGTAATCGACACCTCGCTCTGGCTGGCGCACAAGCGTCGGGCACTGGCCCGCCCTATCGCCGGGGCGGATTTCCTCATGCGGCGGGCGGCCGAGGATCTTGCCGACCGGCTCGGCGCCGTCGAACGCAAGTTCGGCAAGGCGGCCTCATTGTTTTGCCAGACGCCGGCAGCAGCAGAGGTGCTCGCAGAAAGCGGCAAGGTAGCGGAAAACGTGCGCGTCGAGGCCGACGCCGCTTTCCTCGACGGCCGGCCAGGAGTGGTGGCGCCGTTGGAAACCGTGCCATTCGAGCCGGAAAGCCTCGATCTCGCTGTCTCGCTGCTGTCGCTGCAGGCGATGAACGACATTCCCGGCATGCTGGTGCAGATCCGCCGGGCGCTAAAGCCGGACGGGCTTTTCCTCGGCGCCTTCGCCGGCATAGGCACGCTCTCCGAACTGCGCGAAAGCCTGCTTGCCGCCGAGACCGAGCTCTACGGCGGCGCCAGCCCGCGTGTGATCCCGTTCACCGATGTCCGCGACGCCGGCGTGCTGCTGCAGCGCGCCGGCTTGGCGCTGCCGGTTGCCGACGTCGAGACGATTACGGTGCGCTACGATTCCCTCTTTGGCCTGGTCGCCGACCTGCGCGCAATGGGCGAGACCAGCGCGCTTGTCGACCGCAGCAGACGGCCGGGCACCCGAGCGCTGTTCGCGCGCGCCGCCGAAATCTATGCGGAGCGGTTTTCGGACGCCGATGGCCGCGTCAGGGCGAGTTTCTCGGTGGTCTGGATGTCAGGCTGGGCGCCCGATGCCTCTCAGCAAAAACCGCTGAAGCCGGGCTCCGCAAAAATATCGCTGAAGACGATCCTGGAAAACCCCGGCGGCCCCTGAGCATATCCCTGCGCAAAAGCTAGGCGTAGCCCTGCGCAACAGCCGAGCGAATCACTGCGCAAATGCGTTGGCAAGCCTGCTGCTGTTGTCGCTGAACAGCCACTCGATTGCACCGGCAGCCTGGCCGATGCCTGTGACAATGGCAAGCGACAGCACGGCCACGATCAAACCATATTCGATAGCCGTCGCACCCCTCTCGTCTTCTAAAAATCGTTGCAGCAAGATTTTCATGGGCGCCCATCCCTCTTGCCGGAACCTAGCGCCGACCCGTTAAGAAAGGTTAACGTGACAGGCTTAACGCGCGGTGAAACAGCTGCATTCCAATGCATGTCGCGCAAAAGTGTGCAGCGGTTTTGCGATAACGACATGCATCGAAACATAAGCGCGTCGCACGAGGCCGGTCGAACGCGACGCGCTTCAGATATCTGTTGAGGACGTCAGCAGTCACCGCTGCTTCTGCCATCGGCCCGAATGACGCAAACCGAACTGGGCAGCGGCTGCAGCACGCTCTTGCGCAGCGTATAGCTGTCGCGCTGGCCGATCGAGCCGGTGCTCATTGTATCAAGCCCATCGCGGGCAAACTGCGATCGGGTCCGGCTGTCGAGGTAGGGTGTCGCGATCAAGGCCAGAGCCACCGCGGCCGAGCCGAACAAAAGGGCGATGCGCAATATTCCCATGCCAGCATTGGCGGCGCCAGGAAGGCGATCGGGCCAAGGCAAGTCCCAGTCCTTGTCGAAGCTCATGCAAATCGCTCCCCAGCGGTGGAATCGGCGTAACCGCTTTGCGTCAATTTTTCACGGCCAGATAAATCTTTCATTAACGCTGCTGATATCGCTTCGCGGAGCTGCCCGGTTTACGGGAGATCGGCCGTTACAGCAGATCGATGAGGAACTGGATCAGCGGGGCATCGGCCGGCGGCATTGGAAAATCGCGCATCTGGCGCGGCCGCACCCATTTCAGCACCTGCCGTTCCTTCGGCTGGGCAATGCCGCGGAAGCGACGGCAGACGAACAGCGGCATCAGCAGGTGAAAATCATCGTAGGAATGGCTGGCAAAGGTGAGTGGTGCCAGGCAAGGGATATCGGTCTCGATGCCGATCTCCTCATACAGTTCGCGGATCAGGCATTGTTCCGGCGTTTCGCCGGGCTCGACCTTGCCGCCCGGAAACTCCCATAGGCCGGCGAGTTGCTTGCCTTCGGGCCGCTGCGCCAAAAGCACGCGCCCGTCGGCATCGACCAGCGCGCAGGCCGCAACCAGGAGCAGGCGCTTGCCGACCGTGTCTGAGCCGCTCATGCGCCTTGTGGCCGGCGATAGTGATAGCGATAGACTTCGTCGAATCCGAGCGAACGGTAAAGCGCCAGCGCCGGCGCGTTGTCCGCCTCGACTTGCAGCCAGGCTTCCCGCGCCCCGCGCAGTCGCGCCCATTTCAGCGCCGATCGGATGAGGTGGCGGCCATGGCCCTGGTTGCGCACCGATCTGTCGGTGGCGATCTCGAACAGCCCGGCAAGGTCGCCGTCATGCACGCAGATCAACGTTGCCAGCGGCTCGCTGCCGTTCTCCAGCGCAAACAGCCCGGCCTCCGGCTGGATGGCGCCAATGATCTCCGACAGGCCGGGCCGCAGCGACACATCCGAGCCGCTCACCTTGAGCGCCGCGCCGATGAAACGGCTGATGTCCTTCAACGGAATCTGGTCCATGGCGTCGTCGAGCATAGCGTCCGCCAGCGGCAGCCGCATGACCAGCGACTCCGCGAATGTGCTCCAGCCCTCGCTGTCGAGGTACTTTGAGAGATCCGGCCCCGACAGCGGCGAGATGCGAAAGGTCAGCGGCCTGCCATAGGCGTCGAACCGACGGCTGGCGCGGCCGATGCGCTCGGCAATGTGCTGAATGTCGCCCGGATCGAGCGGATTGACCGAATTCAGCCGCTTGGCCGGGTGGCCAGCCGTCAGCCGCACCACCCAGGTGCCATCATAATGGACGGCGGCCGCCGGCCAGGCGCGAAAGCCGGCCGCCTCGTAGCGGCGCACGATCGCCAACACGCTTGCCGGATGTCTGGAGGCCAATGTCATCAGCTCCGATAATCGCCATTGATGGCGACATATTCCTTGGTGAGATCGCAGGTCCACACCGTCGCCTTGCCGCGGCCGATGCCGATATCGGCGCGGATGCGGATCTCGTCGCGCTTCATATACGCCGAAGTCGCCGCTTCGGAATAGGCGGCGTCGCGCTCGCCCTGAAATGCCAGGCGGTTGTCGCCGAACCAGATCGACAGAAGGTCGCGGTCGGCCGGTTCGCCGGCCTTGCCGACGGCCATGACGACACGGCCCCAATTGGCGTCCTCGCCGGCGACTGCCGTCTTGACCAGCGGCGAATTGGCGATCGACAGCGCAATGCGCTTGGCCGAGCGGGCCGATTTGGCCCCGGTGACGGTGACCTCGACCTGCTTGCGGGCGCCCTCGCCGTCGCGCACCACCTGCAGCGCCAGCGATTTCAGCACCTTGCCGAGGGCACGGCGGAACGCGCCGAGGCGCGCATCCTTGGGGTCGGAAATTGCCGGCGCGCCACGCCTGGCGGCAGCACCTGTGGCGAACATCAGCAGCGTGTCGCTGGTCGAGGTGTCGCTGTCGACGGTGACCGCGTTGAAGGTCTTGGCCGTGCCGCGCGACAACAGATCCTGCAGCACCGGTGCTGCGATCGGCGCATCGGTGGCGATAAAGGAAAGCATCGTCGCCATGTCGGGCGCGATCATCCCCGCGCCCTTGGCGATGCCGTTGATGGTGACGTCGGCATTGCCGAGCTTGACCGTCGCGGTCGCCAGTTTGGGATAGGTGTCGGTGGTCATGATTGCCTTGGCGGCTTCGGTCCATAATTCCGGCTTGCCGTCCTTGATCAGCCCGGCCAGCAGGTGGCTGAACTTACCAGTATCGAGCGGTTCGCCGATGACGCCGGTCGAGGCCAGGAACACCTCGCCCGCTGTGCAGCCGGCCGCCTTAGCCGCCGTCTCGCCCGTGAGTGCCGTCGAGGCGCGGCCCTTCTGGCCGGTAAAGGCATTGGCATTGCCGGAATTGACGACCAGAACGCGCGCCTTGCCCGCCGTGAGGTTCTGCCGGCAGAAGTCGACCGGCGCCGACGGGCATTTCGACCTGGTAAACACGCCCGCGACGGTGGTGCCGGCGTCGAACACCATGGCCAGCAGGTCGGTGCGGTTCTTGTATTTTATGCCGGCCTCGGCGGTGGCGATGCGCACGCCCTCGATGGTCGGCATCTTGGCATATTTCTTCGGCGCGAGCGGCGAAACCTGTGCGGACATGGAAGACCCCGGGCGGGAAAATCGCGAAAGGAACGCCGGTTTGCCCGATAGCGCGCGTCGGCGCAAGCCGTTTTCACAGCCGTTACGGGTGCCGGACGCCTGACACTGCCTCATGTCGCAAGCAGGGCTGTTGCAAATTTGTTGGCATCGCTGCGGCCGATAGCGCTATGATCCTGCCCCATGGGCAGGCTTGTGGTCTTGGCACTGGCATTTCTGGGCGTTCTGCTGCTGCGCGCGGATGCGCAGACGGCGCGGCGCGTGGCGCTTGTGGTCGGCAACGGCAGCTACGCCGAAGCCGGCACGCTGGCCAATCCCGTCAACGATGCGCTCGACATTGCCGACAAGCTGCGCGCCATCGGTTTCGACGTGATCGAAGGCAACGATCTCGGCAAGCGCGAGCTCGAACGCAAGATCGGCGAATTCTCCGATGCGCTGCAAGGCGCCGGTGCCGGGCTGTTCTACTATGCCGGCCACGGCCTGCAGGTCGACGGGCGCAACTTCATCGTGCCGGTCGACGCCAGGCTGGACATGCCGGTCAAGCTCCAGCTCGAGGCCGTGCCGATCGACGAGGTCCTCGACATCATGGAGCAGCAGACCAAGGTCAGCCTGGTCTTCCTCGATGCCTGCCGCAACAACCCGTTTGCGCGAAGTCTCAGCCGCAGCGCCACGACGCGCTCGGCGACGGCTCTCGCCGGCCTCGCCCAGTTCGAGTCGACACGCGGTTCGTTCATTGCCTTCTCGACGGCGCCCGGCGCTGTGGCAATGGACGGGACAGGGCGCAACTCGCCCTTTGCCGCCGCGCTTTTGCGGCACATGGCGGAACCCGGACAGAGCATCAACGACATGATGATCGCGGTGCGCCGCGATGTCGTTTCCGCAACGCGCGAGGCGCAGCGTCCCTGGGAGCAGGGATCGCTGCTCGAGCGTTTCGAATTCGTGCCGGGCGGAGACAGTGCCCAGCAACCGAAACCGGCCGTCACCCCGGCGCCCGCGTCTGAGGTCGCAGCGCTCGAACGCTCCGTCGGCGACAAGGGCGCCATCGAGCAGTTTCTGCGCCACGACTATCTGGCGCCTGATGCCAAGGCGATGCGCGAGACCGTCAAGCGGCTTTACGGTGCGTCGGCCACCATCTACGGCACGCGCTACGACAGCGAGGCCATCGTCAAGGTCAAGACCGACTGGTTCGCGCAATGGGCGTCGTGGTCGTTCGGTCTTGAGCCCGGCAGCCTTGAGGTGACGCCGCACGGCAAGGACCGCGCCGATGCGGTTTTCGCCATGACCTACGATTATGTGCCGAAGGACCACTCGGCGCAGCGGCTGACCGGCAAGGCACGGGTCATGCTGGAACTCGTGCTGGCCGACGGCGAGTGGCGCGTTGCGTCGGAAACGTCGCAGGCGCTGGAATGAACATCACCGGACCGCTGGGTTAATGAACCCGCGAAACGCCCGCTGCACGCCCGGAATCAGTCCCCAGATCATGATCGAGACCATCAGCGGCGCGATGACCAGTGTACGCTGCCAGATTTGCCACTCCTTGGTCAGCGGAAAAACCATGTACAAAATGGCAGTGATCAGCGGGTAGACGCCGAGCAGCACCAGCAGGGCGAAGCGCAACCGCGAAAAACGCGTGGCGACAGTCGAGGTCATTGCTGTTCTCCTTATCGTTACGGAACGTTCCGTTACATATGAAACGGATCGTTTCGTTTCGTCAAGGGGCTGTGTATGATGGCTGCTGAGATCATCGGCAAGGAAGACGAGATGGGCGAAACCACCGATCCCGGGCGCAAATCAGCCGGCGCACGGCGCAGCCCCGAAAGCGCCGATGCCATTCTCGATGCCGCCGAAGCGGTACTGGTCGAAGCCGGCTATTCCGGCTTCTCCACCGAGGCGGTGGCGCGGCGGGCGCGCGCCGGAAAACCGACGATCTATCGCTGGTGGCCAAGCAAGGCCGCTCTGCTGCTCGACGTCTACCAGCGGCAAAAGCGTGTCGACAATCCCGACACCGGGAACCTTGAGCAGGACCTCGTCGGCTTCCTGAAGAGCTTGTTTGCGCACTGGCGCGACACATCGTCGGGCAGCGTGTTCAGATCGCTGATTGCCGAGGCGCAGTCGGACGAAAAAGCGGCCGCCGCCCTTGCCGAATACGCGAGAGGCCGTCGTGTCCACACCGGCCAGATGGTCGAACGCGCCAAGGCAAGGGGAGAGGTGGCAGCCGACGTCGATGCCACTGTCGTCGCCGACCTGATCGCCTCGTACGCCTGGACGCATCTTCTGACGAACCGCCTCGACGAGGACGAAGCGACGCTGCACAGGGCGGTCGGCTATGTCTTGAAAGGCATCGTCGCTGGCGATGCCGGCGATGCCACGGCGGTCCGGCGGCGGCGTCGACGCATCATCGTTCGCCCTACCAAATAGAAGCGACAGGGCGGCAGCGCGCCCTGTCGTAGCTCAATCTGGCCTATTTCGCGCTTTCCAGTGCGTCGACCGTCTTCTTCAGGTTGGCATCGGGGATGTCGACCTTGGCGTTGGCGCGCAGCGACTTGACCAGCGCGAAATACTTGTCGCGGATGACCGCCTGGCGGGCCTGGTCCTTGACCTCGTCGAAGGCCGGCGGCTGCTTGGTGCGCTTGTCCTCGACCTTGATGACGTGCCAGCCGAACTGCGACTGTACCGGCTGCTCGGTGTATTTGCCGACCGCCAGCGCAAACGCCGCCTTGTCGAATTCCGGCACCATCTGGCCAGGCCCGAACCAGCCGAGATCGCCGCCGCTGGTCTTGCCGCTCGGATCGCTGGTGTGCTCGTTGGCAAGCTTCTGGAAATCGGCACCGCCGTCGAGCTGCTTGATGATGGCGTCCGCCTCTTCCTTCGTCTTCACGAGGATGTGACGGGCGTGCACCTCGTTGGTGGGCGGCGTGTTGGCGATTTCCTGGTCGTAGCGGGCGCGGACCTCGGCATCGGTAACTTTGTTGACGACGCCCTTCTCGACCATTTCGCCATGCAGCGCGCGCTGCTGCAGGAATGCCATGCGGCGCTGGAAGTCGGGATCCTTGTCGAGGCCGGTGGTCACCGCCTGGGCCGCCATCACGCGGATTTCGATCGCCGCCGACAGCGCCGCGGCGCGGCGCTGCTCGGGCGGAAGCTGCGCGAACTGCTGCGACAGCTCGCCCTCGGCAAGCCCAAGGTCTGCCTCGGTCAGCGTCTGGCCGTTGATGGTGGCGACCACGGCGTTCGGATCGACCGGCTTGGCCGCCGGGGCGGGTGCCGCCGGCTGGGCAGGGGCGGCTTCCTGCGCCATCAACGGCGACAGCGAGAGGGCCGACAGCCCGAATGCCAGACCAAGGCTGGCGAGCGACGCGCGGCGGAACAATACAGACATTACGATTATCTCCAAAGCGGGGTAGCTAGAGCGGAATGGCTTCCAGACCAGCAGGATTGTGGCGGAATTTGGCGCGGTCGACAGGGCGAGCGCGGCGTTGACATCGAATGAGCCCCCTCTTATCTGTCCAACGACTTTGCGTCCAGAACCGTTTTCCGGGCGCTTTTTGCGTTTGTCCGCGTTCACGCGGATTTGATGGGGGCCGGCCGGCGCCCGTCGCAATGACTTGGAATGCTATCGAAAGGGCCATTGGATGGTCAGTCTCGGCGGTCTCGCCCGTAAGGTTTTCGGCTCCTCCAACGATCGTCGGGTCAAATCGACCCGGCCGCGCGTCGAGGCGATCAATGCCATGGAAAACGAGATGCGGGCGCTTTCCGACGCCGAGCTTCAGGCCCGCACCGACAAATTCCGCCAGGACATCGCCAACGGCGCCAGCCTCGACGACCTTCTGGTGCCGGCCTTCGCTACCGTGCGCGAGGCCGCCCGCCGCGTGCTCGGCATGCGGCCGTTCGACGTGCAGCTGATCGGCGGCATGGTGCTGCACAATGGCGGCATCGCCGAGATGCGCACCGGCGAAGGCAAGACGCTGGTGGCGACGCTGCCGGTCTACCTTAACGCGCTCGCCGGCAATGGCGTCCATGTCGTCACCGTCAACGATTACCTGGCCACGCGCGACTCCGAATGGATGGGCCGCGTCTACAAATTCCTCGGCCTCAAGGTCGGCGTCATCGTCCACGGCCTGTCCGACGAGGAGCGCCGCGTCGCCTACGCCGCCGACGTCACCTACGCCACAAACAACGAGCTCGGCTTCGACTATCTGCGCGACAACATGAAATACGAGCGCGCCCAGATGGTGCAGCGCGGTCACAGCTACGCCATCGTCGACGAAGTCGATTCCATCCTGGTCGACGAAGCCCGCACGCCGCTGATCATTTCCGGTCCGCTCGAGGACCGTTCGGAAATGTACAACACCATCGACACCTTCATCATCCAGCTGCAGCCGCAGGACTACGAGATCGACGAGAAGCAGAAGACCTCGATCTTCACCGAAGAAGGCACCGAGAAGCTGGAGAACATGCTGCGCGATGCCGGCCTGCTCAAGGGCGAGTCGCTCTACGACGTCGAGAATGTCGCCATCGTCCATCACGTCAACAACGCGCTGAAGGCGCACCGGCTGTTCCAGAGGGACAAGGACTATATTGTCCGCAACGGCGAGATCGTCATCATCGACGAGTTCACCGGCCGCATGATGCCCGGCCGCCGCTATTCGGAAGGCCTGCACCAGGCGCTCGAGGCCAAGGAGCATGTGGCGATCCAGCCGGAGAACCAGACGCTCGCCTCGGTCACCTTTCAGAACTATTTCCGCCTCTACAAGAAGCTGGCCGGCATGACCGGCACGGCGCTGACCGAGGCCGAGGAATTCGCCAACATCTACAATCTCGACGTCACCGAGATCCCGACCAACCTGCCGGTCATCCGCATTGACGAGGACGACGAGGTCTACCGGACGGTAGAGGAGAAATACAAGGCGATCGTCAAGGAGATCAAGGAAGCCCGCGCCAAGGGCCAGCCGACGCTGGTCGGCACGACTTCCATCGAGAAGTCGGAGCAACTGGCTGAACGCCTGCGCAAGGAAGGTTTCAAGGATTTCGAGGTGCTGAACGCCCGCCACCACGAGCGCGAGGCGGCGATCGTCGCCCAGGCGGGCAAACCGGGCGCCATCACCATCGCCACCAACATGGCCGGCCGCGGCACCGACATCCAGCTCGGCGGCAATGCCGACATGCGCATTGCCGAGGAGCTTGGCGACATGCCGGCCGGCCCCGAGCGCGAGGCCAGGGAAAAGGACATCCGCGACGACATCGCCCGGCTGAAGGAAAAGGCACTCGCCGCCGGCGGTCTTTATGTGCTCGCCACCGAACGCCATGAATCGCGCCGCATCGACAACCAGTTGCGCGGCCGCTCGGGCCGCCAAGGCGATCCCGGCCGCTCGAAATTCTTCCTGTCGCTGCAGGACGACCTGATGCGCATCTTCGGCTCCGAGCGCATGGACGGCATGCTGCAGAAACTCGGCCTCAAGGAAGACGAGGCAATCATCCATCCGTGGATCAACAAGGCGCTGGAAAAGGCGCAGAAGAAGGTCGAGGCGCGCAACTTCGACATCCGCAAGAACCTGTTGAAATATGACGACGTCTCCAACGACCAGCGCAAGGTGGTGTTCGAGCAGCGCATCGAGCTGATGGACGGCGAAGGCTTGTCCGAGACCATCACCGAGATGCGCGAAGGCGTCATCGAGGAGATCGTCGCCAAGAACATTCCCGAAAACGCCTATGCCGAGCAGTGGAACGTCGCCGGGCTCAAGGCCGAGATCGCCGAATTCCTCAATCTCGATCTGCCGGTCGAGGACTGGGTCAAAGAAGAAGGCATTGCCGAGGACGACATCCGCGAGCGCGTCAGCCAGGCTGCCGAAGCCGCCGCCAAGGAGCGCGCCGAGCGCTTCGGCCCCGACGTGATGACCTATGTCGAGCGCTCCGTGGTGCTGCAGACGCTCGACCATCTGTGGCGCGAGCACATCGTCAATCTCGACCATCTGCGCTCGGTCGTCGGCTTCCGCGGCTATGCCCAGCGCGATCCGCTGCAGGAGTACAAGGGCGAGGCGTTCGAGCTGTTCCAGGCGATGCTGGGCAATCTGCGCCAGGCCGTCACCGCGCAATTGATGCGCGTCGAGCTGGTCCGCCAGGCGGCGGACGCGCCGCCGCCCGAGGCCCCTGACATGTTCGGCAGCCATATCGACGGCAGCACCGGCGAAGACGATTTCGACGGCGGCGAGACGGCCGTGCTGGTCCGCCAGGAAAGCAACGCCATCGTCGCCCCCGAAGACCGCGACCCGAAGAACCCGGCAACCTGGGGCAAGGTCGGCCGCAACGAGGCCTGCCCGTGCGGGTCGGGCAAGAAGTACAAGCACTGTCATGGGGCGTTTGCGTAAGGCTGCGCTTTCCTTCTCCCCGTGATGGGGAGAAGGTGCCCTAAGGCGGGGCGGCACGGACGTCTGCGACTAGCCAATCTCCCCACCTGAGGGGGAGATGGCCGGCAGGCCAGAGGGGGGCGGTGTCCCGCCGACACCAAAATACGCATTTCGAATTTTCTGTATCTCGACCGGCGGTGGTGTTTGAGTTTGAAATCTAATAGCCGGGTGACGCACGCGCTGATGTCCGCGCTTCATGAAGATCGGAACCTGCTAAAGTGGGTAAAGACACTACTTTGATTCAATAACCCCGTTCGAGGTCGATCTTGTTGGACAGAGGCTCTCCTCTGGCGACTTGACCGCAGAGATCGGCGGCCTGGTCGATTCCAGAATCCACCCAGAAGCTCGCGACATGAGGTGTGACGGTCACCTTGGGATGAGTCCACAACGGCGATGAAGCCTCCAGCGGTTCACGCTCAAACACGTCAAGACAAGCACCAGAAAGCTGACCTTCGTCGAGAGCGCGGATCAGGTCGGCTTCGTTGACATGCGCGCCCCTGCCGACATTCACAAGGTAGGCACCTCGCTTCATTTTTGCAAAGGCACTCAAGTTCAGTATCCCACGAGTCTCACCAGTCAGGGGAAGTGAACAGATAACGTAGTCCCGACTTGTGAGTGCGCCCGCAAGCTGGGCACGGCCAAAGTAACTGTGTATGCCAGGAAGCGTCTTTTGATGACGAGACCAGACTGCTGTGTCGTAGCCAAAGTCCGCAAACAGCTTTGCGGCCCAGCCACCGATCCGGCCCGCACCAAGCACAACTATTCTTGTCTCGGAGATCTTCCGCGGCGCGATCGGATTCCACAACTTGCGGGCTTGTAGACTCATGTAATCCGCAACATGCCGTTGCTGGCAGAGAACGCGAAGGACGATGTACTGCACCACTTCCGAAGCCTGCTCACGCGTTGCGAGCCTGATGAGCGGAACACTCTTGGGAAAGCTCTGAAGATCAATACCCTCGACACCGGCTCCCAAATAGACGACGGCGCTTAGCCCCGTCATGGCATCAAAAAAGCCAGGACTGGCGCCCTTGTCGATCAGCACAATATCTATGTCACTTTTGTTCCCGGCGTCTGGCCAAAGCCTGAACTCCAGCTGCGGCACACGGGTTTTCAGCTCAGCAGCCCACACTTGTGCATCAATGTAGTCAGGATACTCATTGACCATCAGAACGGTAATGGGCTCGCCTAACACTTCGCCCCTCCCAGATTCAGGTAATCAGGCATCCACCGGATTACCGTTCTGTTGAGACTGAGGTTTGCGCAAACTGGCACCAGTTGCAAGATCAGACCCCGGCAAAAATGGCGTTGGTGATCCGCCAAAGCCGTGATGTCTGCCCGCTGCTGGCCGAGGATGTCGATTTCGCTTTCTTCAAGGCATAGTTCTCCCCTTGTTTTGCTGAAACGCATGACAACCGGGCCGGTCACGCCGGTGATGGATGGGGCGATGGCCGGAGTTCCGCGATCAGCCGCAGGATGTCGGTGAAGAGTTGCCTCGGGATAGCGACCTCCGCATCTGGAAGGCGACATAACGCCCATGGCTGATAACCTCGGCAACGATCTTGATGAGCTTCTTTGTGAGCTGGTAAGTGGTGCCAGAACATCCTTCCTGGCCTTTAGGTCCGGTTGGCATTCTTAGTTCTCCGCATGGCTAAAGACGACAGCGCCGTTGTCCTTACGAACTTCAACGGACACGATTCCATCGTCACCCTTTCGGGTTTGGAACATGGAGGTTGCATGATCTTTCGCGGTCTTCTCGTCGTCGAAGATCACCTTGTCGACGATGCCCTGCCTTCCATACCAAATGACAGTGTAGACCATTGTTGCTGCCATGCGTTCCGCTAAGCATATAGGCGTTTTCGCATATGGGGCAAACGAGATAGGCGTTTCCGCGTATTTCAAACTGAGACACTAAAGAGCAGGGTGAAGGGTTGCGCGAATGATGAATATGAAGCAGCGCGCCGCCCCTCATCCGCCTGCCGGCACCTTCTCCCCGTGAACGGGGCGAAGGAACACCCACCCAACCGTTTCTTAATGTGTTTTCGCTACACGCATAGCCAGAAAAGAAGCGGAAAACGGAGTGTGATCGGGGTGCGCTTTTCCGCGGCGACGACAGCCGGGCGGTTCCTGCCGCAGCGCTTTGCGCTGCGCATAAGGCCGCTGCTTGGCCTGATCGATGCCGTGCTGTTCAGCGCCGGCGAGCGCGGCGAAGCCGGCCGCATGTCGCTGATCGCCTTTTCGGTCCGCATCGTCAGCGCCGTCATCGCCTTCGTCAGCCAGGTCTTGATGGCGCGCTGGATGGGCTCGTTCGAATACGGCATTTTCGTCCTCGTCTGGGTAACGATGGTCATCGTCGGCAACCTCGCCTGCCTTGGCTTCCACACCTCGGTCATCCGCTTCATTCCCGAATATCGCGAGCGCGGCATGCTGGCCGAATTGCGCGGCATCGTGCAGGCCAGCCGGCTGTTCGTGCTGGTTGCCTCGACGGTGATCGCCGGTCTCGGCGCGCTCGGCGTCTGGCTGCTGTCGTCCTATATCGAAAACTATTACGTCATGCCGTTCATCCTCGGCATCATCTGCCTGCCGATGATCGCCATGTCCGACCTTCTGCAAGGGCTGGCGCGGGCCAATTCCTGGGCGCTGTTTGCGCTGTCGCCGACATTTCTGGTGCGGCCGCTGCTGATTCTGGCGTTCATGGCGCTGATGCTGCTGGCGGGCTACGCGCCCGATGCCAAAACGGCGATCTTTGCCGCAATCGCCGCCACCTACGCCACCACGCTCGGCCAGCTCATCGGCGTCACCTCGCGGATGGACAGACGGATCCCGGCCGGGCCGATGAAGCTGCATTTCGGCCAATGGTTCATCGTCTCGCTGCCGATCTTCCTGGTCGAGAGCTTCTTCTTCCTGCTCACCAATGCCGACGTGCTGATGGTCGGCGCCTATCTCGAACCCAACGACGTCGCCGTCTATTTCGCCACCGTCAAGACGCTGGCGCTGGTGCATTTCGTCTATTTCGCTGTCAAGGCCGGCGTTGCCCAGCGCTATGCGCAGTTCACCCATGGCGAGCCGCACAAGCTCGCCGCCTTCGCCCGCGAAACCGTGTCGTGGACGTTCTGGCCGTCGCTGGCGATGGCGCTGCTGGTGCTGGCCCTGGGCGAGCCGATGCTGACCTTGTTCGGCCCGGAATTTGCCGCCGGCTATCCGCTGCTGTTCCTTTTGGTGTTCGGCGTCGTCGCCCGGGCCGCCGTCGGCCCTTGCGAAAGCCTGCTCACCATGAGCGGCAACCAGAACATCTGCGCCGCCGTCTACGCCATGACGCTGGCCTTCAACATCGCGCTCAGCGTCGTGCTGATCCCGCTCTTCGGTCTGTGGGGCGCAGCGATGGCCACCGTCTTCGCCATGATCTTCGAGGCCGGCGCGCTGTCCTTCACGGTCTGGCGCAAGCTCGGCATCGCCATGGTCATTTTCGTGCCCGCCAAAGGAGCCGCCTGATGGCTGCCGTCCCCTTGCTCGAGGAAACCAGCGGCGGCCCGGCCGGCGCCATGGTGTCCGGCCTTGCCGGGCTTGCGCGCGAAGCCGATCCCGCCCATGTCGAGATCCTCGCCAACAACCGGCCCGAGCGCAAGCTTGCCATCTATCCGGCCTCCGCCGGCTTCGACCTGGTCGAGGAGCTCGACTATCTCTGCACCCGCACGATCGAGCCGAACGTCTTCTTCAATCCGCGCTTCCTGGCTCCGGCCATGCCGAGGCTCGAGGACCGCGAGGTGCGGCTGGCGGTCATCCGCGACGGCGACCAGTATCGCAACCGGCTGCGCCTGCTGGTGCCGTTCTCGGTCGAGCGGCCGATGGTGCCGCTCGGGATTCCCGTCATGCGCACCTGGTCGAGCCCGTTCGGCCCGATCGGCACGCCGCTGGTCGATCGCGACGATCCGATCGGCGTCATCGAGGATTTCTTCTCGATGCTGTCCAGGCCGCATCTCAAGCTGCCGAAGGTCTTCGTGCTGCCCGACATAAGGCTGGATGGTCCGGTGGCGAGCCTGCTCGCCAGCGTCGCCGAGACGCGCGGCCTGACGCTGGTCACCACCGGCAAGGCCGACCGCCCGGTGCTCGAAAGCGAGCTCGACGGCGAGGCGTATCTGAAGGCTTCGCTGCGCGCCCACCATTATCGCGAGTTTCGCCGCCTGAAGCGCCGCCTCGCCGACCTCGGCCGGCTGGAGCATGTCGTGGCGCGCGGGCCCGACGAGATCCGCCACGCCATCGAAAATTTCCTGACATTGGAGGCCGCCGGCTGGAAAGGCCGCGAGCGCACCGCCATGGCCATCGACCGCTACCGCGCCGCCTTCGCCCGCGAGGCGGTGCACCGGCTGGCCGAGCAGGATCTTTGCCGCATCCATTCGCTGACGCTCGACGGCCGCACCATCGCCTGCCTGGTCGTCTTCGTCGAGGCCGGCGTCGCCTATACCTGGAAGACCGCCTATGACGAGACGCTCGCCGCCTATTCGCCGGGCACGCTGCTGATGATCGAGGTGACCAGGCAGCATCTCGACGACCCCAACATCATGATGACCGATTCCTGCGCGGTGCCCGACCACCCCGTGATGAGCCGGCTGTGGAGCGAACGCAAGCCGATGGGCACGCTGGTGATCGGGCTGACGCCGGACGCCGACCGCCCCGCCCGCCAGGCGGCCTCGCAGCTTCACCTCTACCGCGAGACCCGCAACATGGCGCGCCTGCTGCGCAACCGGATGAGAAGCCTGCTGCGGCGACGGTAGCGCATCGGACCTAGGGAATGCGACCGGATCGGCCGTTGGTCCGTTCCGCACCATGGGCTATTGCATATGGAGTCCCCCTCATCCGGCCGCTTCGCGGCCACCTTCTCCCCGCTGGGGAGAAGAGGCGGATGCCGGCGCTGGCGACCTCCTCTCCCCTCGGGGAGAGGTCGGATTGCTCCGAATTGCCCTTCGCAATTCGGTTGGCAATCCGGGTGAGGGGGTACTTGCCCCTATGCGATTGCCCTAATCTCCGCACCATCGACCTGCTCGGGCCTAGGTCGTCAGGGTTAATTCTCCCGATCAGCGGAAAGGATTAGCATCGACGCAGTCCCAACAGGGATGAGGCGATCAATTACGGCCGCGCGTCCAGCATCACTGCCGCCTCGGTCCTGCACGGCCAGAAGAAAAATCTGGGAGGAATGCATGACGAAAACAACTCACCTCAGGCGTCTCGGTATCCTCACATTGGCAGGTCTCGTCGGCGCGTGTCTGAACGCCGCCGCTCCTCGGGCCGCCGAACCCGACAAGGCCGAGATCGATGCCCTGCGTAAATCGCTGTCCAGGTATGAAGACTACAAGGTTGCCATTCGCGAGCTTTATCTGTCGACGGTTGGATGCGTCTTCTACAGCGGCGAAAAGGTAGAGGGAGCGATGGACTACCCGAAGGGCGCGATGGGCATCCATTTCGTCAACGTCACGACTGTCGGCCCGACCGCGGATCCGACGCGCCCCAATGTGCTGATCTATGAGCCGGTCGGCGGCGAATTGCGCCTGGTCGGTGTGGAATGGCTCGTGCCCTTGACGCCGGACACCAAGGAGCCGCCGAAGCTCTTCGGCCAGACATTCATGGGGCCTATGGAGGGGCATTATCCGCTCATCCCGAAGGAGTTCCACCACTACGACCTTCACGCCTGGCTGTTCAAGGAGAACCCGCTCGGAATGTTCAGCCCGACGAACCCGGACGTGAAATGCGACAATTATGCGTTTCCGATGCCGGAGCAGCCGACCAAGATGGTGCCGGGGCCGATGTGATAGCGGCTCGGGCTGCGATCCGCAGCTTGCCAGGAAGGGCTGCCGGATCTCAGACGTTATCCCAGAGGACGCTCCTGGGATAACGCCCAAGTAACCTCTCGAGGTTTCCCGGAAGAAAATGGTGCCCTCAGCCCGGATCGAACCGGCGACGCATCGGCAGCCTAGGGCAATTTCGCCATAGCGCATTCGCTGCGGGGCCGTTGGGCTCGCAGCGCGGTCGCCTATGACTTGGCGGGCATGGCTTGGACGAAAGCCGCCATCTGGCGTTCGAGCGCCTTGAACGCGCTGCCGCGCCAACTCTCGGCCATTGATGCCGATTTTGGATCGGGGAAAATTTCCTCCTCCCCTCGCGCCATGCCGTCCAGGATACCTTTCGCGACGCTCTCCGCGGAGCTCTTCGGTATGTCGGCGTCTCTGCTCATGTCGGTGTCTATGGGACCAGACAGGACCGCATGAACGCTCACGCCACGAGCGCCGGCGAGAGCACGTAGCGATTGCGTCATGGAGAACGCGGCGGCCTTCGACAGCGAGTAGGACGGAATAATCGGGAAGGGAACGAGGGCCGCTTCCGACAGGATGTTGACCACGGCGCCGCGCGAACGCGTGAGCAGCGGCAGCAATGCGTGGGTTACGCCGTGCACGCCGAGCAGGTTGACGGCGAGGTGTCGCTCGAGCGCAGCACGATCGCCGAGGTCGTCGTAGAGCCCGATGCCAGCATTGTTGATGAGGATATCGAGGGACCCGATCCGCTCGACAGCCGCCCCAATCTGCGCCGTATCGGTCACGTCCAGGATCAGCGGCGTGATACGCTGATCCGCGTGGGCGAGCGGTTTGCGCGCGCCAGCATAGACGCGCTTGGCACCCCGCCTCAATATTTCCTCGACCAGCGCCTTGCCGAGGCCGCGGTTGGCCCCGGTTACCAGAACGGCCTTGTCTGTGACTTCCATCGATTTTGGCACGGCGATCTCTCCTCCTACTTGCATGAATGCAAGCCATTCGTTCTTGCATCATGCAAGTAGGTTATAATTTTCTGTTCCATGCTTGGATGCCGTCCCCCATTGCATTGCTCCAGGGCAGCCGGCACCGGCACCGTCGCCGGGCGAACCCTTGCAATCAGGACCCGACTTCCAATGTCGTGTAGGAGATCGGCGAAGGCCGCTCCAGGAAGGCGCCGGTTATGGCCGAAACGAAATTCTTCGCGTCCGCCGAGCCCAGAAAAGCGTCGCGCTCCTGCTTCGATGCCCAGCGCTCGACGCAGATGGTAACGTTCGGCTCTGCCTCCGAGCGAAAGACGCTGTAGTCGATGCATCCGCTTTGCTTGCGGGCCGCGCCGGCTACGTCCCGCAGGGCATCCCGCACCTTGCTCTCGATGCCGGGCTTCGCCGCTGCCGTCGTCATGACGATCATCTCGGCGCCATCGCTCGCTGTCTTGCGCTCGAGGCCGATGTTCTCGTTTTGCGGCACGACCGTTGGATTGGCGTTCTCTTCGCCCTTGTTGGGCTGCCCCTTGCCCGTCGAAATCAGGTCGCGAAGACTCGCGACATAGAAGCGCCAGGAGTCATGGCAGACGTCGTAGCATTCTTCACTCGGCTTCAGCCCGACATGGGTGAAGCGCAGCTCGGTACCCTTGTCGGTCGGCGCGATCTCGAAGACCACGTCCGTGCCGGTCCACTCGGTCGCATCCTTGACGAAGTTGAAGTAGTTCTGGACGACGTGCCAGACGACCTTCTTGCCGGGCACAAGCTCCGTAACCTTGAAGGTACCGCGGTGGATATCCTTGAAGTGATAGTAGAATATCGCACCGAGCTTGTTGGTATCGCCGTCGATGTCTTCGGACCACCAGGCGCGCGGATTGACAACCGCCGCAAAAACCTCTTCCGGGCTTTGCTCAACGACAAATGACGTCGTGTAATCTTCATCCTTTTTCATGACATATCTCCTGTCTGGATCCGACGGTTGATGGGCACCCAAGTCTCGGGCGATGAAGTGAGCGACGCTCTCTCGAGCTCCATCGCTTGCATCATGCAAGCACAATGCATACTTGCATGATGCAAGTCAACAGGGTATGTTCACGCCATGCTTGGTCGTCTTTATGAAAAACAGAACTGCTCGGCCTCACGCGCCCTGGAGCTGGTCGGCGAGCGCTGGAGCCTGTTGATCCTGCGCGACGCGATGTTCGGCGGCTACACGCGCTTTTCGCAATTCCAGAAGAGCCTGGGGATTGCCACCAACATCCTGGCCAAGCGCCTCGAGGATTTCGTCGAGGCCGGCCTGATGGACCGTCGTCCGGGTGCCGCCGGCGAGCAGGCCGAATACGTCCTGACCCGAAAGGGGCTGGAATTCAAAACGGTCATCATCGCGCTGACCGAGTGGGGCGACAAATGGGTGCGGCCCGGACCCATCTTCTACTGCGACCAATCCGACGGCAGGCCCGTCGAGGTGCAATTGCGCCGCGCCGACAATGGCAAGCGGGCCGATTTCGCCGACGTCGTGGCGGCCCTCCGCTAGGCACGGCGGCGGGTCCGGCCCGCAGCACGATCCAAGACGAAGCTGTTTCGAATTGTGCCATAAATGTTACCGCATAGCTCACCTCTCCAGGTTGCATCTGTGGCTCGGGTCTGGTGGATAGTCCGCGGGAGGAAACATGTCCGTCGGACAGCGATCGACTTTGCGGCAGCGTCTTTTTGCGTTTCTCGTCGCCGGCCTTGGTGGCCTCGCGGCGGCCGCCGCGTCATTCGCAATGACGGTGTATGAAGCATCCAACTCGCGGCCAACTCCAACGGTCGCAGCCGGCGAGCCCATCGACACCGGGCGCTGGGTTATTACGTTTCGCGGTGCCCGAACCGGCTCGGTTCCGCCGACGGGAACCGAGCCGTCCCAGCCGAAGACCTTTTTGATGGTCGAATTCGACCTCGACAACCGCTCGGCGGCGACCAGCAACGCCTTCGCGTCCATGTTTGACATCGACCCGCCGATCACGGACGTGCAGGCGCCGGCCTTCTATCTTGCACGCGACAAATGGATCGCAAGCGGCGTCCATCCCGGCATACCGGAACACATGATCGCCGCCTGGGAGTGGCCGAAGGCGCAGCCGCTGCCGCAGGATCTGCGTCTCGTGGTGGGCAGCCAGATCTACAAGCGGCGTGACAATCTCTACGGCGGCTCGGGCTGGTTCGATCGCGATCCGGTCGCGATCGTGGCATTGCCGGTAAAGACCGAAATGGTCGTCGGGCCGGGGCAATGAGAACAGGTCTCAAGGAAACCGGCGCGATCATCTTCGCGGCGGCGATCCTCTACGCAATGCAGCGGACTACCCCGCTCTACAGCAACATCACCTCGCCCGTCTCGATTGCTGGCGAGCAGGGTAAGCGCACCGACGCACGCGCCTTCGCGCTGGCCGTCGGCGACGTGCATCTCGCGCGTACCGTAAGGATCGAGCGCTTTGGCCAGACCCGGACCTACACCACTTCCGGGGTCTGGGTCCTGGTCGAGGCCGCCGCCGAAGCAAAACGCGAGAGCCTGACCCTGACCTCCGCCGAATGGCTCGGCCCGAGCGGGTTGCGCTATTCTCTCAGCCAGCGCATTTCCACCATGCCGGCAATGCTGCCGGCAGAGCGGCTGGAGCCGGGACTGCCAAAGCCCGTGCTCATGGCTTTCGAAGTCCCGGAAAACGAACTTGCGGGCGGAACCGTGCTGGTCGCGCCATCGGCATTCACACCGCTGGGTGAAGAGGTCCGGGTGGCAATCACCGAACTTGCGGTGGGCGACATCCCTGGCGCCGTGACGATCCGCCGGAGCGATGGCCCGATGCCTTGGACGCTGGAGACCGAGTGATGGCGGAGGCCATTTCCCGTGCCGAGAGACGCCGCTACTGGCTGAGCCTTGCTGGGCTGGGCTTCGCCCTGCCGGCTGCAGTGCTGGTGCATTCCTGGGAAAGCCTGGAGGCATGGCGATCCGGTAGCGACCGCGACCCGATCGCGGTCGACAGGGGTGAGTCGCAGCGCTACGCCGGGGCCGAATGGCGGCTGACAACGCTGTCGCGCCTGCCCGGCGGCTCGGCAGATGAAGCCGTCGTGCTGGCCGAATTCGAGGCGAGGATCGAGGATCCTGGTCTCCTTGCAGAAAGCCCCTGCGCCGTTGTGCTCACAGACGCCGAAGGCCGCCGCTGGCTGCCTGCCTTCCTGACCCGGCCCGTCGTGCGCAAGATGCAGCCCGAGGCAGCCGACAAGCCCCGCTGCGGCGGGCTGGCCTTCCAGGGCGCCGGCACGCGCGGCACGGCGCGCATGGCCGAGACTTTCGTCATTCCGGCGACGGCAAGCGGCCTTGCGCTGTCGGTCACGCTGGCGAACGCCAGGCCGCGCCATCTGCTCTTCAGGTAGCGACCCTCAGCGGCTGCCGTTGCGCCGCCACCGCAAATTCAAGCACCGCCGCCAGCAGCGCGATCCTCAAGGCGTCGAGCACTATGCCGCCGTCAAGATCGCTCGGACTGCCGATGAACACGCTGGCGAAGCTGAAGACGACCTGCCATCTATCGAGGTCTGGCGCGCCGAGCGTCCGCGTCGCGCCAAACCACAGCCAGGCGCAAAGCCAGCCGATCAGCCGGTAGGCGACGACGAAGGTGAGCAGCGTCGCGAGTCCTGCGCCGAGCGTGAGCTTGAGACAGGCCCAAATCGGCGCATAGCGCGAGCGGTAGCCGCCGAGGAAATGCGTGATGAAGTCGCTCAACCATTTGCGCCAGGTGGACCCGCGCGACGGCGGCGGCGCGGCCGCTGCCGAAGCGGCCGTCAGCTCGTAGCCGTTGATGATCGCCGCCATGACCAGCCAGACCATTGGCAGAAGCGCATAGAAGAACAGGCTTTGCGCCTGTTCCAGGATGCCGGGCTGCCTGAACTCGGCCGGCGTGAAGCCTTCGGCAGCGTGAGCGGCGATCGACAGGACAAGCGATCCTGCGCCCATGCTGAGTTCGCTGCGCAACGCACTAGCCCCGATCCAGGTGATGAACTCGTCCTTCCAGATATCGAGCGCATAGAGCCCGATAAAAATCCAGCTTGCATCCGCCGCCACGACGAGCAGCCGCCAGTAAGGCCTGCGCGCGCCTTTGTTCATGCGCTTCGCGAACCAGCGGACCAACCAGCAGCCGACAATCGACGCAATGAGGCCGCTGGAGCGCAGCAGGCCGAATATGTCGGCGCTTTCTCCCAGCGGAATGCGTTCGAGCGCCAGCCGCGAATATTCTCGCACACTGTCGCCGAGGAATCCCCATGCGGCGTAATAGGCGAAGAAGGGCAAGATGGCGGCCGCGGTCACCGCCAGCAAGTGGTCGGCGGGCTGGGACGTTTTCTCCTGTTTCGCACCGCTTGCCGACATTTGGCGAAGCGAGGCGAGTGCCGGCAGTCCCGGACGCAGGGCGACGAACATCGCCACGATGACCAGAAGCTTCGTCAGCACCACCAGCGAAAGCACAACCATCCCGCCGAGGGGATTGACGAGGCCCACCGTGACTGCCGCGTTGAGCAGGAGGTCGCGCGCTACATAGCCGATGGCGCCGAGAAGCAGCAGTTGCGGCCAGAAGCGGGCAATAAGACCCACGGTAAGGGAAAGAGGCCTGACAATATCGTCGGTCGTTGTCATGCCATGTGCATAGCCGAGCAAGACCGGCGCCTCAATCCACGGAATGTCCGGTTCGGCTATACCAGCTGACCGCGGAGTTGGCGGCGCATCCCTCGTGATGGCGGGGACCGCAGCACGCCCGATTGCGGTGGTGAGGAACGCCCAATTGCGCTTGGGTCTAGTCCGCGCACCGTTCAGCGGAAGCTTGGGCAGCTTGCGGCAACAGGCAAGACGCAACCATTCGATGCCGTCGAGGGCGTCGTGGACGATCCCACCGACGCCCTTGGGTTTAATAAGAAGTGGCGTGGGAATTTAAGAAATGGTGCCCCTAGCCGGGATCGAACCAGCACTCCTTGCGGAACTCGATTTTGAGTCGAGCGCGTCTACCAATTCCGCCATAGGGGCTCAGGCCGGGCGGCCTGGATGGGCGCGGACTATACGGTTGGAGGCCTGTTCGTCAACTGGCCAATTCCCGAGACCCTATCTAGCCCAAGCCCAGGCTTTCGATTTCGTCGATCGGAGGCTTCGGTCCATAGTGGGCATCTCAGCCCGTTTGAACCCTTCTACCTCAACAGCGGCCACAGAATGCCGATGAATGCTGACACCCCCATCCATGAGCCAATGCGCCGTCGCCAGCGGCAGGATGCGGCGCACGCGCAGGTACACGAGGGTGATGAATGTCGAATGGGCGATAGGCGCCAAGAGCCGGTAGAGCATGAAGTGTGGGTCGAACGTCAGCGGCATCACGGCGTGCTGAAACGACCAGGAAAACGCTACGACGGCAACGGCAAATCCCGTGCTTCCCGACAAGACTTGGAAACGCGGCAGAAGATAGCCGTTATAGGTGGTCTGCTCCGTAATGCCCCAGACCAACGGAAAGATCAGCACCCCGTAAAGCGCAGGCAAGAGCGGCAAAGGTCCGTATATTTGCAGTGCATCAGGGTTGCCGTAGACCAACAGGCTGCTGGCGATGATCCCACCGTAGATGAAAACGAGGCTCGGGAGGATGAGCGCGACGCCCAACAACAGATCGCGCCCCAAGCGTTTGCGATCGAAGCTGATAAAATCGAGCAGCGTGATGCCCTCGCGCCCGTGCAAGCCACCACAGGAGACCAAGGCAGCCCGCGTCGATCAAACTGCCGTATGCCGGCAGCCAAGCCCCTGCGTCGCGCCAGGGCGTTGCCGAACCGTGCGCTGCATAAATGGCCGCAACCAGGCCCTGCGCGGCAACAGCGAACGCCGAGCGCGCGAACAACATCAAGGCGGGGCCGGACCATGTCAGCACGCCGGCAGATCGCCGCTCGAGAATGGCGGCACGGGAGTTCGGGACTGTGGCTTCGCTCATGATCGGCTTCCGAACGCTACGGTGGAAACGAGTTCAGCCAATTCCGGTTTCTGGAGTGAAAGCAGAATGTGTCGAGCCGGCCATGAGCAAAACATCATCACCGAGGGCGGCTCACATCTCCTCGATGGCGTCGGCAATGTAGCCGCCGGTCCGACGCTTCCACAGTCGGGCATAGAGCCCGTCGCGTTCCAACAGCGCCGATGGTTTTCCCTCCTCGACGATGCGGCCTTTGTCGAGGACGACGATCCGGTCCATCCTGGCAATGGTCGACAGGCGATGGGCGATGGCGATCACGGTCTTGCCCTCCATCAGAACCGCGAGCTTGGACTGGACCGCCGCCTCGGCTTCGCTGTCCAGTGCGGACGTCGCCTCATCGAGAACCAGGATTGGCGCATCCTTGAGCAACACCCGGGCGATCGCGACGCGTTGGCGCTGGCCGCCGGAAAGCTTCACGCCGCGATCGCCGACGAAAGCGTCGTAGCCGGTGCGGCCTTCAGCATCTCTGAGATCGGCGATGAAGCCGTCGGCCTCGGCCAGCAGCGCGGCGTGCTCCAACGCCTCCGGCGGGGCATCGGGCCGGCCGTAGCGGATGTTGTCGCCGACGGAGCGATGCAGCAGCGAGACGTCCTGGGTGACGACGCCGATGCTCTCCCGAAGGCTGGCCTGGGTCACGCTGCGGAGATCCTGTCCATCGATCAGGATCGCGCCGCCCTTCAGCTCGAAGAACCTTAGGAGCAGGCTGACAAGGGTCGACTTGCCGGCCCCGGAGAGGCCGACGAGCCCGACCTTCTCGCCTGCGCGCACGGTGAGCGACAGGTCTTCGATCACCCTTTGGCCCTCGCGGTATTCGAACTGGATGTTCTTGAACTCGACTTCGCCGGCCGTGACGTCGAGCGGGTTGGCGTTCGGCGCGTCTTTTATAGTCGGCGGCGTCGTCACGACCGGCATTGCGTCGCGGATCGTGCCCACCGCCTGGAAAATCTGCTGGCCCATCTGCAGGAAGGCACGGGAGTTGGCATTGAGCCGCTGAACGATGGCGATCGATGCGGCGAACTGGCCAATCGTGACAAAGCCGGCGACAAATCCCCAGAGCCCTATGGCAACGTTGGTGAGAAAGAGCGCAACATTGAGCAGGACGACGCCCATGTCGGTCGTCAGATAGATGCGCCTTTCGCGCTGCTGGGTCTCGATGGCGTTTTCCATGACGGTGCGCATTGCGCCCGCCTCGCTGTCTTCCGCCGCAAACAGCTTGACCATCTGGATGTTGCTGTAGAGGTCGGTCATGGCGCCGACAACAAGGCTGCGCCCCCGCGCCGAGCGGCGCGAGCGTTCGGAATATTGGGGCACCGCCACCACCGCAATGGCGATGTTGGCGGCGATCCAGACGAACACCGGAAGCGCCAGCGGCCAGGATAACGCGCCAAGCAGAACGAGCGAACCGACGAGCTGCACCAGAAACAGCGGTATTCTGTAAAAGGCCACGACGATCTGCTGCTGCACGGCGGATGCGACTTGCGAAATGCGCGACGCAACCTGACCTGCGAAGAGATCGTGGAAGAAGGCAAGGTCCTGGCGTTCCACCGCCTTGTGGCCCTGCCATTGCATCGCCGCCGGCATGCATACGGCCACCGTCTGCGAGTTCAGCGCATTGCCCAGGAAGATGAGCAACGGCAGCACGGGGAAAACCAGCACGCCGAGCACGACCAGCGTCGGCCAGTCCTCGTGCAGGAAAACCGCCGCGCCCTTCGCGCTCACCCCGTCGACGACGAACGAGGCCCCCCAGATCGTCGCAAGGTTGATCCCCTCGATCGCCATCATCAAGACGGTAATGGCCGCAAGAGTGCCGCGGAACATCCTCGCGAAATGCAGGAGCAGCGCAAACGGCCCGCTCGCTGGCAGCGGCCCGGGTGGAATATCCAGCGGACGGATGAGCGTCTCAAAGGGGCGGTAAATGAAATCGGAGAACGTCATGGCGGCGCAAAGGGCGGATGGAAAGACAGGATGTGACAAAAATCGCCGTATTTAAACACGGATCGTGTTCGACGGGAAAACCCACGATTTATTAGATATTGCCTTGACGCACTTCAGGCGGGCAGGTGCTCGATGCCATGGCCTGGTCGTCAACTGGCCAAATCCCGACATCTGGGCTCGCTCAAGCCTCAGCCTTTCGATTTCGTGAAGCAGCTGCCATTGTGCAGCGCGGAAAATCTTTCTAGACAGGCGGCGCATGTCATTGAAGCGCACCTTGTCCGACGAGATTGATACGGCGCGCTTCCAAGTCTTGTTTGTACATGTCGTGACCCAAGACCACTACCGGTTTGGGCGTGCATTAGGAGTGCCGATGCTTCGCGGACTTTACGACTGGACCTTGTCGCTGGCGGCCAGCAAATCGGCCGAATGGTGGCTGGCCTTCATCGCCTTCGTCGAGAGCTCGGTGTTCCTGGTGCCGGCCGACGTGCTCTATCTGCCGATGGCGCTTTCGCGGCCGGATCGCGCCTATCGTTACGCGCTGGTCGCCACCGTCGCCTCGGTGCTGGGCGGCATCGCCGGCTGGTTCATCGGGCACTACGCCTATGACGCGGTGGCGCGGCCGATCCTCGAATTTTACGGCAAATATGACGAGTTCGAGGCGATGCGCGTCTCGTCGGGTGTTGGCTTCATCATCCTGATGCTGGTCACCTCCGGCCTCGCCCATCTGCCGCCGATCAAGGTGGTGACAATCCTGTCCGGCGTCATCGGCGTTCCTTTGCTGCTGTTCATCGTGCTGGCAATCGTTGCGCGCGGAGCTCGCTTCCTGTTTCTCGCCTGGCTCTTGCGCCGCTATGGCGAGCCGATCCGCCACTTCATCGAAAAGCGCCTTGGCCACATTGCGGGCGCCGGCGCCGCTGCCCTGATTTTGCTCTATATCGTCGTCAAATACGCCGTCTGAACGGCATCGAACCGAATGGACTGATTCCGATGACAGCGACCGTGAATGCCGATACCGGACGCCAGCGGCTGCGCACCGCCCTGTTCCTCGCCGTCGCCATGGCCGCCACAGTCGGCTCGGCGCTGGCCTTCCAGTATGTTGGCGGCTACATCCCTTGCAAGCTCTGCCTCGAGCAGCGCACCCCTTACTATGTCGGCGTGCCCTTGATGCTGCTGGCGGTGCTTGCGTCGGCCCTTAAGGCGCCCGCCTGGATAAGTCGTGGCCTGCTGGCCATTGGCGGCCTGCTGATGCTCTACGGCCTCTATCTCAGCGTTTATCACTCCGGCGTCGAATGGGCGTGGTGGCCGGGCCCGACCGATTGCACCGCAGCCGCCGGACCGGTGGACACCGGCGGCAAGGGCGTGCTCGACGCGCTCGACAAATTCGTCCCGCCCTCCTGCGACAAGGCGGCGCTCCGCATCCTCGGCCTGTCCTTGGCCGGCTGGAACGCCATCGCCAGCTTTGTCCTGGCAGTCGTCGCCTTCCGCAGCGCCTTTGCCCGCGATTGAGCGGTTCACCCTTGCGCCGACGCGAGATTATTCAAGAATTCGGCAGGCTGAGTCGTATCAAGTGATTATCGAGAACCGGAGCGGAGCGTACTAAAGTACGTGAGCACCAGCCTACGCCAGCCGTAGCCTTAACTACCACACCACGACCGCTCATGAATGCTTCGGCCGGCGAAGGCCGGAAGCGCAGAAAATCGCTTCAGACGGCCAGCCTCCCGAATTATCGGATGATCTCAAGGCTCCAGTTCGACATCCCAGTACAGATAATCCATCCAGCTTTCGTGCAGATGGTTGGGCGGGAACAGCCGGCCGTTATTATGCAAATCATGCACCGTCGGCTGGTAGGGCTTCTGCAGCGGCCACATCTTGGCGTGGGCCGGCATCATGCCGCCCTTCCTCAGATTGCAGGGCGAGCAGGCAGCGACGACATTCTCCCAGGTCGTGGCGCCGCCGCGATGGCGCGGAATGACATGGTCGAACGTCAGATCGTCCGGCGTGCCGCAATATTGGCACTGGAAACGGTCGCGCAGGAAGACGTTGAACCGGGTAAACGCCGGATGCCTCGACGGCTTCACGTAGGCCTTCAGGCTGACGACACTCGGCAGCTTCATCGAAAAGGTCGGCGAAGACACGGCGTGTTCGTATTCGGCGACGATGTTCACCCTCTCGAGGAACACCGCCTTGATGGCATCCTGCCAGGACCAGAGCGACAGGGGGTAATAGCTGAGCGGACGGTAATCCGCATTCAGCACCAGCGCTGGAAGCCCATCCGGAGATACGGCAACCGTCACGTCGTTGACCTCCTTCACCCTAGAACCGGTCGACGCGGATACTGTAAGCCCGACATGACAGGGATGTGAAGCGGATTGTCGATCATGCCGGGTCTCAAAAACGCATGATTTCAATGCTTTTTTGCGGATTCAGGCCGGAGGCGCGGCATCCCTGCCCTTCAATTCGCGATAATAAGCCCAGAAAAGCCGCGATGCGACACCGCGCCACGGGCTCCATGATTCGGCAAGCCGGATCAGCATTTTCTCCGGCGGACGCGGCTCGATGCCGAGTGCATGGCCGACCGCGCTCTGCAACGCAACATCGCGCGCCGGAAAGATATCTGGGTGTCCGGCGGCAAACAAAAGGTAGACTTCAGCCGTCCACGGGCCGATGCCCGGCACCTTGGTCATGGCAGCGATCGCTACCGTCGCATCGAGTTGGCAGAGGTGATCGAGGTCGAGCCCGTCGGCCACCGCCTGGGCGACGGCAATCAGGCCGCGCTGCTTGGGCCGCGACAGCCCGACCTCGCGGAAGACCGCCTCATCGGCGGCTAGTATCGCCTGCGGCGTCAGCGGATCGAGCAGTTTCGTCAGCCGGCCGAAGATGGCATCGGCGCTCGCGCGGGACACTTGTTGCGAAACGACGATCGAGGCAAGGCTCCTGAAGCCCGGCTCCGACAGCCTGAGCGGCACCTCGCCGGCCATGCCGCGCACCTTGTCCAGGCGCGGATCTAGCAGGCACAGCGCGTCCAGGCCTTCTACAATGTCGTCAAGGTTGGCGATGCGTTGCATGTCTGCTTGTTCCAAAATCAAAAGTGCCGCACACGCTTCGTCACGCGTCCCTCTGGACGCGCGACGCTGCCGGCGCAAAGTAGCAATTGGCGAAAGCGCCGCACAACCCGATTGCCGCCGGACAATGACACTGCTGACATTCCGCTTCGCGCCGAGCCCGAATGGCGAATTGCATCTCGGCCACGCCTATTCGGCACTGCTCAACCAGAAAATGGCCAAGGCGGCGGGCGGACGCCTGCTGCTGCGCATCGAGGACATCGACACGACACGCTGCACGCCGGAATTCGAGGCGGGCATTTTTCGCGACCTGAAATGGCTGGGGCTTGGCTGGGAGGAACCGGTGCGCCGCCAGTCCGAGCATTTTGCCGAATATCAGGCTATGCTCGAGCGTCTGATCGAAGAGGAGCTTGTCTATCCAGCCTTCATGAGCAGAAGTGAGATCCGCGCCTTCATCGCCGACAGCGAAAAGCGCGGTCGCGACTGGCCGCGCGACCCGGACGGCGTGCCCCTCTATCCCGCCGCCGACAAGGCGCTGCCGGCCAGCGAGCGTAAGCGGCGCATCGTCGAAGGTGCACCATTTGCCTGGCGGCTAGACGTCGATGCGGCAATGGCGCGGGTCGGCAGGGACCTGACATGGGCCGAATACACGGACGAGACGCTCTCTGGGACGCGTCATGTCGAGGCCCGACCGCAGGATTGGGGCGACGTGATCGTGGCGCGCCGCGAAATCCCGACCAGCTATCATCTCGCCGTCACCTTGGACGACGCGCTGCAGGGCGTCAGCCATGTCGTGCGCGGCCAGGACCTTTATTCCGCGACCAGCGTGCAGCGGCTGCTTCAGCAACTGCTTGGCCTGCCGCAGCCGGCCTATTTCCACCATCGCCTGATCCTCGGCCCGGATGGACGAAAACTGTCGAAGAGTCTTGGCGATACCGGCCTTGCCGCCCAGTGTAAGGCGGGCGCCTCGCCCGACGATGTCAGGCGGCTGGTCGGTCTTTAGACCGGTGAGCCGACGGCCATCAACGGCGCTCCTTCAATTCAAATGACTCTATGGATCAACCGTTTGGTTTTGCTTGCCGGCCCGAACGGCATTAAGCAATCGCCGCAGTCGATCCCTCACCCGAATTCACCGCGGCCTCCGGAAAATGCACAGCCTCAAGCGGTTCATCCCCGCCTCTTTCGTCGTCCTGTGGGCGACCGGCTTCATCGGCGCGCGCTATGCCATGCCGTGGGCCGAGCCTTTTACTTTCCTGGCTGCGCGCTTTGTCCTGGCCGCAATCCTGCTTGTCGCGTTGATGGCCGCGCTTGGTTCGAGCCGCGCCACCCGCGACGAGGCGCTGCACGCAGCCGGCGCCGGCATCCTGATGCATGGGGTCTATCTCGGCGGCGTGTTCTGGGCCATCCACCGGGGCATGCCCGCAGGGCTTTCAGCCCTGATCGTCGGCCTGCAGCCGCTGATCACGGCAGTGCTCGCCGGCCGGCTTCTGGGCGAGGCCATCCTGCCGCGCCACTGGGCCGGTCTCGGCCTCGGGTTGATCGGCGTGGTAATCGTGCTCTGGCCGAAGCTCGGCGCGCTCGGCGGCGGCGTGACCGCCGAAACATTGGGCGCCTCGCTGGTCTCCGTACTCGGCATGAGCGCCGGCACGATCTGGCAGAAGCGTTTCGCCTCCGGCGGCGATCTGGTGGCTGCCACGTTCTGGCAATATGTCGGCGGCGCATCGGTGATGGCTCTGGCCTCGCTCGCCTTCGAGACCCGAACGGTGATCGTCAACGGCGAACTGATCTTCGCCACGGCCTGGCTCGTGCTGGTGCTGTCGATCGGTGCCATCTTCCTGTTGATGGTAATGATCCGCGACGGCGAGATGTCGAAGGTCGCCTCGCTGTTTTACCTCGTGCCGGCCGTCACCGCGGTCATCGCCTGGACATTGTTCGGCGAGCAGCTGAGCCCACTCCAGATCGCCGGCATGGCCATCGCGACGCTCGGCGTCGGGCTGGCGACGGCTCAGCCACCGACGCGGGCGCGCGCCTCCAAATAGCGGCTGATCGCGGCGTTGAGCTCGCCGCCGAGGATGAAGATCGCCGAGACGATGTAGAGGAAGACAACGGCGATCATGATCGAGGCGAGGCCGGCATAGGTCGTCACATAGGACGAGAAATGGTCGAGATAGGCGGCGAAGATGGTCGACCCGATGAGCCAGCCGACCAGCGTGAAGATAATGCCAGGCACGATCGAAACGAACCGGCGCTTGCCGGCCGGCAACCAGAAATGCACGGCGAACAGGCCGCCGATGATGACGACCGAGGCGATGACGTAACGCCAGAGGGTGATCGTGCCCATATAGGGTTTTATCCATTCAAGATGAGATTCGGCCAGCCGCGCCAGCAATGGCGCAAAGACCAGCAGCACGCTGATCGCCAAAAACCCGGCCGTCGCGATCAGCACGAAGATGATGCTCTGCACCCGCCGGTAGATGATGCCGCGCGTTTCTGAGACACGATAGGCGCGGTTGAGCGAGGTGCGCAGCGCCTCGATGCCGTTCGAGGCGAAGTATCCGGCAAGCACGATACCGTAGGTCAACAGGTCGCTGCGCCTGACGGTAAGCACGTTGAGCACTTCGCGCGCGATCGGTTTGGCGATCTGCTCGGGCCATGTGTCGAACACAAGGTGCACGGCGGTGTCGGCGAAAGCCTGCGCGCCGAAAAAACTCGCCAGCGTCGTGGCGAAGATCAGGAAAGGAAAAAGCGCCATCAGCGCGGTGATCGCCAGATGGCTGGCCATTGCCCAGCCGTCGTCGGTGTTGAAATGGCCGAGCGCGTCGTAGAGCACGCGTTTGAGGGCTACGATCTTCCGCAACAAGAACCGCGTTCCCTTCGATTGTCCCGACGCCGCGAATATGGGAAGGGTTTGCGGCAAATGACAACCCTCGGTCAAACCACCATTCCTCCCGAAGAAGAGTTGCGCACCATCATTGTCACCGGTGCCTCTTCCGGAATAGGCGCCTATTGCGCCCATGCTCTTAAGAAGGAAGGCTGGCGGGTGTTCGCAACGGCCCGAAAGCCGGAAGATATCGCTACGCTCGAGGCCGACGGCATCGAGGCCTTTTATCTGGACTACACCGAGCCCGGATCGATCGAGGCGCTGGTGGCGTCGGTGCTGGAGCGGACCGGCGGCCGGCTCGATGCCCTTTTCAACAACGGCGCCTACGGGCAGCCCGGTGCCGTCGAGGACCTGGCGGTCGAAGCTTTGCGGCAGCAGTTCGAGGCCAATGTCTTTGGCTGGCACGATCTCACTCGCCGTGTCGTACCGGTGATGCGCCGCCAGGGCCATGGTCGTCTCGTTCATTGCTCATCGATCCTCGGCCTCGCGCCGCTGCCTTTCCGTGGCGCTTACTCGGCATCGAAGCACGCCGTCGAGGGGCTGATGCTGTCCCTTTATCAAGAACTCCTCGGCAGCGGCATCCATGTTTCGCTGATCGAGCCGGGGGCGGTGAAATCGAAGATCGCCAGCAACAGCCTCCCCTGGTTCCTTGCGAACATCGATCACGAGAACTCAGTCCATCGCCTCGCCTATGCTGTGCAACTCAAACGGCTGCGGGCCGGCGGCAGCACATCGCGGCTGAAGCCCGGGCCAGAGGTGGTTTATGCCGCCTTGCGCCATGCGCTTCTGTCGCGGCGCCCGCGCCCGCATTATGTGGTAACTGTGCCGGCCAGGATCGGCGCGATCCTTAAACGCATCCTGCCGTCTTCGGTACTCTATCGTCTGCTCGCCAAACGCGCCTGAACGCAATCCAACTGGAACACACCATGGCAACTGTCTTCAACATCCTCGCTGTTCTCGTCATGGTCGCCGTGGTGATCGTGCTGATCCGCGGCCTCATCAACATGATGCGCGGCGGCTCCAGCATGACCTCCAACAAGCTGATGCAGACGCGCGTGCTGTTGCAGTTCGTGGCCTTGGTGCTGATAATGCTGGCGGTGTATTTCACCCGTAAGTGACGCACCGGCCGGCAGCCGGGAGGTAACCCGTGGTCAAGCTCAACAAGATCTACACCCGCACCGGCGACGATGGCACCACCGGCCTCGGTTCTGGTGAGCGGCGGCTGAAATCCGACCTTCGCATCGACGCCTACGGCACGGTCGACGAGGCAAATGCCTGCATCGGCATGGCTCGCATCCATACAGCGGCGGTAAATCCGGCGATCGATGCGATGCTCGGCCGCATCCAGAACGATCTTTTCGATCTCGGCGCCGATCTGGCAGTCCCCGATAATGGCAAGCCGCTCGACTACGAGCCGCTGCGCATCATCGCCTCGCAGACCGAGCGCATCGAACAGGACATCGACCTCCTCAACAAGGACCTTGAGCCGCTCAAATCCTTCGTGCTCAACGGCGGTACGCCGGCAGCGGCTGCCCTTCACCTCGCCCGCACGGTGGCCCGCCGCGCCGAGCGCATCATGGTGGCGCTGTCACAAGATCCAGACGAGCACGTCAACCGCGAGGCGATAAGATACATCAACCGTGTCTCGGACTTTCTGTTCGTCGCCGCACGCGCGGTCAATGACAATGGAAATGCCGACGTGCTATGGGTTCCCGGCAAGAACCGCTGAATCCGCCGGAAGCGGGAGAGGCCCGATGTTCATCCCGCTTTACGACACCAACCGGCTGCGGCACATCAAGCTGCAATATGTGACGATCAGCCTGATCGCGCTCAATGTGTTGATCTATTTTGTAACAACACTTGGCGGCGAGGACTTCGCCAACGCCGCGGTATTGGGCCTCGGCTTCATCCCGTCGGTTGTGCATGACAGCGTCGAGCTCGCTCCGCAATTTGTCGTCATTCCGGAGAGCCTGAGCTATCTGACCTATTCCTTCCTGCACGCGGATATCTTCCACCTCGGCGGCAACATGCTGTTCCTGTGGGTGTTCGGCGACAATGTCGAGGATGCGCTCGGCCATGTCCGCTATCTCGTCTTCTACCTGCTTTGCGCCATTGCCGGCGCTTTCTTCCAGGGCTTGGTGGCCTGGGATTCGCAAGTGCCGCTGATCGGCGCGTCGGGCGCCATCGCCGGTGTCGTCGCCGCCTATCTGATCCTTTATCCGCGGGTGAAGGTATGGGTGCTGGTCTTCGCCCGCATCCCGTTGCGCATCCCGGCCTTCATCCCGCTCATCCTGTGGATTCTGTTCCAGATCTTCATGTTTGCCCAGGGTGGCGAGGACCAGGTCTCCTGGGCCTGCCACATCGGCGGCATCATCGCCGGAGCCGTGCTGGTGCTTGTCTTGCGCAGCCGCGGCGTGCCGCTACTCGCCGGCGCCGACGAGGAGCCAGCCGTAGTCGCCGGGCCGGCGCCCATTGCCGTGGAGCCGCCGGCAAGCGATCTGCCGCCCGCCCAGCCGGCGCCGCGCTGGGGCCGGGGAAGCGTTTCCGGGCCGGACTGAACCGATTTGAATGCTTTGCCGAGGATCCGAGTGCGCCCGGGATATTGACGGGCGGGGTCGCCGCAACTACGGAAGCGCCACCCTACTGGCGTGGCGAGACCAGAATTCCGTCCGGAATGTCGGCTTTCGACAACTCTGAAGAGGTGCACGCTGCTATAGCGCGCCCGACGAGCGTGAAGAGACTATCGTGAAAGAGGTGACAGGCAAATGAAGATCCTTGTGCCCGTGAAGCGGGTTGTGGATGCAAACGTCAAGGTCCGGGTGAAGGCGGACGGTTCGGCGGTGGAACTCGCCAACGTCAAGATGGCGATGAACCCGTTCGACGAGATCGCGGTGGAAGAGGCGATCCGGCTGAAGGAAGCGGGCAAGGCCGAAGAGATCATCGTCGTGTCGATCGGGCCGCAACAGGCACAGGAGACCTTGCGCACGGCGCTCGCCATGGGCGCCGACCGCGCCATCCTGGTCAAGACCGACGAGCTGACTGAGCCGCTGGGCGTCGCCAAGGTGCTGAAGGGGGTCGTAGAGGCAGAACAGCCCGGCCTGGTCATTCTCGGCAAGCAGGCGATCGACGATGATTCCAACCAGACCGGCCAGATGCTGGCTGCACTTCTCGGCTGGGCGCAGGGCACCTTCGCCTCCAAGATCGTGCTCGACGGTGACAAGGCCACGGTGACGCGCGAGGTCGATGGCGGCCTGCAGACGCTGGAACTGAAGATGCCGGCAATCGTCACGGCCGATTTGCGGCTGAACCAGCCACGCTACGCGTCGCTGCCCAACATCATGAAGGCCAAGAAGAAGCCGCTCGACGAGAAGAGCCCTGCCGACTACGGCGCCGACGTCAAGCCGCGGCTGAAAGTGATCAAGACCGAGGAGCCGGGCGGCCGCAAGGCGGGCGTCAAGGTCAAGAGCGTCGCCGAACTGGTGGACAAGCTGAAAAACGAAGCCGGCGTGCTGTAGGGCCAGGAAGGGACAACAAAAATGACAATTCTTCTGATTGCCGAACACGACAACGCGGCGCTTTCCGACCAGACTGCCAAGGCGCTTTCGGCGGCGCTGCAGATCGGTTCGGACGTGCATGTGCTGGTTGCCGGCAAGGGCGCCAAGCCGGCAGCGGACGCCGCCGCCAAGCTCAAGGGCGTCACCAAGGTGCTGCTCGCCGACGCCGACGAACTGACCGAGCGTCTCGCCGAACCGCTGGCGGCGCTCGTCATTTCGCTTGCTGAGCCATACGACACGATCATTGCGCCGGCGACCTCGTCGGGCAAGAACGTCTCGCCGCGCGTCGCGGCCCTGCTCGATGTCGCCCAGATATCGGAAATCATCGAAGTCGTGTCGCCCGACACCTTCAAGCGACCGATCTATGCCGGCAACGCCATCCAGACCGTGCAGTCGAGCGACGCCAAGAAGGTCATCACCGTGCGCACTGCTTCCTTTCAGGCAGCACCCGAGGGCGGTTCCGCGCCGGTCGAGACGGTTCAGGCGGCAGCCAATCCCGGCCTGTCGATTTTTGTCGAAAACAAGCTGTCCGAGACCGACCGTCCGGAGCTGACCTCGGCCAGGATCATCATTTCGGGCGGCCGTGCGCTGGGCTCCTCCGAGAAGTTCCAGGAGGTCATCCTGCCGGTCGCAGACAAGCTCGGTGCGGCTGTCGGCGCATCTCGCGCCGCGGTCGATGCCGGCTATGCGCCGAACGACTGGCAGGTCGGCCAGACCGGCAAGGTGGTGGCGCCCGATCTCTATATTGCCGTCGGCATCTCCGGCGCCATCCAGCACCTTGCCGGCATGAAGGATTCAAAGGTCATCGTCGCCATCAACAAGGACGAGGAAGCGCCGATCTTCCAAGTCGCCGACTACGGCCTCGTCGGCGACCTCTTCGTCATTCTGCCGGAACTGCAAAAGGCGCTTTGACGCCCTCTGCCAAAGCGTATTAAATTCTGCGGGGTGGGGTAGACGAAGTCGCCCCGCCCTTTTAGTTTGCACTGCACAAAAAGCAGGCCGCAAAGGCCTTGACGGGATCGGGTAATGAGCAAGATCGAGACGATCGGCATCATCGGCGCGGGCCAGATGGGTGGCGGCATCGCCCATGTATCGGCGCTGGCGGGCTACAAGGTGCTGGTTTACGACATTTCGCCCGACCGCATCGAAAAGGGCATTGCTACGGTCAGCGGCAACATGGCCCGTCAGGTCGGCTCCGGCAAACTTGAGGAAAAGCTGCGCAACGAGGCGATGGCGCGCATTTCCGCCGCGCCGGCCATGGCCGACCTTGCGGGCGCCGATCTGGTGATCGAAGCGGCGACCGAAGACGAGACAGTCAAACGCAAGATCTATGCTCAGCTCTGCCCGCAACTCAACCCCGAGGCCATCCTGGCGACGAACACCTCGTCGATCTCGATCACCCGGCTGGCTTCGCAGACCGACCGCCCGGAACGCTTCATCGGCATACATTTTATGAACCCGGTTCCGGTGATGAAGCTGGTCGAGCTGGTGCGCGGCATCGCCACCGAGGACCAGACCTTCGAGGCAGCAAAAACCTATGTGAAGCAGCTCGACAAGACGATCACCGTCTCGGAGGATTTCCCGGCCTTCATCGTCAACCGCATCCTGCTGCCGATGATCAACGAGGCGATCTACACGCTCTATGAAGGTGTCGGCTCGGTCGACGCCATCGATACCGCCATGAAGCTCGGCGCCAACCATCCGATGGGGCCGCTGCAGCTTGCCGACTTCATCGGGCTGGATACCTGCTTGTCGATCATGCAGGTGCTGCATGACGGCCTGTCGGATTCGAAATACCGCCCCTGCCCGCTGCTGGTCAAATATGTCGAGGCCGGTTGGCTCGGCCGCAAGACCGGGCGCGGCTTCTACGACTATCGCGGCGAGCATCCCGTTCCGACGCGCTGATCGCCACCGCTACCAGCGCACGAAAAGCCGTCCGCCGACCGCCCCGAGCGCGGCAAGGCCGGCGATCGCGATCGTATACCAGGTGCCGACGAAAAGCGGCGAATCGTCGAAGCAATGCGCTGCATAGAAGGTCGCCGCCAGCCCGCCGGCAAGCAGGCCCGCGGTCGCACCGGCAAGCACCGGCCTTGTTGGCGCGCCATGGCGCAGCACCGCGAGAAAGACGGCAAGCGGGCCGATGCCGATCAACGGAATGAAGGTCAGGCAGATGACCATGTTCGTGCCGACCAGGCGCGTGCCCCAGTCGGACGCAGGCACGACGAGGAGTTCGAGAATCACGGCCATAATCACCAGCAGCGGCGCGGCGATCATCCAGCTCGCCGCCCGCCCTGTCGATGCACCGGGCGTCGACAGCGCGCGGACGAGGGCAAAGGCGCTGACGGCTAGAGCAATCGTGAAGACGAATTTGGACAGGAACCGCATCGTGTGCATGGCAAATGCGATGTCGGGACGTGGGCCGATCGTCAGCCAGAAAACCGCGGCCGCGATCACGATGGCCGCGCCGGTTGCAAGCAACCAGGCGGCGCCCAGCGGCAGCGCCTTGCTGCGGACATCGGCATCGAGCGCCTTGATAAGATCTTCGGTCCTCATGCTATTCCCGCCCCGCCCCGAACCGTTTGGCAATGGCGGCAAGCCCGCGGTGTAGTGACACCCGCACAGCCGTCTCGCTGATGCCGAATTTCGCCGCCGTCTCGCCGATCGAACGGCCTTCGACCGACACGGCCGAGACGACCGAACGCTGCGCCGGCGACAGGCAGTCGAGTGCCCGGTTGACGTCGCGCTCGCTGATCGTCTCCGATTCCGGCTCGGCAAAGGTCTCGGCGATTTCGTCGATCTCGATCTCGATCCGCCGGCCGCGCCGCCGGAACGCATCGATCAGCTTGAAGCGGGCTATTGCATAAACCCAAGGCAGCACCGGCGCATCATGGCGCCAGGTATGTCGTTTCACATGAATGGCCAGCAAGGTTTCCTGCACGACGTCCTCGGGATCGACCCCGCCCTGCACGATCTTGCGCCGGGCAAAGCCACGAACGAGGGCGGCGATCCGGTGCAGAAAGTCGGCATAGGCCCTTTCGTCTCCGGCGATTGCGGCCCGCAGCAGCCGGGAAAGCTCGGCTTCGTCCTTGCCGCTCACAAGAGTTCACTCCCCGATATTCGCGTCTCGGCGCTGGTTTGTTACGTGGCCGGCGAAATAATGTCCAAGGCAAATTAGCTGGGCATCACGAAAGTTTGCTCCTTTTGAGCGATTGAGCGGGCCAGCAATGTTGACTGCGCTAGTCATGTATTGATAGGTGCAGCATACCAAGCCAAAGACCATCGAAATCGAGGACGATGCCATGAAATATGCTCTTTCCGCCCTTGCCGGTGCGACAGCACTTGCAATCAGCCTGATCGCCGGCCCGGCGTTAGCCGAGGACGAGGGCATCGTCGTCTACAACGCCCAGCACGAAAACCTGACCAAGGCCTGGGCGGAAGGATTCACCAAGGAAACCGGCATCAAGGTCACCGTCCGGAACGGCGGCGACAGCGATTTCTCCAATCAGATCGTTGCTGAGGGGTCCTCTTCGCCAGCTGATGTGTTCCTGACGGAAAACTCACCGGCCATGGTGCTGGTCGAGACAGCCGGCCTGTTCGCGCCGGTCAACGCCGAGACGCTGGCCCAGGTTCCGCAGGAGTACCAGCCGGCGAGCGGCAAATGGGTCGGCGTTGCCGCGCGCAGCACCGTCTTTGCCTACAACAAGACCAAGCTGACCGCCGACCAGCTGCCCAAATCGCTGCTCGATCTCGCCGATCCGAGCTGGAAGGGCCGTTGGGCCGCTTCGCCCTCCGGCGCCGATTTCCAGGCGATCGTCAGCGCCTTGCTGCAGCTCAAGGGTGAGACTGCCACGGCCGACTGGCTGAAGGCGATGAAAGAGAATTTTACCGCCTACAAGGGCAACAGCACGGTGATGAAGGCGGTCAATGCCGGCGAGGTCGAAGGCGGCGTGATCTATCACTACTACTACTACGGCGATCAGGCCAAGACCGGCGAGAACAGCAAGAATGTCGAGTTGCACTATTTCAAGCACGAGGACCCCGGCGCTTTCGTCTCGGTTTCCGGCGGCGGTGTGCTGGCCTCGAGCAAGCACCCGAAGGAAGCCCAGGCTTTCCTGAAATGGGTCACCGGCAAGGGCGGCCAGGACGTGCTGAAAACCGGCGATTCGTTCGAATACGCAGTCGGCAAGGGCGCCGAGTCCAATCCGAAGCTGGTGCCGCTGGCCGATCTGCAGGCGCCGAAAGTCGACCCGACGGCGCTGAACTCGAAAAAGGTGACCGACCTGATGACGGCGGCCGGCTTGCTTTAGCCGGCGTTCGTCCTAAAAGGGCAACCGACTGCGCTCCTGTGGGAATTCGCTTTCCGCGGGAGCGCTCTGTTTTCAAAATGGCATTTGCCCATGACCACAAGCTGCTCGCCACATTGTCGGCCGCCGATCGTTTCCGCCTCCGGGCGGACCCGGCGCAACGTCTGATCTGATGCAGTCTGCGATCGATCTCGCACCTTCAGGCTTGCCGGCCGACACCACGGCCGTGCGGGCACGTCGTTGGTCGGTCTCATGGATTGCGTTGGCTGCCGTCTTTGTCTCGCTTTTCGCGCTGCTGCCGCTTGCCTTCATCGTCTGGGTGGCGGTGCAGACCGGCTGGGAAACGGTGGCGGCGCTGGTGTTCAGGCCGCGCGTCGGCGAGCTTCTGGTCAACACCAGCCTGCTGGTGGTGCTGGCGGTGCCGATCTCGATCGTGCTGTCGGTGGCGCTGGCTTGGCTGACGGAGCGCAGCGATCTGCCGGGTGCCCGCTTATGGGCCTGGCTGTCGGTGGCGCCGCTCGCCATTCCCGCCTTCGTCCACAGTTACGCCTGGATCACCATGGTGCCCAGACTGCACGGCCTGTGGGCCGGCGTGCTTGTGTCCGTCATCGCCTATTTCCCCTTCCTTTATCTGCCGGTGGCGGCGGCATTGCGCCGGCTCGATCCCGCTCTCGAAGATGCAGCGGCAGCCCTTGGTCTCGGCCCGTGGCGCGTGTTCAGGCGTGTCGTGCTGCCGCAGCTCCGGCTCGCCATTTGCGGTGGCTCCCTGCTGGTGGGCCTGCATCTCCTGGCCGAATACGGGCTCTACGTGTTCATCCGCTTTGACACCTTCACCACCGCGATCGTCGACCAGTTTCAGTCGACCTTCAACGGTCCCGCCGCCAACATGCTGGCCGGCGTGCTGGTGACCTGCTGCTTCGTGCTGCTCGGGCTGGAGGTGCTGGTGCGCGGCGAGGAGCGCTATGCCCGCGTCGGCTCGGGTGCTGCGCGCCACCAGCAGCGCACGAGCCTTGGGCGCGCCACCATTCCTTGCCTGCTGCTGCCCGCTGTTACCACGCTGCTGGCGCTCGGGGTGCCGTTCGTCACTATCGGTCGCTGGCTCATGGCCGGCGGCGCCGATGTCTGGCGGCTCGACGAGATCGGCCTGGCGCTTGGTCAGACACTGTTCCTGGCGATTGCAGGCGCGCTGCTCGCCACCGTCGCGGCAATGCCGATGGCGTGGATTTCGATCCGCGCGCCGGGAAGGCTGCAACGCGTCCTGGAGGGCTGCAACTATATCGTCGGCGCGTTGCCCGGGGTTGTCATCGCCCTGGCGCTGGTCACCATCGCCGTGCGTATCGCCATGCCGCTCTACCAGACCCTGTTCACCATCCTGGTCGCCTATGCGCTGATGTTCCTGCCGCGCGCTCTGATTAGCCTCAGGGCGTCGATCGCACAGGCGCCGGTCGAGCTCGAACGCGCCGCCTCCAGCCTCGGCCGGTCGCCGCTCAAGGCGCTGTGGTCGACGACCATCCGCCTGTCGGCGCCGGGTGCCGCGGCCGGCATGGCATTGGTCGCGCTCGGCATCATGAACGAGTTGACCGCAACCCAGATGCTGGCGCCCAACGGCACCCGCACGCTGGCCATGGCGTTCTGGTCCTATAGCGGCGAGATCGACTATGCGTCGGCGGCGCCTTATGCCTTGATCATGGTGGCGATGTCGCTGCCTTTGACCTGGCTGCTCTACGTCCAGTCGAAGCGGATGGCCGGGCGATGAGCTTTCTCGAGCTGAGCGGCATCCACAAGCACTACGGCCCCGTGGCAGCACTTGCCGGCGTCGACCTCAGCGTGGCCAGCGGCAGCCGTACGGCGATCGTCGGGCCATCCGGTTGTGGCAAGACCACCTTGCTGCGGCTGATCGCCGGCTTCGAGGCGCCCGACCAGGGCCGCATCGTGCTCGATGGCGAGGTGCTGGCCGATGGCGACACGGCCGTGCCGGCGCATCGCCGCGGCATCGGGCTGGTGGCGCAGGACGGCGCTCTGTTCCCGCATCTGAGCATCGCCGCCAATATCGGGTTCGGCATGGGCCGTCACGAGGAAAAGCGGAGCGAGCGCATCGCCGAGCTCGCCTATGTCGTCGGGCTGGACAAAGGGATCCTGAAGCGCCGCCCGCACGAACTCTCCGGCGGCCAGCAGCAGCGCGTCGCGCTCGCCCGCGCCATGGCCATGAAGCCGCGGCTGATGCTGCTCGACGAGCCGTTCTCGGCGCTCGACACCGGCTTGCGCGCCTCAATGCGCAAGGCCGTGGCCGAGCTCCTCGAAACGGCCGGCATCACCACCATCCTGGTCACCCATGATCAGGCCGAGGCGCTGTCATTCGCCAGCCAGGTCGCGGTGATGCGCGACGGCAAATTCTCGCAGGTCGGCACGCCGCGCGAGCTCTATTTCAAGCCGAAGGACCGGATGATCGCCGAGTTCCTCGGTGACGCCATCGTCCTGCCGGCCAGGATCGCCGATGGCGTTGCCACCTCGCCGCTCGGCCGCATTGCCGTCGACAGCACGGAGCGGCGCGACGTCGCGCGCATCATGCTACGGCCGGAGCAGGTGCTGCTGAAACGGACATCGCGTGAAGGCATGTCCGGCACGCCGGACATGCTGTTCGGCGAGGTGACGGAATCCGAATTCGCCGGCTCGATGTGCACGATCGCGGTGCGTCTCTTGAACAGCCCCGATCCGCCCGATGCTGCCGCCATCGGCAACACGCCGTTGATCCTGCGCAAGCCGGGCATGGACGCACCGGCGATCGGCGAGATCGTCCGGCTGACCGTGTCGGGCAAGGCGCATGTGTTTGCCTGAACGGTTTTGCGCAAGGCCGACCTCAATCGACCCGTTTACCGGCCTGATCGAACCAGTGCAGCTTTTCAGACCTGGCCACGACGCGCAATTGGTCGCCTGGCTTGGCGCTGGCGCGGCCTGAGACGCGCACGACGATACGGCTGCCGGCTGCCGCGCAGTGGAGAAAGCTTTCGGCACCGACCGGCTCGACTGCTTCCACTGTCGCCGGCAACGCGAGCGCGCCGGCCGGCGCCTCTGCCGCGAAGGTGATATCGGCATCCTCCGGACGAAAGCCGAGTGTCACCGCCTTGCTTTGTCCAGGCGCCGAGCCAATCACCATCCCGTCCGCCAATACCGAGCCTGGAGAGGCCCCTGTGAGCGCCAGCAGATTCATCGGCGGTGCGCCTATGAACGAAGCAACGAAGGTCGAGGCCGGCTTCTCGTACACGTCGAGCGGCGCGCCGATCTGCTCGACCAGGCCGGCGTTCATGACGACAAGGATGTCGGCCAGCGTCATCGCCTCAAGTTGGTCGTGGGTGACATAGACCGAGGTGACGCCAAGCGAGCGCTGCAAATTCTTGATCTCGACGCGCATCTGCCCGCGCAATTTCGCATCGAGGTTGGACAGCGGTTCGTCGAACAGGAAGACCTTCGGGTTGCGCACGATGGCGCGGCCCATGGCGACACGCTGGCGCTGACCGCCGGAAAGCTCGCGCGGGCGCCGGTCGAGCAGCCCCGAAAGCTCCAGCACCTTGGCAGTCGAGCGTACCCTGCTGTCTATCTCGTCCTTCGGCGTGCCGCGGTTGCGCAGGCCATAGGCCATGTTGTCGTAGACCTTCATATGCGGGTAGAGCGCATAGTTCTGGAACACCATGGCGATGTCGCGCTCGGTCGGGCCAATGGCGTTGACCACCTTGCCGTCGATGGCGACTGTACCGGCCGAAATCGTCTCGAGCCCGGCGATCATCCTCAGCAGCGTGGACTTGCCGCAGCCGGAGGGGCCGACCAGCACGCAAAGCTCCTTGTCGGGAATGGCGATGGAAACGCCCTTCACGGCCTCGACGCCGCCGGGATAGATCTTCTTGACATCCTTCAGATCGACGGTCGCCATCGGCTTCTCACTTTTCGGATTCGACCAGGCCGCGCACGAACCAGCGTTGCATCAGCACCACGACCAGGATCGGCGGCACGATGGCCAGCATCGCGGTGACCATGACCAGGTGCCATTGGGTGTCGGCATCGGCGAAGGAAACCATCTTTCGCAGCGCGATGACGATGGTGTTCATGTCGTTGCTGTTGGTGACGAGCAGCGGCCAAAGATACTGCGTCCAGCCGTAGATGAAGAGGATCACGAACAGCGCGGCGATGTTTGTCCGCGACAGCGGTACCAGAATATCGAAAAAGAAGCGCCATGGACCGGCACCGTCGACACGCGCCGCCTCGACCAGTTCGCCCGGGATGGTCATGAAGAACTGGCGAAACAGCAGCGTTGCGGTGGCCGAGGCGATCAGCGGGATGATCAGGCCGGCATAGGTGTCGATCATGCCGAGATCGACCATCACCTTGTAGGTCGGCAGAATGCGCACCTCGACCGGAAGCATCAAGGTGATGAAGATCAGCCAGAAGAAGGTCATGCGCAGCGGAAAGCGGAAGAACACGATCGCGTAGGCCGACAGGATCGAGATGAAGATCTTTCCCACCGCGACGCCGAGCGCCATGATCGTGGTGTTGAGGAGCAGTCTGCCGACGCTGATACCGCCGATACGACCGATGCCGCCGAACAGCGCCTCGCTGTAATTGTTCCATAGCTGGTCGCCGGGCAACAGCGGCAGCGGCGGCCTGAGGATCGTTTGCAGCGTGTGCGTCGAGGCAACGAAGGTGTAGTAGATCGGAAAAACCACGATCAATATGCCAAGGATAAGCACGGCATGGGCGATGACGGTGCGGAGCGGGGATTGGCCGATCATCGCTGCCCTCAGCCGTAATGGACTTTGCGTTCCACATAGCGGAACTGGATGGCTGTGAGCGCGATGACGATGGCCATCAGGATGACCGACTGCGCCGCCGAGTCCCCCAGGATCAGATTGACGAAGCCGTCATTGTAGACCTTGTAGACCAGCGTCTCGGTCGTCTTGCCCGGGCCGCCGCCGGTGACGGCATGAACGATGCCGAACGTGTCGAACAGGGCATAGACGGTGTTGACGACCAGCAGGAAAAAGGTTGTCGGCGCAAGCAGCGGGAAGACGATGGTCCAGAAGCGCTTGGTCTCGCCGGCGCCATCCATGGCCGCCGCCTCGATCAGCGTTTTCGGCACCGCCTGCAGGCCGGCGACGAAGAACAGGAAATTGTAGCTGATCTGCTTCCAGGCAGCCGCCGACACCAGCAGGATCATGGCGTGGGTGCCGTTGAGCAGCGGGTCCCATGCGATGCCGAGGCTTCTCAGCAAATAGGCCAACGAGCCGATCGAAGGATTGAACAAGAAAAGCCACAGCATGCCGGCAATCGCCGGCGCGACGGCATAAGGCCATATCAACAGTGTGCGGTAGAGGCTTTTGCCGCGCACGGCCTTCTCGGCCATGACCGCGAGCAGCAGGGCCACAACCATGGCAACGATCGCGGTCGCAAGCGAGAACACCACGGTGACCTTGATCGAGTTGAGGTAGGCCGGATCGGCCAGCACCTTCCGGAAATTGGCAAACCAGACAAACCTGCTCTTCAGCCCGAACGGGTCTTGCCTGAGCATCGACTGGTAAAGCGCCTGACCGGCCGGCCAGTAGAAGAAAACCAGGGTGATGGCGAGTTGTGGCGCCACCAGCAGGTACGGCAGGATCTTGTTGGGAAATACGACGCGTGGAGACAGGCTGATTTCCCTCGCTATCCAGGTATCGCCCACGCGAGCTCGCGTGGGCGATATTCCAACCGTCTAATGCATGTCGCCCAAAAGTGCGCAGCGGTTTTGAGATAACGACATGCATAAGAACAAGAGCTTAAAGCGCGTCGCATGTGGCCATTCAAACGCGACGCGCTTTAACCGAGATAATCTCGTCAGTTCTCCAGCGCTTCCTTGATCGCGGCGTTGCCGCGTGTGACCGCATTGTCGAGCGCCTGCTGGGCGGTTTGCTGGCCGGCCAGCAGCTTCTCCAACTCCTCATTCTGAATATCACGCACCTGCGGCAGATTCGGCAGGCGCACGCCCTTCGAGTTGTCGGTCGGCGCCTTGCCCGTCATCTGCAGGATGGGTGTCTCGCGGCCGGGGTTTTTGTCATAGAAGCCTGATTTCTTGGTCGCCTCATACGCGGCGAGCGTCACAGGCAGGTATCCCGACTTCTGGTGCAGATATTCCTGCACATCGGTCTTGGACAGATAGGCAAAGAAGGCGGCAACACCCTTATATTCCTCGTCCGACTTGTTGCCGAACACCCACAGGCTGGCGCCGCCCGGCGTGGTGTTCTGTGGTGCGCCCTTGGCGTCGCTATCGTAGGGAAGCTGGCCGATGCCATAGTTCATGCCGGACTTGACGATATCGCCGAGGCCGCCCGACGATTCGGTGAAGATGCCGCATTCGCCGGCGAGGAATATCTGCTTGGCTTCGGAGGTGCGCCCGCCATACTTGAACGTGCCGTCCTTGGCTAGGTCCGCGAGTGCCTGGAAGTGGTTGGCGAAAATCGGCGCATTGATCTTGAGTTCGACATCGCCGCCGGCCAGGCCGTTCTGCTGAGTGGCCCAAGGCACGTCATTCCACGCCGCGAAATTCTCCAGATGGATCCAGGTCAGCCAGGTCGAGGTATAGCCGCAAGGGGCGGCGCCGCTCGTCTTGATCTTCCTGGCAGCTTCCCACACCTCGTTCCAGGTCTTGGGCGGGCTGTTCACGTCGAGGCCTGCCTTCTGGAAAATGTCCTTGTTGTAGTAGAGGATCGGCGACGAGGAGTTGTAAGGGAACGACAGCATGGTGCCGTCCGGCTTCGAATAATAGCCGACGATGCCGGGCAGATACTGGCTCTTGTCAAAGGTCATCCCGGCACTGGTCAGCACATCGGCCGCCGGCTTGATCGCACCCTCGGCCGCCATCATCACGCCGGTGCCGACGTCGAACACCTGGAGGATATCGGGCGCCTGGCCGGCGCGGAAAGCGGCGATGCCGGCATTCAGCGTCTCCGGATAGGTGCCCTTGAACACCGGAACGAGCTCATAGTCGCTCTGGCTGGCGTTGAAATCCTTGGAGATCTTGGCGACGACCTCGGCGTTGGCGCCGGTCATGGCGTGCCACCAGCTGATCTGCGTGACGGCGAAGGCGGAGGTGGTGGAAAGCAGGGTCAAGGTGGCGGCAACACCGGCCGCGAAGCCGAAGAACTTCATGTTTCATCTCCCGTTTGTCATTGGCGAAAGGGGCACTCTCGCAAAGCCAATATGTGGCGCTGATGACAATCGGACAACGGTTTTGTTGCGGGTCAATGAACATCGCTTCCGGCTAAAGTGCGCTCGCTACCGAAAGCGTCGCCAGGAACTACATCACCGCCTTCTCGGCGGAGCGCATCGGTTTTCCCCCGAAAAGGCCCGCCTCATGGCCCGCGGGTTAACCATTCGTTAAAATCTCCAAGAGCTAATCAGTCACACCTCCCCTGTTATTTGGCAGACCGAGTGAACCCAGGATGCTGACGGTCTATAATTGTATTGTAAGTCAGCACGACCTGAGACTGGTCGCACTTGCCGCCCTCGTCTGCGGCATTTCTTGCTTCTCTGCAGTAAATCTCCTTAAGCACGTCGGCCGATCGACCAACCGAAACCGGCTTGTCTGGCTAATGATCGCCGCAACTTCGACCGGGTTCGGCATATGGGCGACGCATTTCATCGCCATGACTGCGTTTACGCCGGGAATACCGAACGCATACAATCCGGGATTATCCGCCTTTTCGCTTGCCGCCGCCGTCATCCTGACCGCGCTTGGGATGTGGGTTGCCACCTTGCGCCGCGGCATCGACCATTTCCTCGTCGGCGGCGCCATTCTGGGCGGCGCCATCGCGACGATGCACTACATCGGCATGGCGGCGTTCGAGGTCGAGGGCCGGATCGTATGGAACCTGCTCCTTGTCGCGATATCGCTTCTGGCCGGCGGGACGCTCGCGGCACTGGCGCTCCTTGTCGTCTTGCGCCGCCCGTCCGCGCTCGCGACACTTGGCGGCGCCGCGCTTTTGACGCTGGCGATTTGCAGCTTGCATTTCATCGCGATGGGCGCGGTGTCGATCATTCCGGATTCCTCGATTGAAATATCCGAACATTCCATCGAGCCCATTTCCCAGGCCTTTGCGGCAGCGGTCGCCAGCCTGGTAATCCTTGTGCTGTCAGGCGCCGCGCTGTGGATCGACCTGCGCTTTCGCCGGCAGAGGCTCGAGGCCGATCGCATGCACGATCTCGCCAATGCCGCGGTCGAAGGGCTGATCGTTTGCGATGGCACACGCATAGTCAGCGCCAATGACAGCATGGCGAAACTGACGGGCACGGCGACAGCCACCCTGAACACGATGCAACTCGGCGAGCTGTTCGATGGACAGAGCGCAGCCGATGTATCCGGCTTCGGCGAACAGGCACAAGAAACGAAATTGAGGGGCAGCGACGGCACGAGAATTCCTGTCGAGCTGATCGCCAGGAAGATCGCCTACTGCGGCAGGCCTCATACGGTGCTTGCCGTTCGCGACATCCGTGAGCGCAAGAAGGCGGAAGAAGAGATCCTCCGTCTCGCGCATTTCGATCCACTTACCGGGCTTGCCAATCGGCGGAGCTTTTCTTCCCGGCTCGAAGCAGAAATCGCTTCGATGGAGCGTGGCAGCAAGGATGGATATCTGGCGCTCCTGCTGCTTGACCTCGACCGATTCAAGCAAGTCAACGACCTCTACGGCCACAGCGCCGGTGACGCCATGCTGCAGAAGCTGGCGCACTGCATTTCCGGCATTCCGCGCCACGGACAGATGCTCGCGCGTCTCGGCGGCGACGAGTTTGCCGTCTTAGCTCCGAACCTCCCCGACCCCCTGGCCGCAGGCCGCATAGCCGAGGACTTGCTGGCGGCGATCCGGGAGGAAAACAGGGTTTCAGTCGGCTCCGGCCTTGTTTCGGCCAGCATCGGCATCGCCTTCTTTCCGCTGGATGCCGAAGATCAGGCCGGCCTGATCGGCCATGCCGACACGGCACTCCATCGCGCCAAGACCGAGGGCAGGGACACGTATCGTTTTTTCGAGATAGCCATGGGCACCGCGGCCCGCGACAAGCGCGTGATGGAGCATGAACTGCGCCAGGCGATCGCCCGCAAGGAGTTCCACCTCGTCTACCAGCCGCAGAAGGAAATCCGCAGCGGCAAGATGATCGGCTTCGAAGCCCTGGTCCGTTGGCAGCATCCGGAGCGGGGCGACATTTCCCCGGCCGTTTTCATCCCCGTGGCCGAGGACAGCGGCGCCATCGCGCAGATCGGCGACTGGGTGCTGACGACGGCTTGTAACGATGCTGTTCGCTGGACGAATCCGCTGATGGTCGCCGTCAACGTCTCCGCCGTGCAGCTTCACAATCCGAACTTCAGCCGCAAGGTGCACGACGCACTGTCGAGATCCGGCCTCGCACCCGGCAGGCTCGAACTGGAGATCACCGAAACGGCCCTGGTGAAGGACATGCCCCGCGCATTGGCAACCTTGAGGCAGGTCAAGGCGCTTGGCGTGCATGTGGCGATGGACGATTTTGGCACCGGCTATTCTTCGCTGTCCAACCTTAGCGCCTTTCCCTTCGACAAGATCAAGATCGACGGGTCGTTCATCAAATCGGTCGACAAGAACGGCCAGTTCGCGGCGATCGTCCGCGCCGTGCTGGGGCTTGGACGCGGTCTCGGCCTGCCGGTCCTGGCGGAGGGCATCGAGACGCCCGGCGAATTGCAGTTCCTTGACGCCGAGGCTTGCGAGATCGGGCAAGGCTATTACCTCGGCAAACCGGCTCCGATCGAGACATTCGGCGAGTTGACGGGCGTCACGGCTCCGGCAGTCCGCACCGCCAGCCGGCGCGGCGCAAGCATCGCCGTGCTCAAGCCGCGCCTGCGCACGGTCTGAGCCTATCCCGGCTGAAGCGCCGCCTCGACCAGACGCTTGGCATCCGGCCCCGACCATTCGGCCGGGCCGTTCATATGGGCGATCAGGCAGCCTTGCCCATCGACCAGCATGGTGACCGGCAGACCGAGTGCCAGGCCGCGCGTCTTGACATCGTTGAACAGTGCCATGGTGGCATCGCGATAATAGCCGAGCGCCTTGACGCCGGTGTCCTCGAGGAACTTCTTCGGCTTGGTATCGTCGCCGGCATCGACGTTGACTGCAACAACCTGAAACGCGTCGCTGCCCATCTCCTTCTGCAGTGCATCGAGCGCCGGCATTTCGGCGCGGCAAGGTGCGCACCATGTTGCCCACAGATTGAGCAGCACCGTCTTGCCGGCATGATCGGCGATCGTCGTCGGCTTGCCGTCGGGGCCGTTGAAGGCGAGGCTTTTCAGCGATTGCGGCGGATCCGCCGGCAAAAGCGCGGCGACTTGACCGGTAGCGGCCGCGGCGATCTTCTTGGCATGGTCGGTCTTGGCGGCGCAGGCGACGTCGTCCTTGCCGCCGCCGGCGGCCACTTGCGCGGGCGCGTTGTTGCCAGAACCGCTTTCCCTGACATATACCGCGACCGCGCCGGCCAGCACGCCCGCAACCAAAGCGGCGAGGATGAGACGCAAAGCCGGGAAAAATCTATTGCCGTCTGCCATTTTTCAAAAACTGCTCCGGAGCACGGGTTATAGCGATGAGCGACAAGAAGGCCAGCAACCAGATGTGGGGCGGACGTTTTGCCTCGGGTCCGGCCGCAATCATGGAAGCGATCAACGCGTCGATCTCGTTCGACCGCAAACTCTATGCCCAGGACATTCGCGGCTCGATCGCCCATAGCGAGATGCTGGCGCAAACGGGCATTATTTCGGCGGCCGATCAAGAAAAAATCAGTCACGGGCTGAACACGATCCTGGCAGAGATCGGGGCCGGCACATTCGAGTTCTCGACCAGGCTGGAAGACATCCACATGAATGTCGAGGCCCGCCTCGCCGATTTGATCGGCCCTGCCGCCGGCCGCCTGCACACTGCCCGCTCGCGCAACGACCAGGTGGCGGTCGACCTCAGGCTCTGGGTCAAAGACGAGTGCTTTCGTGTCGCCGAGGCGCTGAAAGGCCTGATCACAGCGTTCCTCGCCCGGGCCGAGGAGCATGCGGCAACGGTGATGCCGGGCTTCACCCACATGCAAGCGGCGCAGCCGGTGACCTTCGGCCACCACTGCATGGCCTATGTCGAGATGTTTGCGCGCGACCTGTCGCGCGTCCGCGATGCGATCGAACGGATGGACGAAAGCCCGCTCGGTGCGGCCGCCCTTGCCGGCACCAGCTTTCCGATCGACCGGCACCAGACGGCAACGGCGCTTGGTTTTCGCGAACCGATGCGCAATTCGCTCGACAGCGTTTCGGACCGCGATTTCGCGCTGGAATTCTTGGGGCTGGCGGCGATCTGCGCGACACATCTGTCGCGGCTGGCCGAAGAGATCATCATCTGGTCGACCCCGCAATTCGGTTTCGTCAGGCTGTCGGATAGCTTCTCGACGGGTTCGTCGATCATGCCGCAGAAGAAGAACCCCGACGCCGCCGAACTGGTGCGCGGCAAGACCGGCCGTGTCACCGGCCATCTGGTCGGCCTGCTGACGGTAATGAAGGGCATGCCGCTGACCTATGGCAAGGACATGCAGGAAGACAAGGAATCCGTCTTCGACGCGGCAGAGACGCTCGACCTGATGCTGGCGGCGATGACCGGCATGGTGCGCGACATGACGGTGAACACTGCCGCGATGAAAAAGGCGGCCGGCGCCGGCTATTCGACTGCGACCGACCTCGCCGACTGGCTGGTACGCACGCTCGGCCTGCCGTTCCGCGAGGCGCACCATATCACTGGCCGGGCGGTGGCGCTGGCCGAGGACAAGAAGGTCGGGCTCGACAGGCTTTCGCTGCAGGATTTGCAGTCCATTCACCTCGGTATCAGCGCCGACGTGTTTTCGGTTCTGGCCGTGCAGAATTCTGTAAAGAGCCGCACAAGCTTCGGCGGCACCGCGCCGTCCGAGGTGCGCAAGCAGATCCGCTACTGGAAAAAGCGGCTCGCCAAGGCGTAAGACGCGGGGTGCAATGGCCGCAAAACTCGGCTAGAAGCGCTGCGGGCAACAGTTTCGGACGGATGACGCGATGACCGGAAGCAGGATTTTGGTGACGCTGACGCTGCTAGCGGCGATGGCGACCGTTGCGGCCTGCGGCAGGAAGGCTGCGCTCGATACGCCCTACGCGGCAGCCGTGCAGGCGCGCAAGGACGCCGAGAAGGCCAAGCAATCTTTGCCGCCGGAGCCGGAAAAACCTGTCGAGGACAAGAAATTCATCCTCGACCCGCTGCTCTGATTTTCGGACCGATCTCGTGAACCATTTCGACTACCGCGACGGCGTACTGCATGCCGAGGACGTGGCAATATCAGATATCGCCGCCAGTGTTGGCACGCCGTTTTATTGCTATTCGACGGCGACGCTGACCAGGCATTTTCGCGTCTTTGCCGAAGCTTTTGCCGGGCTCGACGCCCTCGTCTGCTATGCCATGAAGGCGAATTCCAACCAGGCTGTGCTGAAGGTGCTGACAAGGCTCGGCGCCGGCGCCGACGTTGTCTCGGAAGGCGAACTGCGCCGCGCTTTGGCCGCCGGCATTCCGGCAAGCAAGATCCTGTTTTCAGGCGTCGGCAAGACCGCGCGCGAAATGGATTTTGCGCTCTCGGCCGGCATTCTCTGTTTCAACGTCGAATCCGAACCGGAGCTGGAGCTGCTGTCGGCCCGCGCCACCGCGCTGGGCAAGATCGCGCCGATCTCGCTGCGCATCAACCCGGATGTCGACGCCAGGACGCACAAGAAGATTTCGACTGGGAAGGCCGAGAACAAGTTCGGCATTCCCTGGCAGCAGGCGCGGAAGGTTTATGCCCGCGCGGCTGAGTTGCCGGGCATCAAGATCACCGGCATAGATACCCATATCGGCAGCCAGATCACCGAATTGCAGCCCTTCGACGACGCCTTCGCGCTGCTGGTGGAACTGGTCGGCGCGTTGCGTGCCGACGGGCATGCCATTGAGCATATCGATGTCGGTGGTGGCCTCGGCATTCCCTACCGCGTCGACAACAACCCGCCGCCTTTGCCCGAAGCCTATGCCCAGATCGTCAGGAAGCATGTCGCCAAGCTCGGGCTGAAAGTGATGTTCGAGCCGGGCCGGCTGATCGTCGGCAATGCCGGTATCCTGGTCTCGGAGGTCATCTTCGTGAAAGAGGGCGACGCCAAGAACTTCCTCGTCGTCGACGCCGCGATGAACGATCTGATCCGGCCGACCCTTTACGACGCCTTCCACGACATCAGGCCGGTGGTGCAGCAGCCGGTCGCAGCACCGCGCATGAGGGTCGACGTCGTCGGCCCGGTCTGCGAGACCGGCGACTATCTCGGGCTCGACCGTGACCTGCCCAGGCTGAAAGCCGGCGACCTGATCGCTGTCGCCACCGCCGGCGCCTATGGCGCCGTCCAGGCCGGCACCTACAACACCAGGCCGCTGGTGCCGGAAGTGCTGGTCGACGGCGACCGCTTCCACATCGTGCGCCCGCGCCAGACCTATGACGAATTGATCGGGCTGGATTCGGTGCCTGATTGGTTGACCTGAGAGATACCTTGCAGCGCTACAGCCGGTGCTGGATGAGCGCCCTGGCCTCGGCGATCCTGTCCTCGTTCCGGCGATAGAATATCCACTGCTTGATACGCTTGCTGCGCAAAAGCCCTGCCTGGGTGAGCACGCGCATATGCTCGCTGAGCGTCGCCTGCGTGATCCCCAGCTTTTCCGCGATCAGCAGCGCGCAGACCCCGTCCTCGACCAGATCACCGTCCGCCTGCGGCGGAAAATGCGCGCGCGGGTCCTTGAGCCAATCGAGGATCTGCAGTCTGCGCTCGCTGGCAATCGCTTTGAAGACGTCGACCTCTTGCATTTAGGCACTTTGCCAAGTTACTAAGTAATGTCAACTCTGAATGTCAACTCTGGGAGTGAAGCATGCTGCATGGCCACACGATCACCCGCGAGCGCATTGCGGCGATGGAACCCCGCATCCGGCCCTTCGTGCGCCACACGCCGGTGCTGCGCGTCGACATGGCCGATTTCGGCCGCCCGCCTCTGCCTGTCGACCTGAAGCTCGAATGCCTGCAGCATTCCGGCTCGTTCAAGGCGCGTGGCGCGTTCACCAATCTCCTCGAACGGCCGGTTCCCGCAGTTGGCGTCGTCGCCGCATCGGGCGGCAACCACGGCGCCGCGGTCGCCTATGCCGCCATGCGGCTCGGCCATAAGGCGACCATCTTTGTTCCCGAAGTGAGCCCGCCGGCCAAGCTGGACCGCATCCGCGGCTACGGCGCCGAGCTGATCGTCGGCGGCGCCCGTTATGCCGAGGCGCTGGCCGCCAGCGAGAGCTTCGCCGAAAAATCCGGCGCGCTGCAGATCCACGCCTTCAACCAGGAGGAGACGCTGGTCGGGCAAGGCACGCTGGGCCTCGAGATCGAGGCCGACCTGCCGAAGCTCGACACGCTGCTGGTCGCTGTCGGCGGCGGCGGCTTGATCGGCGGCATCGCCGCCTGGTTTTCCGGCCGCATCAGGATCATTGCCGTTGAGCCGGAGGGTGCGCCGACGCTACACCGCGCTTTCGAGGCTGGCCGGCCTGTCGATGCCCCGACCGAGGGCATCGCCGCCGATTCGCTCGCGCCGAAGCGTGTCGGCGAAATGATGTTTCCTATCGCCGAGGCGTTCGTCGAGCGCTCGATCCTCGTCGGCGACGACGACATTATCGCCGCCCAGGCGGCGCTGTGGGACCGGGTGCGAATCATCTCCGAGCCGGGCGGTGCGGCGGCCTTCGCGGCGCTCCTGTCCGGCCGCTACAGGCCGGCTGTGGGCGAGCGCGTTGCCGTTCTGGTCTGCGGCGCAAACGCCAATCCAGCGAAATTTTGACAATATCCGGGGCATTATTGTTCACGTTTTGGGGAACCGCCTCGCCTTCGCCGTGTTTGTTGGTATCCTTAGGGCGACGTGCAGCCGCCTGAATGCACGACGTATGCGCTAAGATTTTGGGTCTTCGCATCGTGCTTCCCGAAAATCGACTTTTCGGGCCCATGCGATAGACTCGTGAGGTCCGGGCTATCCCGCCCGGCCAGGAAGGGCCGATGACGCAACGACCCGTCTTTACCAGCGATCGCAGCCTGGCCGGGCGCCTTGCCTTGAGCCGGCTGGCGACGCAGGTCTCGATAATCGTCGAGCGCGGCTGGCCGTTGCTGCTGCCGCTGATCATCGTCGCCAGCCTGTTTCTCAGTATCTCGTGGCTCGGTCTGTTCCCGCTTTTGCCCGATTTAGCGCGATTCGGTCTCATCACGGCATTCGGCGTCGCAGCGCTTGCCGCACTCTATCCATTGCGTTTCTTCCGCACGCCATCCAGTGTCGAGGTCGACCGCCGCATCGAGGCGGCCAACCGGTTGCTGCACAGCCCGGTGCAGGTCCAGACCGATCGCCCGAGCGGCAAGGAAAGCATTTTTTCGCGAGCCCTGTGGCGCGAGCATCAGCGGCGCATGGCCGACCGGCTGGGCGAGCTTGGCGGCGACGTGCCGCGCACGCGCGTCCCCGAGCATGACCCGTGGGCGTTGCGCGCCGTTGCGGCGCTTTTGTTGGTCACCGCCTTTGCCTTCTCCTTCGGGCCGTCGGGCGGCAAGCTGACTGACGGGTTTGTTGCCCGTGCCGCGCGCGACGTCGTGCCGCCGCGCATTGATGCCTGGGTGACGCCACCGGCCTATACCGGCAGGCCACCAGTATTCCTCAACGCCCCTGTCCTTGCCAACAATGCCAATCAAGCGGCGCCGACCTTCACCGTTCCGGAAGGCAGCGACGTGTCGCTGCGCGTCACGGGCGGTTCGGGCGAGGAAACGCTGAACTACGCCGACGCCGGCGGCAACACCCGCGCCATCGATCCGACCGGGCCGCAAGCCAAGCCAGAGGCAAATACTGCAACGCCTTCCACCGTGCGCCAGTTCAGCGGCAAGTTGACGGCCGACGGCATGCTGACGCTGCAATCCGGCGACGGCGAGCTCGGCCGCTGGGCCTTCGCCATAATCCCCGACAAGCCGCCGCAGATCCGCTTTGTCGGTGAGCCGAAACGCGCCGTCAACGGCGCCTTCGAGCTCAACTACCAGATCGACGACGACTATGGCGCGGCCTCCGCCAAGGCGGTTTTCGCATTGGCCGATCCGCAGGTGCCCAACGCGCATCCGCTCTATGGGCCGCCGGAAATGCCGCTGACGTTGCCGCGCCGCGGCGGCAAGGCCAATGCCGCCAAAACGACGAAGGATCTGACCGACCATGTCTGGGCCGGTGGCAACGTCAAGCTGTCGCTTGTCGCTACCGACGGCGCCGGACACACGGCGACCAGCGAAACCAAGACGCTGGTGATGCCGGAGCGGCCATTCTCCAACCCCTTGGCGCGGGCCGTGGTCGAGCAGCGCCGCATACTGGCGCTCGATGCCTATGCCAAGGACCGCGTGCTCGACCTGATGGATGCGATCACGCTCAGGCCGGAAGACACGTTCGACAATATGGCGCACTACCTCGCCATCATGAGCGCCCGCACCCGGCTGAAGATGGCCGACAGCGACGACCAGTTGCGCGACGAGGTCGCTTACCTCTGGGAGATCGCGCTCGGCATCGAGGAAGGCAATCTGTCGGCGGCCGAGAAGCGGCTGCGCCAGGCGCAGCAGGCGCTGCAGGATGCGATCAAGAACGGCGCCAGCGACCAAGAGATCGAGAAGGCGATGAAGGAACTGCGCGAGGCGATGAACCAGTTCCTGCAGGAATTCGCGGCGCGGGCGCAGCAGAATCCGAATGCGCCACAGATGCAGCAAAACGGCCAGGAACTGCGCCAGAGCGACATCGACCGCATGATGGACCAAATCGAGAACCTGGCGAAATCCGGCAATCGCGACCAGGCGCAGCAATTGCTGTCGGAGCTGCAGGACATGATGAACAATCTGCAGGCAGGCCGCCAGCAGCAAGGCGGCCAGCAGGATAGCGAGATGCGCCAGCAGATGGACAAGCTGGGCGAGATCATGCGGCGCCAGCAGGAGATGATGAACGACACATTCCGTATGGACCAGATGCAGCGCGGCCAGCAACAGCGCGGGCAGAACCGCGACGAGCAACTCGGCGAGAACGGTGAGCAAGGCCCGATGGGCGAAGGGGGCAAGCCCAGCCCGGGCGACGACCGCGATCCGCTCGGCCGGCCGAAGCCGATGACGCCGCAGGAATTTGCCGATGCGCTGAAGCAATTGCAGGAAGGCCAGGGCAAGCTGCAGAGCGAGCTCGATCAATTGAGGAAGGGCCTCGAAGGCATGGGCCTCGACCCCAATGAGGGGTTTGGCGAAGCCGGCAAATCCATGGGCAATGCCGAACAGGCGCTCGGCGAGGGCGAGGGCGACCAAGCCGTCGGCCACCAGGGCCGCGCATTGGAAGCCTTGCGCAGGGGCGCCAAGGATATGATGAAGCAATTGCAAGCGATGCAAGGCGACCAGGGCGGCAACGGGCAGGGCGGACGCCAGCAGAATGCCGACCGTGACCCGCTCGGGCGGCCCCGCACCAGCGAGGGTCCCGATGACGGAAGTTCGGTGAGAGTGCCTGACGAGATCGACGTGCAGCGCGCCCGCCAGATCCTCGAGGCAATCCGCAAGCGGCTCGGCAACGCGCTCAGCCCCGATATCGAGCGCAGCTATCTGGAGCGGTTGCTGGAGCTGAAGTAAGGCTGCACTCTACATTTTTGGAAGATCGCCGTGCGCGGTCCTCCGTGGTGGCAGCTATCGCCGGACCGAGCGACGTGTTTAACGGTTGGTGAACGCCTCGCGGATCGCCTCTTCCATGCCGTCGATCGCCTCGCCGGAAGCGTTCGGATTGCGCCGCAGCACTACGTTCGAGGAATCGATGTCGCCGAAGCCGTCGGCGGCCGTAAGTTCGCGGCAGCCGGCCGGAATGTTGCTGCGCGAGATCGGCGCAATCGCCAGCCCGGAGGTGACGGCGAGCCGCAGGCCGCCATTGGTATCGCTGGTGTAGGCGACACGATAGGCGAGACCGCGCTGTTCCAGCGACTTTATCGCGAAATCCTTGCACCAGCCGGCGCGGTTGTAGAGCGCGATCGGCACCGGCCGGTCCTCATGCATGTGATGCAGCTCCGACGTCACCCATACGGTCGGATCATGCATCAGCACCTCACCGCCCGAGAGATCCTGCCATTCGAACACCACCGCCAGATCGAGCTCGCCGGCGGCGAGCGCCGCGATCTGCGCACCGGAATGCGCGTAGCGGACGGTGATGTCGACCTGAGGATGGCGCTTGGCAAAGGCACCGAGCGCGCGCGACAGGATCGCGTGGCCATATTCCTCCGGGATACCGATGCGCACCGGCCCGCCAAGCGGCGCCGCGACCATCGATGCCGCCGTCTCGTCGAGCAGCGAAACGATGCGCCTGGCGTTGGCGATGAGCTCGCCGCCGCGCCGCGTCAGCGCCACACCACGCGAGCCGCGCTCGAACAGGCTGTCGCCGACCATGCTTTCGAGCTTCTTCATCTGCATCGAGACCGCCGACTGGGTGCGGCCGGCCCGCTCCGCCGCCTTGGTGAAATTGCCGGTGTCGGCGACCGCGACGAAGGTGCGCAAGAGGTCGCTGTCGAGATTGGGTCGCATGTGCCCGCCATAAGAAAATCTGATTGCTGGCATCATTCCAATTCGTTTGCAACATGTCAAACGGCGGACGATAGTCGCCTCACCCATTGGATATGCGGCCGCGAAATCGGCCGCGGACCAATCAAAAGTCCTCACTCGTACCCGCTGCCCGAAACGGTGGCGGGTTCTTTTTACCCGGATGCAGGCCTGCTTCCGGCCGGCGCGCAGGAGACCGGAGCGCCCATGCAGAATCGGCTTGTGCTCGGCATCCTCAGCCTCTGTCTCGGCGTGTTGGTCTTTTCACTGCAGGACCCGCTGGTCAAGGCGGTGTCGAGCCGCTATCCCGTCACCGAGGTGATGGCGATCCGCTCGATCGTCGCCCTGCCGATCCTGGTTTTCCTCGTCCACGCCGACGTCGGATTGCAGGCGATCCAGTCGAAGCGGTTCGGCATGTTGACGATGCGCGCCTTCATCCAGTTCACCTCCTACACGGCCTACTATCTGGCAATCGCCGCCCTGCCGCTGGCCGACGCGGTGGCGCTCTATTTCATGGCGCCACTGTTCATCATGGCGCTGGCCGGCCCGTATCTCGGCGAACGCGTGTCCTGGCAGGCGCTCGCCACCGTCCTGGTCGGCATGCTCGGCGTGCTGGTGATGGCGCGCCCGGGTGCCGGCGTGTTCGACTGGGCGGCGCTGCTGTCGCTAGGCTCGGCTCTGCTCTACGGTTTTTCGCAACTGATGGCACGCAAGATCGGCGACACCGAATCCTCGACCGTTATGGCGTTTTACCAGAACGGCGCCTATCTGGCCGGTGCTGCCCTGGTGGCGGGGCTGTTTTGGCTGGCAGACATCGACCATGCCGTGCATCCGAGCCTCGAATTCCTAGTCCGGCCATGGGTCTGGCCGACGACGTCGGATCTGCTGAAGATGGGGGCATGCGGCTTCGTTGCCTCGGCCGGCATGATCCTGTTGTCGCAGGCCTACCGGTTGGCGCCCGCCAACAGCGTCGCCACCTTCGAATACACCGGTATCATCTGGTCGCCGCTATGGGGTTTTCTGTTCTTTGCCGAAGTGCCGCGACCGGCGACGGCGGCCGGCGCAGCCCTCATCATCGGCGCCGGCCTGTTTGCGCTCAATGCCAGCCGGCGCCGGAGCGGCGCGCCAGCCATCGCTGCGACCTGCGACCCTGCGTGAAGGGGTCGGCCTTGGGCTTTAGGCGAAACAGGCGAGCGCCTGTTCGACGCGGGCGCGAATTTCAGCCAGCGTGAACGGCTTTTGCACGACATCGAGAATAACGCCGTCCAATTCCTCGGCGCGCTCGCGCTGATCGGCAAAGCCGGTCATCAGCATGATCTTCATCGCCGGGAACAGCGCCGCTGCCGCCTTGGCCATCTCGATGCCGTCCATCTCCGGCATGCGGATGTCGGACAGCACAAGGTCGTAGCCCCCTTGCGCCGCCCGGATCAGAGAAAGACCGTGCGCGCCGTCGGCGGCAATAGTGACATTATGCCCGGCGCGTTCGAGCGCACGGGCGGCGAGGGTGCGGACGGATTCATCGTCCTCAACGATCAAGAGCTTTGCCATGGGCAGGATATTTGGCGAGGAAAAGTTGATGTTTCCTGAAGGCGCTGAGTGTCGATGAGGCCTTTTCAGAATTCGCTCCGGCGAGTCAGATGGCGTGGTTTTCGAGAACCGGAGGGGAGCGGACGTTCGAGTCCGGGAGCTTCGCGCTTGATCCCGAACTCGGTTTCGATTTCGGAAAGCATCATGCGCAAAATCAAAAGTGCTACAGCGTCCTTTGCGCGTCCAAAGGACGCGCTGCGCTGCAGGAAGCGCAGAACACTGCGTCAGGTGTCCGCCGGAGTAGAATTATCAAAAAGGCCTCAAGCGTCGCCCTTGACCATGCCGACGAACGGCAATTCGCGAAACGCGTGGGCGACGTCCATGCCATAACCGACGACGAAATAATCGGGGCAGTCGAAGCCGACATAGTCGGCGTTGAGCGTGGTCTGGCGGCGCATGCGCTTGTCGAGCAGCACGGCGATGGCACAGCTCCTCGCGCCGCGCGACAGCATGAGGTCACGGGTGAAGCTCAGCGTCTTGCCGGATTCGAGGATGTCGTCGATGAGAAGCACATCGCGGCCGGCGACCTCGTTGTCGATGTCGCGCAGCACCCTCACCTCACCGCTGGTTGTCCCGGCGCCATAGCTCGAGATGAAGATGAACTCAACCTCCGGCGACAGGCCGACATCGTGCATGGCACGGATAAGATCGGCGGCGAAGATGAATGATCCCTTCAGCACCGAGATTACCAGAAGGTCGTGGTAGTCGTGCCCGGCAATCTCCTTGGCAAGTTCCAGATTCCGCCGCGCGATGGCGGACGCCGAAAACAGGACTTCGATGTCCTTGCCGCGCACAACTGGCATTGGCCGCCTTTCCAGAAATGATCGCCTTGTAGGCGAAGCTGACCGAAAACGGTCTTCAACCCCGTTTCTAGGCATGTCGAGCCGTCTGGCAAGGCCAAACTTTGGCAGGGCGCCGCGAACGGTCTCCAGCGCGTCGCGAATCGTTTATCTGGTGACCTGTTGATTTTCTGGTGCCGTTCTAACGAACCAGCGCATGGCCGCCCGAAATCCAGAAGGCGGCAAAGGCGGCACCGACGCCGGCAATCCAGAAGATCGGCCCACCGTGCACCCACAACGGCCGTTCGACGGCGGTTTCGGGCTTGCGCAACATGTCCATGCCTTCGATCGAAGGCGTAGAAATCATGCGCGCAGGCGGCGGTGCAAAGTCTGGACTCGTAAAATGGCGGGGCAGCACCTCATAATCGGCATCGATGACGTCGGCGGTCACGTCGCGCATGATGCGTTCCGGCTCGGCGGCCGGATCGGTCATGATTTCGCCGGAAACCGGGCGCGCGGTTCGATCGTCAGCCATCGTGGCCCAACACTACGGCACCTGTTCGCTGTTCGTTTCTTTTGGGTAAACGGAAATGGTTAACGCTTCCCCACCGGAACCCCTGTGACTCGTTTGAAAAGCCCCCAAATTAACCGTCGGTTAACCATGCCGGCCGATGGTCTTTCCACAGAAAGGGCTGGCATCTTGCCGCCGAGAATTTCAGGTCGTCGAAAGTGATCCGCTTCGAAAATGTCGGCCTCCGCTATGGCATGGGTCCGGAGATCCTCCGCGACATCTCCTTGCACATTCCGGAGCGCTCCTTTCAGTTCCTGAGCGGACCTTCAGGCGCCGGCAAGACGACGTTGCTGCGGCTTCTGTTCATGTCGCTGAAGCCGACGCGCGGCCTGATCACCATCTTCGGCAAGGACCGCTCGCGCATCTCGCGCACCGAATTGCCGCATCTGAGACGCCGCATCGGCGTGGTGTTCCAGGATTTTCGCCTGCTCGACCATATGACCACCTACGAGAACGTGGCCTTGCCGCTGCGCGTGCGCGGCCGCGAGGAGGCGACCTACCGCACCGACGTCACCGAGCTGCTGAAATGGGTCGGCCTCGGCGAACGCATGCATGTGCTGCCGCCGGTGCTGTCAGGCGGCGAGAAACAGCGCGCAGCGATCGCCCGGGCGTTGATCGAGCAGCCCGAGATCCTGCTCGCCGACGAGCCGACGGGCAATGTCGATCCACCACTGGCGCGACGCCTGCTGCGGCTGTTCATCGAGCTCAACCGGCTGGGCACTGCCGTGGTGATCGCCACGCACGACCTCGGCCTGATGGAACAGGTCGACGCACGGCGCATGATCCTGGCCGGCGGAAGGCTGGACATCTATGACTGAGCTCTCCGTCGAACATTTCGAGGGTCACGACGCCGCGGCGGCCAAGCCCCGCGTCCAGCGCAAGATGGCGCCGATCGTGCCGGCGCAGAACATCGCCGGCCGGGCGCTGGTGCTGGTCATCGCCATCATGACGTTTCTGTCCTGCCTGACGTTTGGCGCAGTCACGCTGGTGCGTGACACCGCCTCGGTCTGGGAGAACCAGATCTCGCGCGAGGCGACCATCCAGATCAAGCCGGTCGACGGCCTCGACATGGAGGCCGCACTTGCGCTGGCCTCGCAGATCGCCGGCGAATTCCCCGGCGTGAAAAGCGCCAGGATCGTCGACCGCGAAGCGACGGCCCGGCTGCTCGAGCCTTGGTTGGGCTCGGGCCTGAACATCGATGAGCTGCCGGTGCCGCGTCTGATCATCATCACCATCGACGAGAACAGTCCGCCCGATTTCGCCGCACTGCGCGCGGCGATCACGCCGAAGCTGCCGAGTGCCTCGCTCGACGATCATCGCACCTGGGTCGACCGGCTGGTTGCCATGGCCCGCACCACGGTAACGATCGGTATCGCAGTGCTGGCACTGATGCTGTCGGCGACGGTGCTGACCGTGGTATTCGCGACGCGCGGCGCCATGGCCGGCAACGGCCACATCATCGAGGTGCTGCATTTCGTCGGCGCCGAGGCGCGCTTCATCGCGCGCGAATTCCGCCGGCATTTTCTGGTCACCGGCATGAAGGGCGCCGCGGCGGGCGGCGCCGCGGCAATCCTCGTCTTCATCGTCTTCTCCTGGTGGTCGTCACGCAACATGGCAACGCCGCAGGCCGACCAGGCGACCGCCCTGTTCGGCAATTTCGCCATCGGCTCGGCGGGTTATCTCGGGGTCGCTGTCATGGTGCTGGTGATCGGCGCGCTGACCGCGGCAACCTCCCATTTCACCGTGGTTACCTATCTCAGCGACATCGACATTCGCCAGCCGGACGCCGGCTAAAGGAAAGATCGATCACGGATGAAAACGCATCGTCACGAAAATTGCATTTTTTTCCTACCAAAGGCCGTATTTCGGGGTTAACCATTTCATGATGGACGTTCGGGACTCGACCGATACCGCTGGGTGCATGCCAGTGCTGGTTGCGCGTCCGCATGAATTCGCCGGGCCTGATGAATTTGCCAAGCCGGATCAGTTCGCCAAACACGGGCGGCTGCTGGCAGCCCGCTCCTTGCGACTTTCGGCCCTCGTTCTGCTCGCCCTTGTGGCGCTGTTTGTCGCCGGCTTCGGCTGGTTCGCCAACACCGTCAGCCGTCTGACGACGCCCGCCGATCCGGCAAGGGCCGACGCTATCATCGTGCTGACCGGCGGTCAGTCGCGCCTCGACGCCGCGATGGGCCTGCTTGCGTCCGGCAAGGGCGAGCGGCTTCTGATCAGCGGCGTCCATCCTTCCGCCAGCCGCCGCCAGCTTCAAGCCGCGACCGGCGGCGACAAGAGGCTGTTTTCCTGCTGCGTAGACATCGACCGCGCCGCGCTCGACACGATCGGCAATGCCGAGGAAAGCGCCAAATGGGTCGAGGACCATGCCTACGGCACGGTCATCCTCGTCACCAACAATTATCACATGCCGCGCAGCCTGCTGGAAATGGGCCGGCTGCTACGCGGCGCCAGGCTTGAACCCTATCCGGTGGTCAACACCAACCTCGGGAATGGCGGCTGGCTGACCAAGCCGGAAGCGCTGCGCGTGCTGTTCACCGAATACAGCAAATACCTGCTGGCGCTGGCGCGTGGCATCATGCCGGTGAAGCCACCGCCCAACAGCGTCACGCTGGCCGACGCCGCGGGCGGAAACTGAACGGCACCGGCAGTTTTTATTCCCTGGCTGTTGCACCCGAGCGCAAGCGCGTGATCTCCTGCTCAAGCCGTTCTATACGCCTGTCGCGTTCGGCCAGAGCCGCCGCCACATCGGCCGCTTCGAAACGCTGCGGGATGTGCTGTGAGCAATTGGAATCCCAGGCAGAAACGGTAAACAGGATGACCTGTTCGGGTCGCGCTTTGTAGTCTTGCGGCATCAGCTTTGCCATCAGTTCGGCATCGCCCTCGACGACCTGCGCTGTGCCCCAGATCTTGATGCGCTGCCGGTGGGCATAATCGATGAGGAACAGGAAAGCCTGTGGGTTGTCGCTGAGATTGCCTTGGGTGATGAACTGCCTGTTGCCGGAAAAATCGGCAAAGCCGATCGTCCGTTCGTCGAGCACCTTGAGGAAACCGGCAGGCCCGCCGCGATGCTGGATGTAAGGCTGCCCGTCAGCATTGGCGGTCGACAGGAAGACGCTGGTCTGCGCCTCGATGAAGGCGGCGAGATCGGGCGTGATTGCCGCCTGCCAGCCACCACGCTCCTCAACACGGGCATAGGCCTGGCGCGAGCCCTTGCGGGCTTGGATCGCCTTCACCGTCGGTGTGAAGGCAACATCGCTGGTGTGAGCGTTCATGAAGACCCTCCTCAACTGCCGAGCTACGCTGCATTACTCACCGAAAAGTAGATACTTCCATCTTCGAGAAGCAGATGCCATATCTGCGATGCGTCCTTCCATTCTTCGGAAGGGCCAATTTTTTCGGGAAAGTTATGGATCGCCTCCACTCCATGTCGCTTTTCGTTGCCGCGGCGGAGACAGGCAGCCTTTCGGCTGCCGGGCGTCGCTTCGGCATTCCGCTGACGACGGTCAGCCGCAAGGTTTCGGACCTGGAAAGGCACCTGAAGACACGGCTGTTGAACCGCTCGGCGCGGCAGCTGTCGCTGACCGATGCCGGCCACGCCTATCTCGCCGCCTGTCGTCGCATTCTCGACGAGGTCGGCGAGGCCGAGCGAATAGCCGCCGGCGAGTACAGCGCCCCGACCGGCGAACTGATCGTCACCGCGCCGATCGTCTTCGGCCGCCTGCATGTGCTGCCGGTCGTCACCGCCTTTCTCGCCGCCTACCCCGACGTAAGTGTGCGGCTGACACTCGCCGACCGGATAACCCAGTTGGTCGAAGAGCACATCGATCTCGCCATCCGCATCGGCGCCCTTGCCGATTCGAGCCTGGTCGCCATCCGCCTGGGTTCGATCCGCCGCGTCGTTTGCGCGAGCCCGGCCTATCTCGCCGAGCACGGCACGCCGAAAACGCCGCAAGAGCTTGCAGCACACAGTGCGATCACCTTCGAAGGGCTCAACGCCTCCGCCTGGAGTTTCGCCACCGGCAAGGCCGAATTCACCGTACCGGTCCGCTCCAGGTTACGGGTCAACACCGCTGAGGCGGCAATCGATGCGGCGATTGCTGGCGTCGGCGTGACGAGGCTGCTTTCCTACCAGATCGCCGCCGCGGTTCGGTCGGGTACGCTGCGCCCCGTGCTGCAGGAGTTCGAGCCCGAGCCATGGCCGGTGAGCCTCGTCCACGCCGGCCAAGGGCTGCTGCCGGTGAAGCTGCGCGCGTTCCTCGACTTCGCCGCCCCACGCCTGAAGCAGCGCCTGCTGCAGGCGGCGTGGCAGGCGTGACGAAGGACGGCCTACCGCAAAACCGGGCCGATCGCCCGCCTCGCACCGTTTCCTTTTTGCCGGCGCTTGGTGTAACCAACGCACACCTCCTCACCGGGCACTTGCTGTATGCTCTATTTCCGCTCGCTGGCGTTCAATCTCGCCTTTTACCTCAATCTGATCGTCCAGATGATCCTCTGGACCCCGTATTATTTCCTGTCGCCGCGCCACCGCGCCTGGTTCGTGCCGAAATTCTGGTCGCGCACCAGCATGTGGCTCTACGACAAGATCGCCGGCACCAGAAGCGAGATCACCGGCCAGGAGAACCTGCCTGAAGGCTCCTTCATCCTGGCGCCGAAGCACCAGTCCTTCTGGGACACGATCGCTTTCCTGCCGTTCCTCGACGATCCCGTTTACATATTGAAGCGGGAGCTGACCTGGATCCCGTTCTTCGGCTGGTACATCTTGAAGATGCGGATGATTCCGGTCGACCGCGGCAGCCGCTCGAAGGCATTGAAGATGGTGATCGCCGCGACCAAACAGGAATTGGCGCGCAATCCCCGCCAGCTCATCATCTATCCCGAGGGCACGCGCCGGGCGCCGGGCGACGAGCCGGTCTACAAATACGGCATCGTCGAACTCTACGCGCAACTTGGCATTCCGGTGGTGCCGGTCGCTCACGTCGCCGGCCTCTATTGGCCGCGCCGCAAATTCCTGCGCTATCCCGGCACGATCAAGGCGCGCTTCCTGTCGCCGATCCCGCCCGGCCTCGGCAAGGACGAATTCATGCAACGGCTGATCGGCGAGACGGAGGCCGCCTGCGACCAGCTCCTCGTCGAGGCGTCGCAAACGCCGAACCCGCCGCCGATGCCGCCGACTGCGGTGAAAAGGCTTGGTGAGCTGGACGCGAAACCTGAATTGAAAGGCTGAGGCAACGGCCTCAGATGCCACAAGGGCTCACGGCAGGGCAGCCAGGGCGGCTGTTGCAACCAGCGTCACGGCAAACACCAGATTGATGATCCGCGAAGCCAGCGGTTTGCGCAGCAAACGTGCAAAGGCTGCGCCGGCGAGAAGCCACAAGAGATGAATGGCAACGATCATCAAGGTGAGAACCCCCAGCTTGGCTGAAATACCGAGACCGCCGGCGCCGGAAGACGCGCTGGCGAACACGGCGGCAATCGCCACATAGGCTTTCGGGTTGGCAACAGCCAGAAGAAACCCGCCAAGGAAAGTGGGAAGCGCCGCTCCACGGACGCGTGCCGTCAGTGGCGGCGCCGTCGCTATCTTGAACGCCAGGTAAAGGATGTAGGCTGCCGAGGCGACCGCCAGCAGCGCCGCGAGCTTCGGCAACGCGGCGAGAACGGCCATGATGCCCGTCGCCACCACCACGAGCACGAGGATCGTGCCAACAACGATCCCCGAGGCATAGCGGAGCGAATCCCGCAGGCCGAACGCGGCGCCGACCGCGGTGACGCTTATCGTCGCCGGCCCCGGGCTGCCCATGACGATGGCCGATGCCAGCACAAGCGCCAGCAATTGCTGCCATAGCTGCTGATCGAGAAGAACCTGTCCGGCCATGCGGCGTCCCGGCATCCTGTGACGATGTAGGACGGTAGGCAAGGCAGCGGTGCGGGTCTTGAACGATCGTGCGCGGCTATGCGCTGGCCTTGTCGAGCTCGGCGATATCGTCCGGACTGAGCTGCAACGACGCCGCACGCACCAGGCTGTCGAGCTGGCCGAGCGTCGTCGCGCTGGCGATCGGAGCGGTGACGCCGGGGCGCGCCATGACCCAGGCCAGCGCCGCTTCCGCCGGCTTGGCCGAATGTCTGGCCGACACGGCGTCGAGCGCTGAGAGAATGCGCATGCCACGCGCGTTGAGATACCCTTTCACACCGCCGCCGCGCGGGCTTTTGCCGAGATCGGCTTCGCTGCGGTACTTGCCGCTCAAAAACCCTTTGGCGAGGCTGAAATAGGTGATGACGCCGATGTCCTCGGCCACGCACAGATCACGCAGCGGACCATCGAAGAACGAGCGGTCGTAGAGGTTGTATTCCGGCTGCAGCACCTCGTAGCGCGGCAGGCCGCGCAGGCTTGCTACGTCGAGTGCGGCGCGCAATTGGGCGGCGTCGAGGTTGGAAGCGCCGGCATAGCGGATTTTGCCCTTGTCGAGCAGTTTCTGGTAAGCACCGAGCGTTTCCTCATACGGGGTCGCAGGGTCGGGCCAGTGCGACAGATAGAGATCGACGGTATCGACCTGCAGCCGCTTCAGCGAGGCATCAATGGCCTTTTCGATATAGGCGGCGGACAGATCCCTTTTGCCCTGCCCCATGTCCGAACCGACCTTGGTGATGACGACAACCCTGTCGCGGTTGCCGCGGCTCTTCATCCATTTGCCGATGATGGTTTCGGATTCGCCGCCCTGGTGGCCGGCAATCCAGCGCGAATAGGAATCGGCCGTGTCGATGGCGTTGAGACCGGCGTCGACAAAGCGGTCGAGCAAGTCGAACGAGGTTTTCTCATCGGCGGTCCAGCCGAACACATTGCCGCCCAGAACCAATGGCGCGATGGATAGGTCGGTGCGACCGAGACGACGTTTCTGCAAGGCTGATCTCCATGGTGATTCATGCTGGGGCGGGTGGGAGCCGCCGACCGGGCTAACCTATGTCGCGCCATGGCAACGTCAAACGCATAGCCTCTTTTCCAACCCGCTGGCGCTTCACAAAACCGCGACCCGCCGCGCCGTGTCCGGCTTCCAAACCAGCCCCTCTGAGGAAATTGGCAAGTTTAGCACATAGATTGTCAAATCTGCCAATTCTGGCCTTTGCCGGCCAGCCATAAGTTCCGCGGCGCCGACGCAAATTTCGGCACGGTCTGGCCAAGCCCAGACTGTTTGCCCCGGATCGTTTGTTATGGAGACCGGCATGAAAGCAATTGTATTTGACGCCATCGGCTCGCCGCGCGACGTGCTCTACGTTGACGACCTGCCGATGCCGCGGATCGGCGATGGCGAGGTGCTGGTCAGGATGGTCTCGGCCTCGATCAATCCGGGCGACTTCCTGTTTATCCAGAACCTCTATCCCGAACCGAAGAAGCCGCATTTTCCCCAGCAGATCGCGGGAAACCATGGCGCCGGCATCGCCGAAGCCGTTGGCGCGAACGTTTTGCTGGAACCGGGCACGCTCGTCGCATTCAGCTATTATGGCAGTTGGGCCGAGTACGCGGCCATTCCCGCCGAATGGCTGATCCCGTTGCCTGCCGGCTATCCGGTCGAACGCGCCGGGCAGATGGTGAACCCCATTACCGCGTGGGATCTGATGGTGGATTCCCGTGTGCGGCCTGGCCAGTGGTTGGCTGTCACGGCCGGCTATTCGTCGATTTCGACAATGGTGATGCAGTTCGCCCAACGACGCGGCATCAACGTCATCGCTCTGGTGCGGCGCTCGCACCAAAGCTTCGATCTGAAGACGCTTGGCGTCGCCGCCATTCTTGACCTTTCGGACTTGAAGGCAGGTATCCGGGAAGCTGTGATGGATATCACCGGTGGCGCCGGATTGAACGGGATTATCGACAATGTCGGCGGACCTGTCAGCGGCGAATTGATCCGCACCCTGGCGCTCGGCGGGCAGATGGTGATCAATGGCGGCATGAGTGCCGAGCGCTTCGAACTTCACAATTTCGATGTGTTGCTGAGCGGCGTCGAGATCAGGGCGAATATCTATCGCTACTTCTTTTCGCCGCCGGTCGAAGCCGACCGACCTGTGCTACGCGAGATCATCGACATCTTCGGCCAGCCCGGCTTCCACGTTCCTGTCGGCGGTCTCCGCCCGTTGACCGAGTTCAAGCTCGCCGTGGCAAACAGCCTGGATCGCGCCGATCTTGGCAAACAGATTTTCAGGATGTAGCCCGGACCACGACGCCGCAAGCATCATGGTCAACGACCAAAGAAGCTACGTCGCGACCCGTCTTGTCACCTCTTCCAGCCAGCGATCGCTTATACCCAGTGCTTCGAGGTGCTCCAGCGTGCTGAGCACGTAATCCTCATTCCTCCCCGACTGGCCGACGGCGCCGCGAACGACGGCTGCTGCCTCGGCGGCGTCGAGCGCACCGGCATATTGCTCATGGCTGCGGTCCACGACATAGGCGATGGCTTCGACCGTCTCGCCCCCATCCGTTTCACGCTTGTCGAGGCGAACGCTGAGCACACGCTCGAGATAGACGTTGGTGACCAGCTCGCGTTCGCGCAGATAGGTGATGACCTCGTTGCGCAGCTCGCCTGGAACCCGGAACGCCAGCCCGATGCAGGAGCCGCCGCGGTCGAGGCCGAGCACCAGGCCCGGCCGTTCGCGCGAGCCGCGATGCACGAAAGAATAGACGCAGAGCGAACGGCGATAGCCATGCAGGCGGGCACGCCGCGTCTCGACATGTGCGAATCCCGGCCGCCAGATCAGTGAGCCGTAGCCAAAAACCCAAAAATCGCCCATATCGCCAAGCTGATTGTGACGAACCACCCCACCGGTGGTGTTTCAGTCCGTCTACCTGTTGTTGCCGAAAGCGACAGCCCGCCCGTGTCACCCGCGTTAACGAAAGCCGCAGCATGACGTCAAGTGACGAGCGCCCGCCGCCCAGCCAACGTCGCCGCCTGTTGTGGCTTGCCGCTTTCATCCTCGTGCTGTTCGGCATCTACAGCGCCGGCTGGTTCTACCTGGCGGATCTGGTCGAGAGCGCAACCGAAAAGGCGGTCGCCGATCTCGACGACAACGGCATCAAGGCCGACTGCGCCAATCTTGCGGTCAGCGGCTATCCCTTCACCTTCACCCTTTCCTGCGACAGTCTGGCTTACGAGGACGACAGCCGCAACGTCGCTGCATCGACAGGCAAAATCAACGCCGCCACGCAGATCACGCGGCTTCTGTCGCCTGCCGCCGAGTTCAGGGGGCCGCTCAGGACCTCTGTTCCCGGCATGACGCCGCTGTGGATCGACTGGGATGATCTGCGGGCCGACATGAAGCTGTCCTGGCCGCTGCCGGGGCGCCTCTCGCTGCAGGCAGAAGGCCTGTCCGGCCAGACCGATCCGGCGGACGACACCGATCCTGTCTCGCTGTTCAGCGCCGGAACCGCCACCGGACAATTGCGCCCAAACGGCCCGGACATCGACTATGCCGGCAATTTCACCGATCTCGAAATCGACGCAGAGGCCATCGGCGGGCGCGTCTTGCCGCCACTCGACGGCAGCGGCGACGTGACATTGAAGAACGGTGTGACGCTGATCAAGGCAAATCCGAAGAGCCTGCGCGGCCAGGCGGTCGAAATCCGCGAGCTCGATCTGTCGTCCGGAACTGCGCGCATCACCGTTTCCGGACCGCTGTCGGTCGACAATGATGGTCTCATAAATGCCGACCTGATGATCAAGCTCAATGATCCGAAGGCCGTGGCGGCAATCCTCGCCACCGCCATCCCCGAGCAGAAGAAAGAAATCCAGACCGGCTTCGCCGGACTGGCGCTGCTCGGCAACGCACCGTCGATGCCGCTGAAGATCGTCAAGGGCAAGGCCTCGCTCGGCTTCATCCCGCTCGGCAAGATCAAGCCGCTCGACTAGAGCAATTCCAGGAAATTGTGAACGGTTTTCCGTCCGGATTGCGTCAAACAAAAAGATAGACCGGTTCGGCGTTTCCGTGAAACGATGAACCGTTCTGGGGCGGTACGGCCTGCGATCGGCTTGCCGCGGCTTATCCCTTCGGCGGGTGTTCGACTGCCTGGCGGCCGAAATCCGGTACGTCGATGTCCTGGCCGGCCTCGATAATCGAGCGGCGGACAGCGCGGGTGCGGGTGAACAGGTCGAACAGCTTTTCGCCGTCGCCCCAGCGGATCGCCCGCTGCAGCGAGGATAGATCTTCCGAGAACCGCGCCAGCATTTCGAGGATGGCGTCCTTGTTGTGCAGGCAGACGTCGCGCCACATGGTCGGGTCGGACGCCGCGAGACGGGTGAAGTCGCGAAAGCCGGAAGCCGAGTATTTGATGACCTCGGACTTGGTCACCGACTCCAAATCGTCGGCGGTACCGACGATGTTATAGGCGATGATGTGCGGCAGGTGCGAAACGATGGCCAGCGTCATGTCGTGATGCTGCGGGTCCATCGTGTCGATGTTGGAGCCGCAGCGGCGCCAGAATTCCGAGAGCTTTTCCAGCGCCACGGGATCGGTGCCGGCCAGCGGCGTGAAAATGCACCAGCGGTTCTCGAACAGTTCGGCAAAACCGGCATCCGGTCCCGATTTTTCGGTGCCGGCCAAAGGATGGCCGGGGATGAAGTGCACGCCATCAGGCACATGCGGCTGCATCTGCGCGATCACCGATGCCTTGGTCGAGCCGACATCGGTGAGGATGGCGCCCTTCTTCAGCGCCGGTGCGATCTCCTGGGCGACCGTGCCTGAAGAGCCGACCGGCACCGAAACGATGACCAGATCGGCATCGCGAACCGCTTCTTTCGCATCTGTCGTGTAGGTGTCGCCAAGGCCGAGTTGGCTCGCCCGCTCCAGCGTCGCTTCGCTGCGCGTCGAAATGGCGACTTGGCCGGCAAGTCCCTCGCGGCGGATGACGCGGGCCAGCGACGAACCGATCAGGCCGATGCCGACCAGCGCGATCTTTTCGAACATCGGTGAGGTCATGGTGCCCTAGCTTTTCAGGAATGTCGCGAGTGCTGCGACAACGCCGCGATTAGCCTCTTCGGTGCCGATGCTCATGCGCAGCGCGTTGGGAAAACCGTAGGCGGAAACGCGCCGCAATATGTAGCCGCGCGCACTGAGGTAGTCGTCGGCGGCCGCCGCCGAATGCTTTTTGTCCTCGGGAAAGTGGATCAGGATGAAATTGCCGACGCTCGGGGTCACCCGCAGCCCGAGCCCGGTCAATTGCTCGCTCAGCCAGGCCAGCCAGGTCTCGTTATGCGCGACGCTGCGCTCGATATGAGCCCGGTCGCGGATCGCCGCGATGCCTGCCTCGATCGCCGTCGCATTGACGTTGAAGGGCCCGCGCACGCGGTTGATCGCGTCGATGACGTGCGTTGGCGCATAGATCCAGCCGATCCTCGCGCCACCGAGGCCCAATTTCGAGAAAGTGCGGGTCATGACTACGTTTTCCGCGCTGCCCACCAACTCGACGCCAGCTTCATAGTCGTTGCGCCGGACATATTCGGCGTAGGCGGCATCCAGCACCAGAAGCACGTTTCGCGGCAGGCCCGCATGCAGGCGGCGCACCTCCTGGAACGGCACGTAAGTGCCGGTCGGGTTGTTCGGATTGGCAAGGAAGATGATCCTGGTACGCGGCGTCACCGCGGCGAGGATCGCATCGATGTCGGCGCGTTCATCAGTCTCCTTGACCGTTACCGGGACGGCACCGGCCGACTGGATGTAGATCTTGTAGACCATGAAGCCGTGTTCGGTGATGATGGCTTCATCGCCGGGCGCGAGGTAGGTCTGCGCAAGCAGGCCCAGGATCTCGTCGGAACCGTTGGAGCAGACGATGTTCGCCGGATTGAGCCCGTGCACGTCGGCGATCGCCTCCCGCAGGCGCCTGGCGCTGCCGTCGGGATAGACCGCGAGCTTGTCGGCGACCGCGCGCGCCGCCTCTATCGCCTTTGGCGAAGGACCGAGCGGGTTCTCGTTCGCCGACAGTTTGTAGACTTTGGCGACACCTTCCGGCGCCGCGCTCTTGCCGGGCACATAGGCTTCGATGTCCATGATGCCGGCGCGGGGCGTTGGACGTGTCTGATCCGGTGTCTGGCTCATTCCATGAAATCCGTCGAGGATGCCTCCATCCGGAGGCCGCAGCGGAAATACAAGCCGTGGCCAGGAATGTCGAGGGGCGGCAATTCGGGATCAAGAACTTGCCGTTGACGAAGCCATGCGTCAGTCCTAGAAGAGCATCGACAGTTCCGTGGTGATTTGGCCGGTCGGCTTGCAGCCACGTTAAACAACTTGCTAAAGGGCCGTTTGCATCTTGTAACCGGCTTTGCGAAGGCATGGCCGGTTTTTTGTTGCCCAGACCGGTGGACAACTAAAGCCCGGGCAAGGAGATGTGATGGTCGCTTTGCGCGCTCGAAAAACCAACAACGAGGCCGACCAGCCGTCGAGCCCAGTGTTGCGTTTCGGCGCCGACAAGCCGCTCAAGCTCGACGCCGGCACGCTGCTGTCGCCGTTCCAGATCGCCTACCAGACCTATGGCACGCTCAACGACGCGCGCTCCAACGCCATCCTCGTCTGCCATGCGCTGACCGGCGACCAGCATGTCGCCAACACCAATCCGGTGACCGGCAAGCCGGGCTGGTGGGAAGTGCTGATCGGCCCCGGCAAGATCATCGATACCGACCGTTTCTTCGTCATCTCGTCCAACGTCATCGGCGGCTGCCTCGGTTCCACCGGCCCCGCCTCGACAAATCCCGCAACCGCCAAGCCTTACGGACTCGACCTGCCGATCATCACCATCCGCGACATGGTGCGGGCGCAGCTGATGCTGGTCGAGCATTTCGGCATCGAACAGCTGTTCAGCGTGCTGGGCGGCTCGATGGGCGGCATGCAGGTGCTGCAATGGGCCTCCAGCTATCCCGAGCGCGTCTTCTCGGCCCTGCCGATCGCCACCGGCGCCCGCCATTCCTCGCAGAACATCGCTTTCCACGAGGTCGGCAGGCAAGCGGTGATGGCCGACCCCGACTGGCATGGCGGCAAATATTTCGAGCACGGCAAGCGACCGGAAAAGGGGCTGGCGGTGGCGCGCATGGCCGCCCACATCACTTATCTGTCGGAAGCAGCGCTGCACCGCAAGTTCGGCCGCAACCTGCAGGACCGCGAAGCGTTGACCTTCGGCTTCGATGCCGACTTCCAGATCGAGAGCTATCTGCGCCATCAGGGCATGACCTTCGTCGATCGCTTCGATGCCAACTCCTATCTCTACATGACCCGGGCGATGGACTATTTCGATCTCGCCGCCGACCATGGCGGCCGGCTGGCCGATGCCTTCGCCGGCACCAAGACCCGTTTTTGCCTGGTCTCCTTCACCAGCGACTGGCTGTTCCCGACCGAGGAGAGCCGCTCGGTCGTTCACGCGCTGAACGCGGCCGGCGCCTCGGTATCGTTCGTCGAAATCGAGACCGACCGCGGCCACGACGCCTTCCTGCTCGACGAGCCGGAACTGTTCGCCGCCATCAAAGGCTTCATCGCCTCGGCGGCCCGGGCTAGAGGGCTCGGCGCATGACCTCGAAAAGTTGCACGCTTTTCGGATCAGGACCATGTGCCAGGCATCAGCGCATGACCCTGAAAAGTTGCAGACTTTTCGGATCAGGATCATGCGCCAGGCATCAGCGCATGGCCCCGAAAAGTTGCAGACTTTTCGGATCAGGACCATGCGCCAGGCAGGAGCCGAGCCAATGAGCGTCAACCGCGCCCAGCGCGTCGACCTCGAAGTCGTCGCCGATCTCATCCCGCCGCAGTCGCGGGTGCTGGACGTCGGTTCCGGCGACGGCCTGCTGCTCGAATTGCTGCAGGCGACCAAGAAGGTCGACGGCCGCGGGCTGGAACTGTCGCAGCGCGGCGTCAACGAATGCGTGGCGCGCGGCCTGTCGGTCATTCAAGGCGATGCCGACAAGGACCTCCAATTCTATCCCGACAAGGGCTTCGACTTTGTCGTCTTGTCGCAGACCTTGCAGGCGACCCGCAATCCGAAGCTGGTGCTCGACGAACTGCTCCGGATCGGCAACCGCGCCATCGTCTCATTCCCCAATTTCGGCCACTGGCGGGTACGCTTTTCGCTGCTCTTCAACGGCCGCATGCCGGTGACCAAGGACCTGCCCTATTACTGGTACGACACCCCCAACATCCATTTCTGCACCATTCGCGATTTCGTCAATCTATGCGACGAGCTGGGCGCGACGGTAGAAAAGGCAACCGCGCTCGACGCCAACGGCCAGCGGATCGGCTTCTCGATGCCGTGGTGGTTCTGGAACTTTTTCGGCCAGCAGGCGGTATTTCTGCTGAAACGATAGGTTAACAGGCAGAAGCAACGAACCTCCGACCTCCGCAAAAAACCATATTTTCAGTTTTCCATTCAATGAAGTTGCCCAGCATTCTTTGTTGCTTTAACAGGTCTCAAATGGGTTGGTTTGGGGGAAGCAATGAAGACGCTAGTATTAGCAACAGCTTTGATATCGGCCACTTTGATTTCTGGGTGTACGACATCGAAGACCGATTTCCAGAATGGACAAGTCGCGTTGAGCGGCAGCCCGGCGCTGAAGCGGCAGGCGATCCAGCGGTGCATGACCAAGTTCAAGATGCGGTTCGGCAAGGTTGAAAGGGCAAACCTCGCCGCGCTCATGAACGTCCCGGACGCCGGATTGGAACACACGTTCTGCACGCGATTGATGAACGGCTTCGCGAACGGGAGGATCAACTACTCGGATTATCTGGCTGCATTGTCGCACGGCGACATGTCCAACGCGATCAAGGTGCTGCAGGGGCGGTGAAGCTGCCGATGCAGACGCGATCCAAATTCAGTGTCGCCGGACAGATGGCGGCGCCATAGAAGCCGATCGTAGCCGATCATTGCCCTATTCAAGTACGTCGGTGGCCTTGTGCGGATGCGCAACGCCGTCGACAAGGACCACATCGGACTGAGAATTCTCGGTGCGCAGCGGCAAGATCTCCTGATAGGCGGGCGAGCGGTACCATCCGCGCGCCTGCTGCATGTCTGGAAACTCGATCATGACGAGGTGCCCCGGCCAATTGTTTTCAACCACGTCCACCTCGCTGCCATGCACAATGAAGCGCCCGCCAAACGGCTCAAGCGTGGCATCGATCTTCTGCAGGTACTCGACGATCTGCGGCCCCGGCGTGACCTGGCGCATATGGGCGACGGCGTAGGCGGTCATGGTGTAACTCCTTGTGGTCGAAAGCCGGACAACCGGCTTGATGGGAGCAGTTTGCCGGGACGTTGCGCGCTGGTCGATTACCCCCGAGGTAATGACACCGAATACAAAACTGGCGCGCCGCTGCCGTCACCTGAAAGATATTTCTGCCTGGCACCGATGATTTCCGCCCACCTGCGCTGTCCTTATCGATGAGCGCGCCTGGATGGTCCGGCGGCCGGGAACAGAGAGGTGATCCATGGGATCGTTGCAAAATCAGAATGTCGTCGTCGTCGGAGGCAGCCGGGGTGTCGGCCGCTCCATTGCGGAGGTCGCCCTCAAGGAGAAAGCGACGGTGCTGGCGGTCGCCCGCGGAAAACAGGCCCTGGCGCAATTTGCCTGGGAGGTCTCCGGCGTGAAGACGCTCGCGATCGATGCGACGGTGGACTCCGCCCCCGCTAAGGTCTTCGCCGCGCTTGAGCCGGACGTGCTGGTGATCTGCGCAGGTGCGCTGGCCCCTTCCGCGCCGGTGCATGAACAGAACTGGAAGGCCTTCTCGGCAAATTGGGACACCGACGTCAAGGCGTCGTTCCTGTTTTGCCGGGCCGCTCTGCGCCGTCCGCTCAAGCCGGGAACCCGGATCGTTCTGATCTCCAGCGGCGCGGCCTTGACCGGCGGACCACCCAATGCCGGCGGCTATGCCGGCGCAAAACGCATGCAGATGTTCCTGGCCGGTCATAGCCAGAAGGAGTCGGACCGGCTTGGCCTCGGCCTGCGCTTCATGGCGCTCGCGCCGATGCGGATCATGCCGGAGACCGGCGTGGGCAAGGCCGGCGTCGATAGCATCGCGGCCTATATGGGCATCCAGCCGGCGGACTTCATCGCCGCCATGACCGACATGCAGACGCCGGCCGATGTCGGACGGGCGGTGGTCGCACTCGCCACCGGCCAGCCGCAAGGCAGTTCCTTCATGGTGAGCGGGAGCGGGCTTGCCCCGGCCGCCTGAGGCGCGCGTAATGCAAACCTGACCCGGAACCCGAAAGTAGCATGACAGACGCTCAACCACCTCTGGAACCGGCACGCCAGCCGATCCTCGATCGGCTGGCCTTCGAGAAGGTCACGGCCGCGCATCGCCGCGAGCTCAAGCTGCATTGCTATCGCATGATGGGTTCGCTGCACGAGGCCGACGACCTCGTCCAGGACACGTTGCTTCGCGCCTGGCGCGCAAGGTCGGAGTTCGACGGGCGGGGTTCGGTTCGCGGTTGGCTCTATATGATCGCGACCAATGCTTGCCTTAACGCCATCAAGGCGAGGTCGAGGGCGCGTCGCATTCTCCGGGAACCCGGACGGCCGCCGTCGCACGGGGCGGCCATAGGCGGGCCCGTAGCTGACGTCGCGTGGCTGGAGCCCTACCCCGACGCCGAGCTTCCAGACATTGCCGGCAGCGAGCCAGGTCCGGAAGCCCGTTACGAGAGCCGCGAGGCCGTCCAGCTCGCCTTCGTCGCCGCTATCCAGGATCTGCCGCCCAGGCAGCGCGCCGCGCTGCTGCTTGCCGACGTCCTGGGATGGTCGGCCGTCGAGACGGCGCGTTTGCTGGGCGGATCGACGGCTTCGATCAACAGCGCGTTGCAGCGCGCCCGCGCAACGCTGACGGCGCGCTATCCTGGCGGACGGCCGGCCAGCCGATCACGGCCCAACGCCGAAGAAGGCCTGCTGCTCGAACGTTACATGCAGGCCTGGCAGGCCGCCAATCTCGAAGGTTTGATCGAGCTCCTGCGTGAGGACGCCATCTATACCATGCCGCCTTGGCGCGAATGGTATCAAGGCCGCGAAGCGATCCGCGGTTTCTTCGAGACCGTCTGGCCGAGGTTCGGCGGCTTCCGCACGCTGGCCACCGCGGCCAATGGCCAACCGGCGGTCGGGGTCTATTCCCGCAGCCACGATGACCCGGCGTGGCGGGCCCATTCCCTGCATGTGTTCGAGCCAGCCGAGGGCGGGATCGCTTCCTTGACGATCTTCATAGGGCCGCTCGGCCCCAGCCTGTTCCCGGCCTTCGGTCTGCCACCGGCCTAGCTTACCCCCTAGCAAGCCTTACCGGTCGAGTTCCGGGAAATACGGGTCGGAGAAAAACCGCCGGTCGCGCTCGCCTTGCAGGCAGTCGATCGGTGCGTCGGTGCGGATCGTCCTCGGATCCTCCTTGGGATACTCGACGCCGCTGACCTCGAGGATCAGTTTGCGGCGAGTGGCGGTGGCGAATTCGGAAACCGCGTAGATCGGTAGCACGAACGAGCCCGGTCCGCCGGTGACGCATTCGGCATAATACCGGTCGAGATGGCTGAAGGTCGGTGACGGGCTGATCAGGATCGGCAACCCGTTGATGACGATGCCCTTCGCCAGCGCCGCATCGCGTGCCGTTGTGACCGGCAAGCCGGTGTTGTTTGGGCCATCGCCAGAGACGTCGATGACGCGGCGTTTGGCCACGAAGGCCGTGCCATCGAAAAGCTCGGCGCCGAAGGCCACGGCACCGGAAATCGAGGTGCCGCGGAAGCTCCTGAACGGGCGGGCCGCGATCTTGTCGGCGAAAGCGTTGGCGCTCTCCTTGCTGTCGATGACGTGCCAGGCAATGACCGCATCGTCGCGGATGGTGCCGGCCCATTCGAAATAGGCGATGGCGATGCGGCCGGAAGAGCCGGCACGCACGGCATTGATGAAGTCGGGATGGCGCAGCGCCGCGACATAGCCGGCGCGCTGCAGGGCAAACTCCCTTTCATCCATCGACTGCGAGATGTCGACGGCCAGCACCAGCTCGACGTCGACGGCAATGGCATTGGCGGGCGCGGCCACAGGTGCTGCCGGGGCACAGGCAAGGCAGGCGAGCAGGGCGAGAGCGTCAAGCATGGCCGATCGGAACGTTCCCATCTGAAACGATCGCGATAGTTTTTCGCCGCGATCGCGGCGAAATAAAGCTTGGCTTCTATTTCTTTCGGCGAGCCGAGGCGATAATCGGGGGCGGTTCGATGGCGCCTGCCCTGACACGGGCCGGCTTGAGGGGCGGTTGGCCGGCATCCTTGACGATGGTCAACGCTCGCGGGAAGAAGCGGGTATTGTGCTGGCCGCGGCCGATATTGAGGATCGCGGCGTCGGGAAGGCGCTTGTCCAGCATCGACAGCACTTGCCTCAGCGTCGCGCCGTCGAACGCGTCCAGCGCCTCGTCGATGATCACCCATTTCGGCCGTCGCAAGGCGAGCCTGGCAAAGGCCAGCAGACGCTGCTCGTCGTCGCTGAGCTCACGCTCCCAGCGCGCCGAGTGATCGAGCGAGGACGACAGGCGTTGCAGCCCGACATCGGCCAGCACCTCCGAAATCTCGGCATCGCTCGCCTCCGCCGCGCCGTCTGAATGGTTGAGCACCTCGCGCAGCCTGCCGAGCGGGAAATAGGGAGTACGCGGAACGAAGATCGGCGCTTCTCCGGCCGGCATGCCGATCCGGCCGCTGCCCCATGGCCACAGACCGGCAATGGCGCGGAAGAAAAGCGTCTTGCCGGCGCCCGGATCTCCGGTGATCATGACGCGGTCGCCGGCGCGGATTTCGACATGCGGCTCGGCAAGCTTGGTGCATCCGTCCGGCGAGGCAATCTCGAGCTTCTCGAATGTCAGGCTGCCGTCGGGATTTTCGCCGAACGAAATGCGCCTTTCCGTATCGTGCAGCGCGTCGGTGTCGCCGAGCGCGATGCGGAAGTCGGCGACCCGCATCAGCGTGGCGCGCCAATCGGCGATGCCGCCGATATTGTTGATGAACCAGCGCAGCGAGGAATGGACCTGGTTGAAGGCGCCGACCGCCATCATCAAGCCGCCAAAGCTGATATCGCCGGCAAAATAGACCGGGGAAGCGACGAGGATCGGCGCGACGACAGTGATCCAGCCATAGGTGTCGGTTACCCAGGAAAGATTGATCTGGGCGCTGTAGATGCGCCGCATGGCGCCCAGCACCATGCCAAGGTCGAATTCGAGCCGGCGCCTGGCATCGGCCTCGCCATGCGCAAGCGCGATGGCATCGACATTCTCGTTGACGCGAACCACCGAGGAGCGCAGTTCCGCCTCACGCGTATAGCGATCGTTGTTGAAGCGGATCAGCGGCCGCCCGACCAGCCAGCTCAACCACGAAGCTGTGCCCGCATAGAGGATCGCCGCCCAGACCATGTAACCGGGTATGGCCAGCGAATGGCCGCCTATGTGGAAGACGAAGCCGGAAGACAGCGACCACAAGACGCCAACGAACGAGGCAAGCAGGATGCAGGACTGCAGCAGGCCGATGCCGAGACCGGTCGAAAGGTCGGAGAGATGCCCGGCATCCTGCTGCAGGCGCTGGTCGGGATTGACGCCGATGGCGCCGGCATGGGTCAGCCGGAAGGCACGCGCCGGCCGCATCCATTCGCCGATCAGGTCGAGCGTCAGCGCCTCGCGCAGCTTCAGGCGAAGCATCTGGTCGAGCCAGGTCTGGCTGACATTGAGCACCACAAGCCCGCCGGCGATGCCGGCGAAGACCAGAAGCTGATGCAGGAAAGCCGGCATGTCGCGCCGCGCCAGCGCGTCGTAGAAAGGCTGGTTCCAGCGATTGAGCAGAACCTGCCCGATCGAGCTCGCCACGATGACGGCGACGATGCCGATCGCTGCCCAAAGCAATTGTTTTCGCACTGGCGAGGTGGTCAGCGCCAATTTGATTGTTGCCAGCTGCTCACGCAGGCTGCTGGCTTCGATCGACGTGGCAAGCTTCTGGGCGCTGGGCTCGACATCCGGATGATCAGCCATGAGTGGATCCTTGCATTCGGAAGCGGTGCTAAACCCCGGTCATAGGATCGACCGCATATGCCTTCAATCGGGCAGCGAACCCGTCCGCGACAGATAGGTGAGAAAAAGCCTGCGTCGGATCACGAACGCGTCATCCTGGCGACGCCGGACGTTCGGCCCCCGACAGCCGGCCAAGCGTCGGCGCGCCATGCGGCGAGAGAACCGGCACGAAGACGCGGCGGGAGGCGCGCTGCGCCACCGGGACGCCCTGATAGAGCCGCTTCTGCGCCTCGACAACGATGACGCCCGAAAAGATCGGCCAGAAGCGCCGGCCGGCACGCTCCAGCACATTGTGGAACTGCATCATGAAACGTCGCGGCGACGGCGGAAAGAACAGCGCATCGGACCACGCCGCCGGCGTGAAATTCGCTTCGCGCAGCAATTCGGTCAGCTGGCCGCGCGAGAACGGCCGGCCATTGCCGAAAGGCGTATGCTCGAAGCGCGCCCAGACGCCGCGCCGGTTGGGCACGACGATGACGACACGGCCGGCCGGCGACAGCACCCGCCAGATCTCGTTCAGCGTCTCGCGCGGGTTCTCGACATGTTCGAGCGAATGGACGAGCAGCATGCGGTCGATACAGGAATCGACCAGCGGCAGCTCCTCGTCGAAGACCAGGGCGGTCGCCGTCGGCCCCGTCGCCGGCCAGACCACCGCGCCCTGCGTCGCCGGCATGAAGGCAAAGACGCGCTCGGCATCGCTGCCGAAGCGCTCCAGCCATGGCAAGGTGTAGCCGAGGCCGACCAGCCGCTCGTTGGGCACAACAGCCCATAGCGAGGACAGCGCCATGGTGATCGAGCGTTCGGCCAGGCGCCCGAGCGTGGTCGAATAGAAGGAACGGAGGTCGACAATATCTGAATGCATGGGCGGAACGGTAGCTTCGAAGCAGTCCAAGTTCAACAAAGGCAGATGACATCGGCTGGCAGGCGCCCTATGTCTGCGCCTGTAAACGGAGAGATATGATGCCGGTCGAGATCGAACAATTCATGTGCCGCAGCGACAATTTCGGCGTGCTGGTGCATGACCCCCAAAGCGGCCAGACGGCGCTCATCGACGCACCAGAAGAGGCGCCGATCCTGGCCGCCATCAAGCGCACCGGCTGGACACCGACGATGATCCTGACCACCCACCACCATCTCGACCACGTCGAGGCCAATCTGGCGCTGAAGGAGCGTTTCAAGCTGCGCATCGTCGGGCCGGAAGCCGAAAAGGCAAAGATTCCCGGCATCGACGAAACCGTCGAGCAAGGCTCGGTCGTCCACCTCGGCGATGAGCGGATCGAGGTCATCGCCACACCCGGCCACACCGCAGGCCATGTCACCTATCACCTGCCGACGTCAAAAGTGGCATTCGCCGCGGATACGCTGTTTGCGCTCGGCTGTGGGCGGCTGCTCGAATGCAAGCCGCCGGTGATGTACGAATCCCTGAAAAAGCTCGCAGCGCTGCCGGCCGAGACGGTCGTCTATTGCGGACATGAGTATACGCTGGCCAACGCCCGTTTCGCGCTGACCGTCGACCCGACCAATTCGGCGCTGAAAGAGCGTGCCGCCAAGATCGAGGCGCTGCGCGCCGACGGCAAGCCGACGCTGCCGACGACGATCGGCGAGGAACTGTCGACCAATCCGTTCCTGCGCTGGCACGATCCGGCGATCCGCAGGCATCTCGGCCTGGAAAAGGCCTCCGACGCCGAAGTGTTCGCCGAGATCCGCAAGCGCAAGGACAATTTCTGAGCGGCACCAGGAGCTAGGGCATGACCAGTTCCGCCGAAATCATCGCCCTGCTCGGCCTGAAGCCGCATCCGGAAGGCGGCTGGTATGCCGAAACCTTTCGCGACGGCGCGGCAGGCACGCGCGGCCATTCGACGGCGATCTATTTCCTTCTGGAGAAGGACCAATTGTCGGCCTGGCACCGGGTCAAGGACGCGGCCGAGGTTTGGCACTTCTATGACGGTGCGCCGCTGGCGCTGTCGATACATCGAGAAGGCGGTCCCGTCATCGAGGAGATCCTTGGCACGGCGCTTGCCGCAGGCGAGCGGCCGCAGATCGTCGTGCCGGCAGGCTGGTGGCAGTCGGCACGCAGCCTCGGCGAATGGACGCTGGTCGGCTGCACCGTGGCGCCGGGCTTCGATTTCGCCGCCTTCGAATTGGCCGAACCAGGCTGGCTGCCGGGCACGCCGTAGTGGTGAAGACCTGACGCTTGGTACCCAACGACAACAGCCGCTCAGGATGGAAAGCCGTCGTTCAGGTTGTCGCAAGAGTCACTCTCGAACCTCCGAAATTTTGCAAACGGAAACTACCCTTGATATTCAGGGGGCGACCAATATGTCCCAACACTTAGGATTTCTGCGAAACTACCCGACGATGATCACTTGGCCGGTGATGGCCCCTTCCACGCTCTTCGCATAGGCGAGCCCCACCCGTTTCGACGAAACGGGCTCGTGACCGGGGAACCACTCGCCATATCTCGGCACGGACACGTCCAGAAGTCCGGGACTCACAACATTGATGCGAAGACCGCGCGGCATCTCGATCGCCGCACCAAGGACAAAACCGCCGAGCGCGCCGTTCGCTGTTGCCGCCCCTGTTCCCATCCGAATGGGATCGCGGTCGAGCACTCCGCTAGTCAGTGTGAACGAGCCGCCATCGCTGACAGTGGCCAACCCTGCCAACACCAGATTGACCTGGCCCATGACCTTATGGCGCAGGCCAAGCATAAACGTCTCTTCGGTGTACTTGCCAAGCGGCCCGAAATGGACATTGCCTGCGGTAGAGATGACGGCATCCACTTTGCCACATTTGGCGTACATGGCATCGAGCGATGCGCGGTCAGCCATATCAACCTGAAAGTCGCCACTAGAGCGGCTGGCCTTGATGATCGCGTGGCGGGAACCCAACTCGTCGCAAACCGCTTTGCCGATGTCACCTTCCGCGCCGACGACAATAATTCTCATGATATTTCTTCTGCCATCTCGTCATATCGTTTGAGCTTGTAGGCAAGGAGTTCGGCGCAGCCATCCAACGCAGCTCGCCGCTTGTCCAGATGCGCTGCGTGATCAAGAAGAACCGCTTTCCGTTCGGGCAGAGTCTCGCTGCCCCGCTGATAAAGCCGCGCAAAGTATCGCATCTGCTCCATGGGCATACCTGTCTCGCGCAGCGAGGACAGGAGTATTAGCCATTCGACATTCTCTGCCGAGAAGTCCCGCCTCCCGTCACGTCCTCGCCTGACCTTCGGAAGCAAACCCAATTTTTCATAATAGCGGATAGTGTCGATACCCAGTCCGCTTGTAGCTGCCGCCTCCGAAATGCGCATGTGTCGCCTACCCTGCCGATTGTGCGCTAGGCTACCAAGCTGGAGCAGCTCTAGGTCAAGCGAGAATTTTTACCCTCTGATCTGACGACCTCGAGGATTGCGTCACAAAGGCTTGCCCATGGGCACCAAGCGTCGGATCTTTCGCCGTTTGCAGGCCGGCATCATCTGAATATCGACATGCCTAGCCTAAAACGAAACCCAGGGTGATCGCCAGCTGACCGGCGTAATACAGCGCCCAGACCGCATGGCGCATCCAGGCACGGTGCGGCGAGATGGCGGGCAGCAGGAACTTTTCCGCGGCAAGCAGCCCGTCGGACAATATGAGCAGGGCGACGCCACCGATGACCCAGGCACTACTCAGGGTAAGCGCGCCAATGCCCATGGCGAGGATTGCCGCCACACGAAGGCCTATCGGCAGGCGCAGTGCCGGGCCGACGCGGCGCCGGAGCGCGAAAACCATCGCCAGCGCCAACACGACCATCGCCAGCACGATCGCTGCCCGCCACGGCTCGGCCAAAAGCAGCCCGAGGCCGCCGCCGGCACGCAGGAACAGCACGACGTAAAGCACATGCGCGGCAAGAAAACTGGCGGCGCCGCCAAGAAATGCCTTCTCGCCGTCGCGCGACAGGAAGGCGTCGCCGACGGCGCTGACGCCCAGTGCGGCGACGAGCAGCCATGGGCCGCTCTGCTGCACGACCAGCACCGCCAGCATCGCCACCGCCAATGTCCTTGCCGCCGACCGCGAAAGACGCGGCGGCATGCCGAGGCTGAACGCATAGATCACCGCCGCCGCCAATGAAAACAGCAGCGTCGCATTGGCATTGGCATCGATGCCGCCGGGAAACGGCATCAAGCGTTTGCCTCGCTCGTGGCCCTCTTGCGCAGCAACAGCGATTTCGCCGCCAGTGCCGCGCCGCCGGTGATCAGCACGCAGGCGGCGAGGATGCGCCATGACGGCTCGGCGAAGCCGGCGGCGATCAGCACCAGTGTCGACAGCAGCGGCGCGGCGTAGCTTGCCGCCCCCAGCACCTGGATGTTGCCGCGCTTGACACCGATGTCCCAGGCATAGAACGCCGCCCCTACCGGCATCAGACCGAGGCCGAGCACGGCCAGCCACTGGCCGGCGCCGTTGGGCAGCACCGTTTCTTCCAGCAACAGATGGCAGACGAGCGAAAGTGCCGCCGTGGCGGCGCAGAACCAGGTGACGATGCTGGTCGGCACCGACGGGAAGCGCCGCGATAACAGCGAATAGGACGACCACAACACGGCACAGACGGCGGCCATCGCATAGCCGAAGGCATAACGTGCATCGAAGGCAAGTCCGCCGCCCTTGGTGACGATCAGGACCGTGCCGGCAAGGCCGAGCAGCGCGCCGACGATATGGTTCCAGGCCAGCCGCTCGCCAGGCATCAGCGCCGATCCCAGCACGATCAGCAGCGGCCACAGATAGGCGATAAGGCTGGCCTCGACGGCCGGCGCATTGCGCAGCGCGGTGAAGTAGAAGAAGTGGTAGCCGAACAGGCCGGCAATGCCGATCACCCAGACTTTGCGTGGTATTTTGACTTGGCGCGGTATCTTCGCGGCGCCATCGGCTGCCGGCATGAACAGCCGGGCAACCAGGCCGACGCAGGTGCCGATCGTAAAGGTGATTGCCGAAAGCAGGAACGGCGGCACCGAACCCGAAGCATCCGTAAACAGCGCCAGCAGCGCCCACATGGCGACCGCGGAGAAGCCGATCAGTGTTGCGCGCGCCATACCCGTCGCCCCGTGGCCCATTGGCGGCGCACCATCACGCCTATTCGTCTGCTTCGAACCGCTCCGCGCTGACCGTCAACGGGCCGATTTGCGTGCTGACCGTGGCGCGGATCGGCGCATATACGCCGCTTTGGCCGACCGGTGCAAACGTCACCATGATGCGGCTGCGTTTCTTCAGGTAGTTCAGCGCCTTGCGGTTCTTGCGGTAGCCGGCCACCGGCTCGAAACCCAGCCTGCAGGTGACCGTATCGCCCTCGTAGCCGGCCACCGAGATCGACCCTTTCGACTCGTAGGTCAGTTTCAGATCGGCACGCATTTCGCCGTCATAGAGCTTCACCGTGCGCCCGCAGACCTGGTCGAGGCTGTCGGCATGGATGACGGTCGCGGCCATCGGATCGAGAACGGATACGAGATCGCTGCCGACCAGCGGTATCCAATTCTCGGGATTGCGCTTCTTTGGCTCAGGCACGACCTTGGTCGAGGTGACCACGCCGTTGGCAAACTGGATGTCGATCATCGACGCCTTCTTGCCGGACGTGTAGTCGGCGCGAAACGCCTGCGGCTGCAACTGCTTGCCCGAAATCTTGCCCTTCGATGAGATCGTGCCTCGCGTATCGTCGAACAATGTGGCGAGCCCGGCGCTGGAGACGCTGCCCTCGATCGAATAGGTGTCGCCCTCGTAATGGCTGGAGAATTTCGCCTTGGCCACGGAAAGGCCGAGGAACGACACCGAATACTCGCCCGTGAAGGATTGCGGCTCGGCGGCCGAAACCGTCGTCGACAGCGCGACGGCGAACAGCACGACCAGGGCATGGAGGAAAGAACGAGGCATGGCGGGTCCTTGATTGTCGACCGGAGACGGGCGATCTGGCATGTCCCTGTGTGACCGCTTATAGGCTGAATTCCGGCCTTAATGTGAAGGCGGCGTCGGCAGGGAACGCTGGGGCTGGTCGGTGGGAGGTGACGGAAGCCAGAAATGAAAAACCCGCCTCGGCGGGCGGGTCGTCGGCGCGAATCAGCACCATACCCAAATTAGTAGCATAGCTGCCGGAACAAAGCAAGAACAAAATGTGGCGCTCGATGAATTTGTCGATCTCCCCCTTGCGGAGGAGATGCCCGGCAGGGCAGAGGGGGTGGGAAGGATCGCCAAGATCCAGCTTATCCTCCCAGTGCCGAGAGTTTTGGCTGCAACGGAGCTAAGTCGGAGGGACAGCACCCCCTCTGGCCTGCCGGCCATCTCCCCCGCAAGCGGGGAGATCGGCAGCTTCGCCACTGGTGCTCATCTCTTGAAGGTGCAATTCCCTCTCCCGAACCAACCCCAAGCTTGACGCATCGGCGAAATGCAACTATGGAACGCCAACTTTTTCCATAAGGCCGCCTGACCGAAACCGCGCGCCACCCGGCGCGGGTCGAATGTTTGGCCAGGACCGAGAACCGAAGGTTAGTATCATGTCCCGCACCTGCGAACTCACTGCCAAGGCAGTCATGTCCGGCAACAATGTGAGCCACGCCAACAACAAGACCAAGCGTCGCTTCCTGCCCAATCTCGTCAATGTGACGCTGATCTCTGAAGCGCTGAACCAGAATGTGCGCCTGCGCATTTCGGCCAACGCGCTGCGTTCGGTCGAGCATCGCGGCGGCCTCGATGCCTTCCTGGCCAAGGCCGATGCCAAGCAATTGTCGCAGCGCGCCCGCCTGTTGAAGAAGCAGATCGCCAAGAAGCTCGCCGAACAGCCGGCCGCCTGAATTTTTCGGCGGCAGCCGCCTTCCAGGGCGTGATCCGAACTCCGGATCGCGTTCCGCTGGTTCCATTACCCAGGATAAAAAAATGATTTTCCTCTCGCGATACCTGCCCTTCGTGGCGGCCATGGCGCTCGTCGTCGTGGCCTCGAACATCCTTGTGCAGTTCCCGATGCAGGGTTCAATCGGCGGGTTGTCGCTGGCCGACATCCTGACCTGGGGCGCCTTCACCTATCCGTTCTCCTTCCTGGTCACCGATCTCGCCAATCGCCGTTATGGGCCGGCGGTGGCGCGCAGGATCGTCTTTGTCGGCTTCATGACAGCGGTGGTCTGCTCGATCGTCATCCCACCGCTGCTGTTTCGCCACGGCCTGATCGAATTCGAGACCGCCGCCGACCGGCTGGTGCGCATTGCCGCGGCGTCGGGTGCCGCCTTCCTCACCGCGCAGTTGCTCGACGTCACCGTGTTCAACCGGCTGCGCCGGCAGAGCTGGTGGCGCGCGCCGATCGTCGGCACACTGGTCGGCTCCGTTTTCGATACGGTGGTGTTTTTCACCGTCGCCTTTGCGGCGGCTTTCGCCCTCGCCGGGCCGAATGACGGCTTTGCCCTGGAAACCGCACCGCTGATGGGCGTGCTGCCGGTCGAGACGATGCGCTGGGTCTCCTGGGCGCTCGGCGATCTCAGCGTCAAGCTGATCATAGCGGTGGTGGCGCTGATCCCCTACCGGCTGCTTGCCGCCCGCTGGAGCCAGCCGGCACTGGCGGCATAGAGCATGATCCCGAACCGAAGGTCCGCGTTAGCGAAAAGTGGGAACCGGTTTTCGGACAAGATCATGCTCAAAGACTATCGAGCATGATCCCCTGGCTTCAGCTGGACTCGGCAAAAACGCCTGACGGCGGACAGGAGCTTCGCCTGAAACGGCGCGGCGGCGAATTCTCGATCATGCTTGGCGCCAACGAGCTGATGAACAGTCGGCTCAGCGGTTCCGAAGAGGCGCTGGCCAAACTGTCCCGTCAAAGGATTGCCGGCCGCCGGAACCCAAGCATCCTGATCGGCGGCCTGGGCATGGGCTTTACCTTGCGCGCGGCGCTGGCCGAGCTCGGCGACGATGCGCAGGTCACTGTTGCCGAACTGGTGCCGGCAGTCGTGACGTGGGCGCGCGGCCCGATGGCCGAGGTTTTCGACGGTTGCCTTGACGACCGGCGCGTCAGTGTTCACGAGACCGATGTCGGTCAGCTCATCCGTTCGCAAGCATCGGCCTGGGACGCGATCCTGCTCGACGTCGACAACGGTCCCGAGGGCATCGTCTACAAGGCCAACGATGCGCTCTACAGCGGCACCGGCCTCAACGCCGCACGCGCCGCGCTCAAGCCCGGCGGTGTGCTGGCGGTCTGGTCGCAGGGCCCTGACGCAGGTTTCACCCGAAGGCTCAAGCAGGCGGGCTTCACGGTCGACGAGGTTAAGGTGCGGGCTCACGGCAAGCGCGGCGCTCGTCACATCGTCTGGCTCGCGAGTAAAGCATAGCGGAAGCAATTCGGGCGGATTGCTGTTTGGGCTCCGCCCGGCATGCCGACACCTACTACTTCGCTTTCTGAAGCTCGGCCGCGAGCGCCTGCAGCAGCCCGCGCGTGCCCTCTTCGCGTCCTTGCGCTGAATCAATGCCATCGAAAAACGCACCCTGTTCGGTATAGGTCAGGCGAGTGCCGTCGCCGGAGGGTGCGAGCTCGACGGTGGTGAGCGACGCCGACAGCGGCTGCGGCCCGACCGCCATCCGGTAGGAAAATACGATGCGTCGGTCAGGGACAATGTCCTGGAACTGCGCATCGAGCCTGATTTCCGGGCCGCCCTGATAGCTGAACCGCGAAACCTCGCCGCCGCCGACATGGAAATCGAAGGTGAATTCGGCGATGGTGAAGCCGTCGCCTTCGACGCGCCAGCGCCGCACCATCGCCTCGTCGGCAAAGGCGAAGAAGACGCGCTCGGGCGATTGAGGATAGGTCCGCTCGATCGTGAAGGTTGAATGGATGACGGAGTGCTCGTCGTTAACCTGGGCAATCTGGTTCATTTCTTTTCGTCCTTTTCCTGGTCGTGGAGTGTTGCGTTCGGTTGGTCGGCCTCCGCCAGAATCTGGCCGAGACGGTCGAGGTGGCGTTCGGCCGGCGTGCGGCGCGCGGCGATCCAGTCGGCGAGCGGGGCGAGCCCGCCGGGCTCGATCCGGCAGGTGCGCACGCGTCCGATTTTTTCGCTGCGGATCAGCCCGCACGCTTCCAGCGCCTGGAGATGCTGGAGCACGGCGGCGAAGGTCATGCCGAACGGCTCCGCCAGCTGGCTGACGGTGGCCGGCCCGCGGCTCAGTCTTTCCAGGATTGCCCGCCGCGTCGGCTCGGCAAGAGCCCGCAGGATGCTGTCGATCTCGGAATACTTAAGCATGGACTTGAGTATTTCGCCGATGACACAAATTGTCAAGTCACGACTAAAGTATTTTTGCAGATGGTGAGAGCCGGTTGGAAGACACGCGACGCGGGTCATTGCCAGGGGAAATCGCCAAGGGAAATTGCATGCGCTGCGAACGGCGCGGAAACGCCAGCATCGCCATCAGCCGATCAATGGCCGATCGCGCGTCAATCCTCGTGCAGGATGAATTCCAGATAGAGGTTGCGCTGCAGGATCGAGTGGTTGTCGTCGGACATCATGGACACGATCAGCGCGCCGTCGTCGCGGGTCCAGACGTCGAGCGCTTCCATGTTGTCGATCTGGTAACCCATGTCGGCTTCCAGCAGCACCGGCCCGTCGGCGACGGCGCCCTTCTCGACGCTTTCGCCATAGATGCGCCGCAGCCGCATCTTGACGCCGCCGGCCATCGAAAAACTGCGCTCCAGAAGCAACAGGTCGCCGTCCGGCAGGAAGGCGCCGTCGGTGATGTCGAAATCGCCATTGCGCTTGACGGTGAAGACGCCCTTGTGCGGCCCTTCGATGATCGCGGCAAAGATGTTGCCGGCCTTGTCGAGGCTCTTTTCCGACACCACGACCAGCCCGCCCTGGTGCTGTCCGTAAGGATGGGCGCGGGTGACGGTCTCAAAGCCCCGATTGCGGCGAAGTTCCCAGGCTGGGATCAGGAAGTCGAATTGCTTGAACGGCGCCTTCATGTCGGCCGGGTCGATCTTGAACTCTGCGATACGGTGATCGCGCTCGAAGCCGACCGTGGCAATGCCGTCCTGGACCGCGAGGCCTTCGGCATCGACCGCCCATTTCAGGTCGATCGGCTGGCCGGCCGCGTCGACCATCTGCTGCATGCGAAAATTCTGAATGCCGGAAGGCCGCTTGTCGGCATCGTGGACGAGGGTGCCGAAGAACCAGAAGCCGGTGTCGGCGACGCCGATGAAATCGCTGCCCGGCTTGAGGAACCGAAGCGCCGACAGCGCGCCGAAATCGCGCGTCGGCGAGGTCATTTCGAGCCCGCCGACGAATTCGAGCGGCCCGAACTGTTTGTCCGGCCGGCCGATATGGAATTCGCTGATCGGCCGTGCCGAGATTTCGGCCGGCTCGACCGAGGCAGGGCCGGCAGCGACAGCCGGCGCCAAACTGATGCCTGACAACACAATGGCGGCCAAAAGCGTTTGCCAAAAGCCGCCGCGGGAAAAAATCATCCGGCGCGCCGCATGCCGCCGCGCCGCGTGTCGCGCACGGTTTCCTCGGCGAACAGCGAGGCCAGTTGCTCGGTCATGGCGCCGGCCAGTTCTTCGGCATCGACGATGGTGACGGCGCGGCGATAGTAGCGGGTGACGTCGTGGCCGATGCCGATGGCCAAAAGCTCGACCGGCGAGCGCGTCTCGATGAGCTCGATGATGGCGCGCAGATGCCGCTCGAGATAATTGCCCGGATTGACCGACAGCGTTGAATCGTCGACCGGCGCGCCGTCCGAGATCATCATCAGGATCTTGCGCTGCTCCGGCCGCGCGATCAGCCGGTTGTGCGCCCAAAGCAGCGCCTCGCCGTCGATGTTTTCCTTGAGCAGGCCCTCGCGCATCATCAGGCCGAGATTGCGGCGCGCCCGCCGCCACGGATGGTCGGCGGATTTATAGATGATGTGGCGCAGATCGTTGAGCCGGCCGGGGTTCGGCGGCTTGCCTTCCTTCAGCCATTTCTCGCGCGCCTGCCCGCCCTTCCAGGCGCGGGTGGTGAAGCCGAGGATTTCGACTGAGACGCCGCAGCGTTCCAGCGTGCGCGCCAGGATGTCGGCGCAGGTCGCCGCGACCGTGATCGGCCGGCCGCGCATCGAACCCGAATTGTCGAGCACCAGCGACACCACCGTGTCGCGGAATTTGGTATCACGCTCCTGCTTGAAGGACAGCGGCTGCATCGGGTCGATGACGACGCGCACCAGCCGTGCCGGATCGAGATAACCTTCTTCGAGGTCGAAATCCCAGGAGCGGTTCTGCTGCGCCATCAGGCGGCGCTGCAACCGGTTGGCCAGCCGCCCGACGACGCCGGACAGGTTGGCGAGCTGCTTGTCGAGGAAGGCGCGCAGCCGGTCGAGCTCCTCCTCCTCGCACAGTTCCTCCGCGCCTACGGTCTCGTCGAAGGCCGTGGTGAAGACCTTGTAGTCGATCTCTTTCGGCAGATTGGTGAAGGGATTGTCGTTGCGGCGCGCCTCGCCGGGCGTCTCCGCGTCGGCGTCGTCATCGTCGGAAAGGTCGTCGGCAGTGGCGTCGGAGGCCTCGGTCTCGGCCGATTGCTCGTCGTCGGACGATGCCTCGGTATCTTCGGACTGCGACTGCTCGGAGCCGGAATCGTCTTCGCCGCCCTCCTCGCTCTGCTCCTCGCCTTGCGGCTGGTTTTCGTCGTTGTCCTCCGAGTCTTCCGTCTCCTGGTCGTCGCCGAGTTCCTCGGCCATTTCCATGGAGGCGAGCATCTCGCGCACGACGCGGGCAAAGGCCTGCTGGTCGTCGAGCTTTGCCGACAGCCCGTCGAGGTCGGCGCTAGCCTTTTCCTCGACCCAAGGCCGCCAGAGATCGACCAGCCGTTCGCCGCTCTTCGGCACAGTGCGGCCGGTCAGCTTTTCGCGCACCATCAGCGCCAGCGCCTCCTCGATCGGCGCGTCGGCCTTGTCCTTGACGTCGACGAGGTTGGCCCGGGCGTATTTGTCTTCGAGCATCGAGCCGATATTGTCGGCAACGCCCTGCATGGCGCGGCTGCCGATCGCCTCGACCCGGGCCTGCTCGACCGCGTCATAGATGGCGCGGGCCTGCTTGCCTTCCGGCGCCAGCCTGGTGTGGATGCGCGCATCATGGCAGGCGCGCTTCAGCGCCATGGAATCGCCGAGCCCCCGGGTGATGGCGATATCGGCTTTCGATGCCTTCTTCGGCAGTTCGGGCAGCCGGGCGCGGCTGCCGGCCAGCGCCGGCCGGTCCTTGGCGAAGCCGACTTCGAGGTCCTTGTCGCCGGCGATGGCGCGCATGCAGACGGTAACCGCGCGCTTGAAGCTGTCGTTCTCAGCGCCGGTCTTGGATTTGTTTCGCGTGTTGTCGCCCGGACCCGCCATCGAGACTCTGCTTAGCCCAGCACCACATTGGCAGCCGATTCCGGCAGATCTTCGCCGAAGGCGCGCTGGTAGAACTCGGCGACCAGCGAGCGTTCCAGCTCGTCGCATTTGTTGAGGAAGGTCAGCCGGAACGCCATGCCGATATTGCCGAAGATCTCGGCATTCTCGGCCCAGGTGATGACCGTGCGCGGGCTCATCACCGTCGACAAATCGCCGTTGATGAAGGCCGAGCGCGTCATGTCGGCGACGCGCACCATCTTGTTGACGATCTCCTTGCCCTTGCCGTCGCGATAGTGCTTGGCCTTGGCCAGCACGATGTTCACCTCATTGTCGTGCGGCAAATAGTTCAGCGTGGTGACGATCGACCAGCGGTCCATCTGCGCCTGGTTGATCTGCTGGGTGCCGTGATAGAGTCCGGTGGTGTCGCCCAGCCCAACCGTGTTGGCGGTCGAAAACAGCCGGAAGGCCGGATGCGGGCGGATGACCCGGCTCTGGTCGAGCAGCGTCAGCCGGCCCGACGATTCCAGCACGCGCTGGATGACGAACATCACGTCCGGACGCCCGGCATCGTATTCGTCGAAGCACAGCGCAACATTGTGCTGATAGGCCCAGGGCAGGATGCCGTCGCGGAATTCGGTGATCTGCAGCCCGTCCTTGACGACGATGGCGTCCTTGCCGACGAGGTCGATACGGCTGACATGGCTGTCGAGATTAACGCGCACGCAGGGCCAGTTGAGGCGGGCGGCGACCTGCTCGATATGCGTCGATTTGCCGGTGCCGTGATAGCCCGACACCATGACCCGGCGGTTGTAGGCAAAGCCGGCGAGGATCGCCATGGTCGTGTTCTTGTCGAACAGATAGTCCGGGTCGATGTCGGGCACATGCTCGCTCGTCACCGAATAGGCCGGCACCACCATCTTGGAGTCGAAGCCGAATGTCTCCTTCACCGACACCGTGGTGTCGGGCAGGTTGGCGATGTCGCGATCGACCTTGTTCATCTCTATCAACGTCTCCACAAGCGAAACGCCGCGTTTCGCTGGCAATCGATTTTGTTCGGGGGCGGTCTTAGAGCCTTTTCCAACCTTATGAAAGTTGGAAAGCGACACGAACCGTAAGGTCGCTCAGCACAAACCTGCCTGCTTGAGCACGCGATAGGCCTGGAGCACATCGCGGAACCGGTCTTCCGAACCTCTGTCGCCGCCATTCGCATCCGGATGGTGGCGTTTCACAAGTTCCTTATAGCGCGCCTTGATATCCTTGCCAGTCGCCTTTGTATCAAGGCCAAGCGTTTCCAGTGCCTTGGCCTCAAGCGGCTTGGCCTTGCGCTCGCGTGCTTCGCGCGGGTCCTTCGGGCCTTTGAACAGATCGAACGGATCGCGCATGCGGTTGTAGTAGCCGGCGCGACCGGAGCGCGCCTGGGCGAAGTCGGGCGAGGAGCGTGTCGAAGCACCGTTGACGCCCATTTTCCAGGTCGGCCGGTGGCCGGTCATGGCCTCCTTCTGGAAGCGGGCAATCTCGGTGTCGGGAACGCCCGAGAAATAATTGAAGCCCTTATTGTACTCGCGCACATGATCGAAGCAGAACTGGAAGTACTCGCCTTCCTTCATGCGTCCGACCGGGGCGCGGTGGGTGCCGGCCTCCTTGCAGCCATCCCACTGGCAGATCGGCGAGCGCGACTTCAGCTCCGCGTCCTTCTCCGGGCGGATGCGAATCTTTTCGAAATATTTTGGGTACGGCTTCATCTCACCCATTTATGGGCTGTTCGCTGATGCGAAACAAGAATTGACATTTTCGCGATGATCGCCCTAACCGCTGAATCGCGGCATAAAACCGGCGAACGGCGAATTTTGTGCGATGACATAGATGTGGTGAAGGGAAGCGGCGATGTCCATACAGGCGACGATGGAAGACAAGCTGAAAAAGGCGTTTTCGCCGGAACGGCTGGCCGTCATCAACGAAAGCCATCTCCATGCCGGCCATCATCATCTGGATTCCGGCCATCACGCCACCTTCGACGGCACCGGCGAGACGCATTTCCGCGTCCGCATCGTCGCGCCCGCCTTTGCCGGCATGAGCCGCGTCGAACGCCACCGCGCCGTCAACGCATTGCTGGCCGAGGAATTGAAATCCGGCGTCCATGCCCTGGCGATCGAGCCGGCGGCGCCCGGCGAAAAGACCCGCTGGTAGTTGCCCTACCAGATTGTCTTTACATATCGATAGTCTCGCAGCTTGTGATCCGCGGTCACCAAAGGTGCCGCAAATTTTCGACTGGTCGCAACAATGATCCGATCAGCCGGATCCTTGTGAAACTCTCCCGGAAGTTCGGTACTAGTCACGGCGATCTCATTGTCGACGGAAATGAAGCTCAATTTTTCAAGCTTGCTGACCGTCGCCAGCCATTCACCCACATCCATCGATAGCAGGAGACGCCCCCTGGAAACCAGCATGGCGATTTCCCATGCTGATATCGAGGAGATCAAAATCTCGCCGCCTAACCTCTCCCGCTCGATTGCGCGAAGTGCTGGTTCTGAAAGCAGATCGGTCTCACCGCCGACCCAGCGGACGAGAACATGCGTGTCCAACACGATCAATTGCTGGCTTCCCAATCATCTTCGGCCACCGGATCCGTCGGGCGGTCGTAACGCAGGACAGACCCACGCAGCACCTCCAAAGGGTCGCGCGCAACCGATTCATAGCGTCGTATCTCTAATGTGGGCTGGCCGTGATCGGTCACAATGATTGGCTCGCCAGTCGTTTCAACCTGACGAAAATACTCGAGAGCCTTTGCCTTGAACTTCGATTTCGACACCTGCGCGGTCATGCGCCACCTCAATGAACAAAATTGCCGTTCACCATATAAGGTCAGATGTGACCACGGCCAATGACCATAGACACAAAAATCGCTTCGGCTTTAGCCGGCCCTCGTTCCCGCGTCTGCGCGCCCCTCACCTGCCTGCCGCCATCCAAACTGTAACTCAGCCGAGGCTCGCCCTCAGGAAAGCCATCACCGCGGCGGTCAACGCATCGCCTTCGGTGCCGAAGTCGCGATTGATCGACATGTGCGAATAGGCGCTGCCATCGAACAGCGTGACCCTGGTTCCGGTGGCGCCCAGACGCCCGGCAAAGGCCTGCGCGTCCGCCGCGCGGGTTTTCGCCCGCGAATAGGCGATGAACGTCGGCGGATGCTTGCGGCCGTCGACATAGGTGACCGGCGACAGCGCCCGCCACTGCGCCGGATCGGGAAAGGCGCGGGCATAGACCCCTGCCATGCCCCCGCTCCTGGCCAACGCCTCCAGATCATAGGCCCTGGTATCGTCGAGGACCAGCGCCGCGACGCCGGGCAGGCCGCCGCGCAGGCCGGTCAGCGCGACGAGATGGCAGCCGGCCGAATGGCCCATCGCGACGATCCGGTCCGGATCGCCGCCATGGCTGGCGATGTTGGCGCGGACGTAGCGATACGCCAGTTCGACATCGGCGGCCTGGGTGGCGACGTCGGCTTCAGGCAGCATCCGGTAGTCGATCGAGACGAAGCAGAAGCCATTGTCGAGCAGGAATTGCGGCTTGGAGTTGACGTTGTTGCGGTTGCCGACCCGCCAGGCGCCGCCATGGACGAAAAAGACGACCGGCAGGCCGCTTGCGCCATCGCGGGAATAAATGTCGAGCTTGGCCGGCCCATAGTCGAAGGTTTCGGGTGATGGCGGACGCAGCTGCAATGCCGCTGCAGCCTGACCCGGCAGCAGCGCCGCCATCGACACCAGAAGCAGGGTTCGCCGATCGATTGTCATAGACTCCTGACTGCCCACGGCTGCCATAAGGCGTGCACTGTCATTCGCCAAGCATCGCCGGCTTGATCCTCAGCCGCGCGATCCGATTCTTGTCGCGTTTCATGACGACGAAGCGCTTGCCGTGAAACGTAAAGGCCTGCTTTTCGTCCGGAATCGACTGCGCCTCGTGGATGACAAGGCCGGCAATGGTGGTGGCTTCCTCGTCCGGCAGGTTCCAGTCGAGCGCCCGGTTGAGGTCGCGGATCGACACCGTGCCGTCGACGACGACGGAGCCGTCGGCTTCCTGCTTGACGCCCTGGATGTCGATGTCGTGCTCGTCGGCGATCTCGCCGACGATCTCCTCGATGATGTCCTCCAGCGTCACCAGTCCCTCGACCTCGCCATATTCGTCGACGACGATGGCGAAATGCGCCTTGCGGCGCAGGAAGGCGTTGAGCTGCTCCTGCAGCGTCGTGGTGTCGGGCACGAACCACGGCCGCGACGCGATCTTCATCACGTCGATCCTGGAGAAATCATTGCCGACCTCGTTCAGCGCGCGCAGCAGGTCCTTCGCGTGCAGCACGCCGACGATGTTGTCGAGCGAGCCCTTCCACAGCGGCATGCGGGTATGCGGGCTCTGCAGGATCTCGCGCACCACCGCTTCCGGCGGGTCGTCGGCGTTGACCGAGCGCATATTGGTGCGGTGGACCATCACGTCCGACACTTCGAGCTCCTCAAGGTCGAACAGGCCGCCAATGCGGGCACGATCCTCGCGCACCACCTGGCCGTCGCGGCGGAAATCGTCGACGGCGCCACGCAATTCCTCATGCGTCGAGCGCTGCGGCTCGATACGCTGCAACTCGTAGCCGAAGGCGGCGAACAGGTGCCGACGCAAGACGAAGCCCAGCAGGCCGAGGCCGGCAAGCGCAGCAGCCGCGATCCAGCCGGCCTGGCTCATCCCGGATGGTTCTCCCCGAGGAACGCCAGCACTTCCGAGGCCGGCACATCCCTGGCGATGAAGGCCTGACCGATGCCGCGCGTCAGGATGAAGGTCAGCGCGCCGCGCGACACCTTTTTGTCCTGGGTGATGAAGGAGAACAGCTTTTCGGCGTCAGGCAATTCGCCTGGAATGTCGGCCATGCACCACGGCAGGCCGACGACGCGAAGGTGCGCCTCGACGCGCGCCGCATCGTCGGGGCTCGCCAAATTGAGCCTTGAAGAAAAACGGTGCGCCAGCGCCATGCCGATGGCAACGCCCTCGCCATGCACCAGCCGCGTGCCGTCATAGCCGGTCGCCGCCTCGAGCGCGTGACCGAAGGTGTGGCCGAGATTGAGCAGCGCACGGTCGCCGGTCTCGAATTCGTCGCGTGCAACGACGTCGGCCTTGGCGCGACAGGCCTCGGCAATCGCTTTTGCCCGCTCCGGCCCGCCGGCAAACACGCGAGACCAGTTTTCCTCCAGCCAGGCGAAGAACTCCGGCCGGTCGATCAGCCCGTATTTGGCCAGTTCGGCATAGCCGGCGCGAAACTCGCGGATCGGCAGCGTGTCGAGCACTTCGGTGTCGGCCAGTACCAGCCTCGGCTGGTGAAACACCCCGACCAGGTTCTTGCCGCGCTTGCTGTTGATGCCGGTCTTGCCGCCGACGGAGGAATCGACCTGCGCCAGCAGCGAGGTCGGGATTTGCACGAAGTTCATGCCGCGCCGCGCGATGCCGGCGGCAAAGCCGGCGAGGTCGCCGATGACGCCGCCGCCGAGCGCGACGACGACATCGCCACGCTCCAGCTTGGCGGCCAGCACGCCGTCGACCACCTCTTCCAGGTGCGCAAAGCTCTTGGTCTTTTCGCCGGGCGGCAGCGTGATGACTGCATGTTGGATGCCACCGCTTGCCAGGCCGGCCGCAAGCGTTGCGAGATGCGCGCTAGCGACGTTTTCGTCGGTGACGACCGCCGCCCTTGTGCCCGGCAGACGGCGCGCAATTTCGGCGCCGGCGCGTGACAGCAGGCCGGGGCCGATCAAAATGTCGTAGGTACGCTCGCCAAGCCCGACTTCGACAGAGACCGTTGCATCAGCGCTCACGACCGCACCTCGTCGATGTCGGCAACGCCGAGATGGCCGCGCAGCGCGTCCACCACTTCGGCGGCAATGATCTCCTTGCGGTCGTCGCGGGTCGGCACGATGACATCGGCCGCGGCGTAAACCGGGTAGCGTTCCGCCATCAGCCGCTCCAGCACCCCCCGGGGATCGGCGCTTTTCAGCAGCGGCCGGTTCTGCTTCTTGGAAACGCGCTCCATCAACAGGTCGATCTCGGCCTTCAGCCAGACCGAAACGCCATGGCTGGCGATCGCCTCGCGCGTCTGCGCATTCATGAAGGCGCCGCCGCCGGTCGACAGCACCTGGGGCCCGTGCTCCAGCACGCGCAGGATGACGCGCTGCTCCAGTGCCCGGAACTCCGCCTCGCCATAGCGCTCGAACAGGTCCGGGACGCTCATGCGCGAAACACTTTCGATCTCCTGGTCGCTGTCGATAAAGGGTAGCGCCAGCATCGCCGCCACCTTGCGGCCGATCGCCGTCTTGCCGGCGCCCATCAGCCCGACAAAGACGATGGAACGGTCGCCCAGCCGGCCGAGCAGCGCGGCATGGCTCTTGCCCGGAGGGTTTGCTGGTAACGCGTTCATGTTTCTAGGGCCTCTTTGCCGGCGTATCGACATCAAAAGCCTGTTTGCGTCAAGCGCGGCGCGCCCGGGACCTGTTATCGGCTTCACCCTTGAATTGGTGGGATTGGCGTCTCATAAGGGCACAGGGTTGGAAATGCAGAACAAGACGACGGGCGAAAATTAATGCCGACACTGTTTCGCTTTGTCGTGACGCTCGTGATTCTGGCCGGCATTGTCTACGGCGCGATGTTCGCCCTGGTCATGTTCGTCGAGCCGAGAAAGGCGGAAATGAGCGTGCGTATCCCTCCGGAAAAGCTCAATCCCAAAAAATGAACAGCGCCGCCCGCATCGAAGCCTTTCTCGAGATGATGAGCGCCGAGCGCGGCGCTGCCGAAAACACGCTTTCCTCCTATCGCCGCGACCTCGAGGACGCTTCCGCCGGGATCGGCGGCGGGCTCGCCGCTGCCACCAGCACCGACATCCGTGCCTATCTCGACGACATCGCCGCGCGCGGCTTTGCCGCCACCTCGCAGGCGCGCAAATTGTCGGCAATCCGTCAGTTCTTCAAGTTCCTCTACGCCGAAGGCCTGCGCGGCGACGATCCGACCGGCACGCTGGACAGCCCGAAGAAAGGCCGGCCGCTGCCGAAGACGATGAGCGAGGCCGATACCGGCCGGCTGCTCGACCGCGCCACGCAGGAGGCGATCGACCCCTCGCTCAACGACGACGACAGCCTGGCGGCGCTGCGCCTGCACGCACTGGTCGAGGTCCTCTACGCCACCGGCCTGCGGGTTTCGGAGTTGGTCAGCCTGCCGGTGACGGTGGCGCAGCGCGACGACCGCTTCTTCATGGTGCGCGGCAAGGGCAACAAGGAACGCATGGTGCCGCTGTCGGCCAAGGCGCGCACGGCGATGCGGACCTGGCTTGCCGCACGGGCGGCGGTGCCGGCTCTTGCCGACAGCCCGTTCCTGTTTCCGGCCGCCTCCGAAAACGGCTATCTCTCGAGACAGGTCTTTGCCCGCGAGCTGAAAGGGCTTGCCGCGCGAGCCGGCATTGCCGCGGCGAAGATATCGCCGCATGTGCTGCGCCATGCTTTCGCCAGCCATCTGCTGCAGAACGGCGCCGATCTCAGGGCCGTGCAGCAGCTGCTCGGCCATGCCGATATTTCAACGACGCAGATCTACACCCATGTGCTGGAGGAGCGGCTGGTGCGTCTGGTCAACGATCATCATCCGCTTGCCGACTAGGCGTCATGTCGCTATGTGAGAACGACGTTCCACCGCGCCCAGCCTGCATTTTCGGGCTTGCGTCAGTCATTGCCTTCCGACTTGCCGGTTCGCCCAAGAATGTACAATTACCTCGATTTCGAAAAGCCTGTGCAGGATCTCGAAGGCAAGATCCTCGAGCTGAAGAAGCTTGCCGAGAACGGTGAGGCGGTCGACGTCGGCGATGAGATCGCCCGTCTCGAGAAGCGCTCACGCGATGCGCTGCGCGACGCCTATAAGGCGCTAACGCCATGGCAGAAGGTGCAGGTGGCGCGCCATCCGGACAGGCCGCATTGCATCGACTACATCAAGGGCCTGCTTACCGATTTCACGCCGCTCGCCGGCGACCGCAATTTCGGCGAGGACCAGGCGATCGTCGGCGGCTTCGCCCGCTTCCGTGGCGAGCCGGTGGCGATCATCGGCCAGGAAAAAGGTTCCGACACGGCAAGCCGGCTGAAGCATAATTTCGGCTCGGTGCGGCCGGAGGGCTACCGCAAGGCGGTACGGCTGATGGAACTCGCCGACCGCTTCCAAATCCCGCTGCTGACGCTGGTCGACACTGCCGGCGCCTATCCCGGCGTCAACGCCGAAGAGCGCGGCCAGGCGGAAGCCATCGCCCGCTCGACCTCAGCCTGCCTTGGCCTGAAGGTGCCGTCGATCTCGGTGGTGATCGGCGAAGGCGGCTCCGGCGGCGCCATAGCGATCGCCACCGCCAACCGCGTCTACATGCTCGAACACGCCATCTATTCGGTGATCTCGCCGGAGGGCGCCGCCTCGATCCTGTGGCGCGACACCACCCGGTCCAGGGATGCTGCGACCAACATGAAGATCACGGCGCAGGATCTGCTGGAGCTGAAGATCATCGACGCCATCGTCGCCGAACCGCTCGGCGGTGCCCATCGCGCCCCCGAAACGGTGATTGCCGCCACCGGCGACCTCATCGCCAGGACGATGAAGGAATTTTCCGGCGCCAACACCGACTTCCGCGAGCATCGCCGCGAGAAATACCTGGCGATGGGCCGCAATCTGTAGCCAACGCAGGTGCGCGGCCTGAAATGTGACGGCGTGGAGCAATTTCGCCACAAAAATGCCGCCGCGTTCGTCACAGTGAGCTTGCCGTAGGGGACGCGCCAATTTCGTTTGGGGCAAGAGGGCTGCTTGGCGCAAGGTCGCTTGCGGTAAGGAATTTTCAAGGTTAACGGGCTTAAGGTCCGTCAGTGGTCAGTTTAGCAGCCGCGGCATCCGCGGCGCAGAGATGAAGACGATAGCCATATCCATGTTTGCCAAGCTTGCCCGCACCGGAGTTCTGATCGCTGCGATCGGCGTCGCCGGCTGCAATGATGCTTCGATGAAGGATTTTGCACCGCAGGCCAACAAGCCGCTGCCGGACAAGATCCTGGCCGAGATGAGGGCCAAGGGCATGGTCCGCACCTCTTCGGTGATGGCCCGCATCTTCAAGGAAGAAGGCAAGCTCGAAATCTGGAAGGCCAAGACCAACGGCCGCTACGACCTGGTCGCCAGCTACGACATCTGCAAATGGTCGGGCAAGCTCGGGCCGAAGTTCACCGAAGGCGACCGCCAAGCGCCGGAAGGCTTTTACACGGTCCGCCCGGCGCAGATGAACCCGCGGTCGAATTATCACCTGTCCTTCAACATCGGCTACCCGAACGCCTATGACCGCGCCAATGGCCGCACTGGTTCCAACCTGATGGTCCATGGCGCCTGCTCGTCGTCGGGCTGCTATTCGATGACCGACGCGCAGATCGAGCAGATCTACGCTTTCGGTCGTGACGCCTTCCAGGGCGGCCAGACCGAGTTCCAGATCCAGGCTTTTCCGTTCCGCATGACTGCAGCCAACATGGCGCGCTACCGCAACGACCCGAACTACGAATTCTGGAAGATGCTGAAGGTCGGCTACGACAATTTCGAAGTCACCAAGGTGCCGCCGAAAGTCGACGTCTGCGAGAAGCGCTACGTCTTCAACCAGGTTGCGGCCGACGGCTCGACCTTTAATCCGACCGGCGCTTGCCCTGCGACCACCCAGCCCGATTCACTGAGGAGCGCCATCAACGCCTATCAAAGCACCTATGAGGCGGCCTTCAACGGCGCCGTCAAGGCCAGCGTGCCGGCACCCAAGCCGACCATCGCCGGGATCAAGGAAGCCAGCATCGTTTCCGACTGGTCGAAACGGCGTGCCCGCGGCGAACGCGTGCCGATCGAGCCGCCGTCGCTCAACCCAGACGGCACGGTGACCGAGACGGCGCGCATGGGCCGCGTCGATTCGCCGGCCGGCCGCAAGATGGCGGCACTCGACGCCGAAAAGGCCGCCAAGCAGAAGGCCGAGGAACAAAGGCTAGCCGCCATTGAAGCGGCCAAGGCCGCCAAAGAGGCAGCCAAGGCGCAGGCGCTGGCCGAGAAGGAAGCGGCCAAGGCGCAGGCACTGGCTGAAAAGGAAGCTGCCAAGACCGCCGCCGAGATGCCTGTCGCCACCGCCACTGTAGCGCCATCGGAGGCCGCCCCGGCAGTCGAAACGCAGGCTGCGGACGCCGAAAGCACGGCGACAAGGTTGAAGAAAAAGCTGCTCGGCATGTTTGGCGGCTGAGCTTCATGCTTGAACAAGAAGATGGGGGCCAAGGAGACAGGCCCTCAACCAGCCCCGCCGCCGTCTACGACCTCAAAGGTCTGAACTGCCCGTTGCCCGCGCTCAAGGCCAAAAAGCGCTTGGCCGCAATGCCGCCGGGTAGCCGCCTCTGGCTCGAAACCACCGACCCCCTCGCCGTCATCGACATCCCCGCCTTCTGCGCCGAGAGCGGCCATCGGCTGATCGAAACGGCGGCAATATCGGGCGGCCACCGCTTCCTGGTCGAGCGCGGCGGCGGCCGAGCCTGGACTTAGCTCGTTCTGCTGACGGTGCGCTGCCCCTCATCTGCCTGCCGGCATCTTCTCCCCGTATAGTGACGGGGAGAAGGGGCTGGCCGCAACTTTGGCGCTCTTTCTGCGGCGCTGGAGATTGGCGAAATCGTCGACGAGAGCGTCCTTCTTGAGAAGATGCCGGCAGGCAGATGAGGGGCAGCGCGGCGTTCGACTTAAAACTGATGAAAGCCTCTACCGCCCGGCAATAGCCAGCGGGTTGCTTTCCAGTGCCGCGCGGTCCGGCGTGTCGATCGACGGCCGGTTGGTGAAGGCGGCGAACAGCCGGCGGATATAGTCTTCCGGCATGTCGAGCGTGATCAGCACCAGCCTGGTGCCGCGCTGGCTGTCCGGCCAGGCCGGCAGTTGCACCGGCGGATGCAGGATCTTCTGCACGCCATGGATAACCAGCGGCCGCGACGGGTCTTCTGCAAGCTCGATGACGCCCTTCATCCGCAACAGGCGCTCGCCATGCGCCGAGCGCAGCAGATCGAGGAACATCTCGATTGCCGAAAACGGCACCGGCCCGTCATGAACCAGCGAATACGCGCGGATGCGGGAATCGTGCCTGTGGCCATGGTCATGGTGACCGTGGTCGGCATGACCATGACCGCTGTGGTCATGGCTGCCAACATCATGGTCGTGGCCGGCTTCTTCGCCGAGCCAACGCTGCACATCGACGGATTTGGTGGCCGGATTGTAGAGGCCGCAATCGAACAGGGTCGCGGCGCTTGCCTGGCTCGCGTCGAGCACCACGGCACCCGGGTTGAGCTGCCTGAGCCGCGCCCGCAACGCCTCCGCGTCGCCTGCATCCGTGGCCAGGTCGGCCTTGCTGAGCACGATGCGATCGGCGACGGCCACCTGCTTCACCGCCTCGACATGGGCATCGAGCGTCGCATTGCCGTTGACGGCGTCGACCAGGGTGATGACGCCGTCGAGCCGGAAGGCCTGGACCAGGGCCGGGTGCGCCATGATCGACTGCAGCACAGGGGCGGGATCGGCGAGCCCGGTGGTCTCGACGACAACGCGGGCAAGCCGGTCGATGCGGCCGGTCTGCAGCCGGTCGACGAGGTCGGCCAACGTGTCGACCAGCTCGCCGCGCACCGTGCAACAGAGGCAGCCGTCGGAAAGCTGGATGATGCCATCGGACGCCTGCTCGACCAGAAGATGGTCGATCGCCACTTCGCCGAACTCGTTGATGATGACGGCGGTGTCGGCGAGCGCGGGATTCCGGAGCAGCCGGTTGAGCAGCGTCGTCTTGCCGGCGCCGAGAAAGCCGGTGAGCACCGAAACGGGGATCGGGAAGCCGGCCATACGGCTAGTTCAGCGCCTTGGCCGGCCGTTGGACCTGCGCGGCGGTGGTGGACCCGGCCACGGCCGGCTCGGCGCCGGCCGGCGGCGCCCGATCCGGCCGCCATGTCGGCAGCGGCACGTCGGCATATTCCTGCCCGGAGGCGTCGAGCATCGCCTTCGGCTTCGGCCCCGTGGCGCCGCCGAGGCCGACGGCGATCAGCGTCGGTACATGGTCGAGCTTTTCCTGATAGGGCGATTTCGGCACATCCTTGCCCTTGTCGCCGACGGCGGGTGCGGCTTCCGACTGCTCCTCGACCGGCTTCTTCTTGCAGATCTCGTCGTTCATGTCGTTGGCCGACATGGTGTCGCCATAGGCAGGCAGCGCCGCCACCGTCAGCCAACTCGGCGCCGGGGTTGCAAAGCCCTGGTCGAGCAGTTTTGCCGCCGCCTCGGCGCGGGTGACGGCCGATTGCTCGCCGAGCACCACGGCGACCAGGGTGCGGCCGTTGCGGGTCGCCGAGCCGATCATATTGAAACCGGACGAGCAGACGAAACCGGTCTTCATGCCGTCGGCACCCGGATAGCGGCCGATCAGGAGGTTGTAGTTGGAGATCGCCTTCTTGCCGACGGCAAGGCCTTCGATCGAGAACCAGGGGGCATATTGCGGAAATTCCTTGCGGATCGCCATCACCAGCAAAGCGAGATCGCGCGCTGTCGTATACTGGTCCGGCGAATAGAGCCCGTTCGGATTGACGAAATGGGACCCGCTCATGCCGAGCCTCCGCGCCTCCGCATTCATGCGTTCGGCAAAGGCCGCTTGCGAACCGCCGATATTCTCGCCGACCGCCATGGCGATATCGTTGGCCGATTTGACCAGCATCATCTTCAGCGCATTGTCCAGCCGCATCACCGAACCCGGCTTGAAGCCCATCTTGCTCGGCGGCTCGCCGGCGGAATGTTTCGTCACCTTGATCGGCGAATCGAGCTGGACCTCGCCCGCGGCAATCGCACGAAACGCCACATAGGCGGTCATCAGCTTGGTCAGCGATGCCGGGTACCAGCGCCTGAACGCCTCCTGATGCTGCAGGATCTTGCCGCTGTTCAGGTCGAACAGGATGGTCGGATTGGCCAAGGCACGCCCGGCCAGCGCCGCAAGCACCACCGCGCCCGCCACCAACAGTTTGAGGAAATGCCTATAGCGCATCATGAAAACCGAAATAGCCTCTTGCCGCAGTCGCCCCTGGCTCCGTAAGATTTCGTTACACGATCGCCAGGATAATGGTCCGGCTCTCTGTTCCCGGACCACAGTCGCGGTGCTATTTACTCTATGTGACGTCAACATGGCAAAGTGCTGCCGATCACAATGTGGAAGCAGCAGCACAATGCAAAGCAGCGTGCATGGTTGCAGGGCAGCAGGCACAATTGCACAGCAGCAGGTCAAGACCGCCTGCTCCAACAGCGAAATGGAACCATCATGCCGATCCTGAACCGAGCCGCCGAAATGCAGGATGAGGTGGCCGGCTGGCGCCGCCATTTGCATCAGACGCCGGAGCTGAATTTCGACGTCTTCAAGACCGCCGCCTTCGTCACCGAGAAGCTGAAGGCTTTCGGCTGCGACGACATCGTGACGGGTTTGGGCAAGACCGGCGTCGTCGGCATCATCCGCGGCCGCCACGGCGAAGGCTCGACGATCGGCCTGCGCGCCGACATGGACGCCCTGCCGCTCAACGAGATCAGCGGCAAATCCTATGCCTCGACCGTCCCGGGCAAGATGCACGCTTGCGGTCATGACGGCCACACCGCGATGCTTTTGGGTGCCGCCAAATACCTCGCCGAAACACGCAATTTCGCCGGCTCCGTCGCGGTTATCTTCCAGCCGGCCGAAGAGGGCGGCGGCGGCGGCAACGAGATGGTCAAGGACGGCATGATGGAGCGCTTCGGCATCTCCAAGGTGTTCGGCATGCACAACATGCCGGGCCTGCCGGTCGGCCAGTTCGCCATCAGGCCGGGTCCGATCATGGCGGCGACCGCCGAATTCACCATCACCGTCAAGGGCCGGGGCGGCCACGCGGCGATGCCGCACGGCACCATCGATCCGATCGTCATCACCAGCCAGCTTGTCGGCGCATTGCAGACGATCGTCTCGCGCAGCACCGATCCGGTCGAGGCGGTGGTCGTCTCGGTGACGAAATTCCATGCCGGCGACGCCTATAACATCATTCCCGAGAGCGCCGAGATCGCCGGCACCGTACGCACGCTGAAGAAGGAGGTCGCCAAGAAGGCTGAAGAGCGCATCCGCGCGCTTTGCCAAGGCGTGGGCGCTGCCTTCGGCGCGACAATCGAGGTTGATTACAATGCCAACTACCCCGTCACCTTCAACCATCCGGAAGAGACGGTCTTTGCCAGCGACATCGCGGCCGACGTCGCCGGCGACAGCCATGTGCACCGCGCCATCCAGCCGGTGATGGGCGGCGAGGATTTCTCCTACATGCTGGAAGCGCGGCCGGGCGCCTTCATCTTCATCGGCAATGGCGATACCGCCGGCCTGCACAACCCGGCCTACGACTTCAACGACGAGGTCATCCCGCACGGCATGAGCTATTGGGTGAAGCTGGCGGAGACGGCGCTGGCGGCGTAGCCGTTCGGCATCGGCGGTGCGGCGACCGCCGCACCTCTGGGCGGTAAAATCGGGCAGGACATGTTCTGCTGGTCACTTCCGGCCGGACGACTTCCGGGCAAGGCCGAAGGCAATGCCCAGAGCAATACCTATACCAATGCCCGCAACAATGTTGTCCAACACGACGCCGATGGCCACGCCGATCACGACGCCGAGTGTGAGGTGTTTGGCATCCATTATGCCCGGTCATGTAGCGTGGAAGGGAAGAGCCGCAACCGCTACGGTCCGCTCTTCGGATCCTCGACCTCCAGCGCCTCCATAACCGGCGCCAGCTCATTGTCGTCGGCAGCCTGCGGCTCTTCGCCTGTCCTTGCCTTCTTCAGGGCTGCCTCGATCGCCTCCTGGATGTTGCCGAGCTCGTCTTCGCGAACCTCGTGGCCGTAGCCGGCAGCATCGGCATCCTGCTCGAATTGCTGCGCCAGGACGGCGACGCTCACCTCGCTCTCGGCCGGCAGATTGCCGACATTCTCCTGCAGCCAGGTTTCAAAGAACTCTTTTGTGGCGCTCATGCGGTGTCTCCTTCGGGACACTAAAGCGCGCCGGCATCCCGAAAGTTCCGCTATCTTAACCGTCTTTGAACCGCTCGCCATGTCGGCTACGCAGGAACCCGCCGCTTCAACCAATCGACCATTAGCGTGGTGACTTCGCCCGGCTTCTCCTGCTGTGACCAATGTCCACAGCCGGCGACCACATGTTTTTCGAGATCGGCGATGTGGGCGTCCATTCCATCCATCATCGCTGGAGATAACACGACGTCGTCCTCAGCGCCGATCATGAGCGAAGGCACTTTTATCGTCTGGTCGACATTCAAGCCGGCTCTCCAATTGCGGGACAAGTTGCGGTACCAGTTGATGCCCGGCGTGAAACCGGTGCGCCCGAAGCTCTCGGCATAGAAAGCAAGCTCGTCTGGCGTCAGGATCAGCTCGCCGGGCAGCGTCTTCGGCTCCGGCTGCGAGAGCGCCTGTAGGAATGTCATGTGTCGGGCCTGCGGCGGCAGCTTGGCGTATTGCGCGGCGGTGATAACACCCTTGCGCATATTGCTCCTGAACACCCGCGCCACGTCGTGCGCCATCAAACGGTCCGCGAGATCACCATCTTCGAACATCAGCACATACATGTCGGGATTGTAGACTTCGCGCATCTGCGCGATCGGGTCTTTTGCCGGGTTGGCCACGAACGGCTTGTCCGGGGCGGTCAGCCCCTTGGTGAGGCTCGGATGCAGCCACAGCATTTCATGGGGAATGAATGGCGTGTTGACACCGATGACGCCAGTGACCCGGCTCTGATGCAAAAGCGGCATCTGCCATGCGACCAGGCCGCCCCAGTCATGGCCCGCGAACACGGCCTTTTCGACGCCGAGAGCATCGAGGAGACCGACGAGATCGCCGGTCAGGTGGACCATGTCATAATCCTCGACCTTGGACGGCCGGTCGGTCAGACCATATCCGCGCTGGTCGGGAACAATGACGTGGTAGCCGGCGGCCGCGAGCGGCGCGATCTGGTGACGCCAGGAAAAGGCGAGTTCGGGAAAGCCGTGCAGCAAAACAACCGCCGGTCCCTTGCCGGCTTCATAAACAGCCATATCGATGCCGTTGGAGCGAACGTATCGGACCGGCGGCATGGCCGGCGACGCGCCAAAGACCGGCAGGCAAGGCGCAAGAAGACTGCCGGCGGTGCCGAGAAGCACCGCCCTGCGGGAAAGGGTGATCATGGCAGAAGTTTCCTTAGCTGCTCGAATTCTGATCGAATGACGGCCGGGCAGGCCGAGACGTCTCGGCCGGCGCGGATCAGCACGAGAATGCCTTGGTAGAGAAGCAGAAGCCTGACGACGTGGAGATCGACCTGACCTCCGCCGATCTGGCGCTCCACGACCTGCCGGATGGCGGCTTCCAGCACGGCGAAGCCTTCCGCGAGACCTTCCGAGGCGACCGACGGTTGCGCACCGAACTCGACAGCAGCATTCGTTAACAAACAGCCGAGGTCGCCGGATTCCGGGGCGGGCAGCAACAACGACAGGAACAACTGTTCCAAACCATCCAGATCGCTTGCTTCGCCGATGTAGGTCTCGATACGGTGTCGGATGACGGCATCGATATAGTGGCCGAAGGCCGCCCGATAGAGACCTTCCTTGTCGCCAAAGGCATTGTAGATCGAGCCAGACGTCAGGCCGGTGGCATCGCTCAGATCCTTGATCGAAATTCCCGCGAAACCGGCCCGTCGAAACGCGTTCATCGCGTCACCCAGCACAGTGGCTTCGTCAAATAGTCGCGGTCTGGTCATGGAGGAACCCAATGTAAAATGATCATTCTAGAATGAGCATTTTACATCGCCAGTCAAGCGACTCTTTTTGCAAAGACAGCTCGATGGGCACACAGGCACGCCAGCGATGCCAGGTTGCATCGCGATCTCCCGGAGCTTGGCCCCTCTGTGAGATTAAAAACCAGGCGGCGTTGGCGCCGCCTGGCCCGGCTGCTTACTGGCTGGCAGCAGTCGTCGGTTCGCACGACACGTTCGGGTTCATGTCGGCGAACGCGCCGGTCGGGTTGCCCTTCCAGGCCCAGACATGCAGCTCGTAGAACGGGCCGAGGCCATAGCGGTTGGGCGCGCTGTTGAAGTTGAACAGATGCCCATCGAGCGATGCCGGGCCTTTCGAGGTGATGTATTCGACCGCGATCAGTTTTAGCGTGCCGTCGGCCATCGGCTCGTACATCACCGCTTCGGGCTTGGCGACATCGACCGCGTCGTCCTTGAGGTAGCCGGGATTGACGTAGTGGATGCCCATGGCGCCGCCGGTGATGCCGCTGGCGCAGGGGATCGGCGCATAGCCCTCGGCGGTCGCCGCCGCCACATTCTCGAAGCGGCTGTTGGCGGCGCGTACCTTGTCGGCCAGCGGATTGGGACCGGACGCGGGCGCTGCCTGATGCGCCTGCGCCAATGCAGTGCAGGCCGACAGCAGCGCCGCGGCAGCGAGGAATTTGTTGCGAAAGTTGATTGTCATAGTCATTCCATTCTTCTTGAAAAGCACAGCCCGGCCGGCCGCCGGAAGTAAGGAGGTCCGGCAGGTGGGCGCTGTGGCTGTTGTTGCTGGGAGATCCCTGTCCCGATGCGACAAATGCAGGGGAAGATCATCCCTTCGGCAGATACGGGATGGTTCCGGCCAGATCGGAGTTGTCGATCAGCTGGAAACGGCTGTCGCTGCCGCCCTGACGGGCCGAAACAAAGGGTGCGTAGGCGGGATCGTCGGTGAAGGCGCGCGCCGCGGCCTCGGTCGGGAACGCCATCAAGGCAATCAGCGTCGTGTCGAGCGGCTTGCCTTCGAGCGTCTTCACATTGCCGCTGCGCGACAGATATCTGCCGCCGTGCTTGTGAACGAGGTCGTGGACCGACGCGGCATAGGCCGGCATCCACTTCGGGTCCCTCACCTTGATGTCTGCGATAACGTAAGCGGTCATGGGTCATGTCTCCTGGTCGTGCACAGGGGTATCCCGTGCAGCGGCAGAGGGGTCGCATGGCAAGGCCGGCGCCAGCCAGTCCGCGATCTGTACTGGTGCGGCGAATTCGAAATTCGCATTCACTTTGGAGCAACGCAGCGAGCGAATTTCGGATTCAAAAGCCACACCAGCAAGTGCTTGGATTTCCAGTGTGGTTTTGGATTTGAAGTTCCTAACGCTGATGCCACCCAGAAAGCAGGAACTTCAAATCCACCACACTTGGGCCGGTACAGTTTCTGTACTCGCCGCACCGCTGGGAAAGGCCTATGCTCCCGGCTGAGTTTGAGGGGAAGGCAACATCATGACCCAGGCCGGATACAAGCAGTTCTGCCCGTTATCGATGGCCGCGGAGGTGCTGTGCACCCGCTGGACCATGGTTCTGCTTCGCGAATTGGTGGCGGGCTCGACCCGTTTCAACGATCTGCGCCGCGGCGTCCCCAAAATGTCGCCGACCCTTCTGTCGCAACGGCTCAAGGAGCTCGAGCTGGCCGGGATCGTCGAGCGCAAGGAGGTGCGCGGCGAGAAAGGCATCTTCGAATACCGGATGACCGAGGCAGGCAGGGATCTGCGGTCCGTCGTCGAGGCGATGGGCTTTTGGGGGCAGAAATGGGTCGAGTCGCGGCTGTCGCTGAAGAACCTCGATCCGTCGCTGCTGATGTGGGACATGCGGCGCAATCTAAACGCGTCGCCGCTGCCCGACGGGCGCACGGTGATACAATTTCTGTACCAGGAGCTCCCCGCCTCCAAACGGTCGTGGTGGCTGATCGTCGAGAAGCACGGCGAGGTCGACCTCTGCTGGTACGATCCGGGGTTCGATGTCGATCTCTACGTCTCGACCGACCTGCACACCATGACCGAAATCTGGATGGGGCTGATCACCGTCGAGAAGGCCGGGCCGAAAGTCATTCTGACGGGCGATCAGGATATCGCCCGCAAAATGCAGACTTGGCTGGGCCTGAGCCCGTTCGCTGTCGAACCCAAGCGAGCAGCCTAGCTGCCTCTTGGCGAAACGATCCGAAGCGGTTATGTGTCGGGCGCGATGGTCCCGTAGCTCAGTAGGATAGAGCGGCAGATTCCTAATCTGTAGGTCACAGGTTCGATTCCTGTCGGGATCACCAAGTTTTTCAAGCGCTTAGCCAACAAGCCGCCGTACTTTTTGGTAAATTAGTACGGCAATTAGTACGGCGAATTTCGCATGAACTTCGGCTTCAGCTGCTCAATCCAACCGAGTTGTGGATTTCCATGATTCTGGAATTGAGTAGATTGTTGGGACGGGCGGCCACCGATGTCGCTTCAGGTGGCGATTTGAGGTGGGGTCTGTCGAGACGCGATGCCGCGCCTCGGCAGGCATTGATTTTACGATGTTTTTTCTAGTCTAGGAGCCCACAGCGATTTGTATCACAGTTTGTATCTCAGTCCGTATCGCACGAGGCTGACCTAGCCACCTGGTAAAATGGCACGTCTTACGAGGCCTGAGCCGTAATCAATGTTGTCGTGCCAGCGCTACATACGGTCCCTTGCACGACAGCCATGGAGCCGAGAGCGGACTGGCAGCTCATAGGTGTGGATCACGGAAAAGTTCGCATTCGACGATTAAGAGCTGGATGACTGCTACCGCCCCCCATTTCCGACATTGATGGATGGGACGCGCGTCCCATAAGCAGCCAACGTCAGTGCCGAGGCTGCAAGGTCAAAGGGTGGCTTTCAGTAGGCCGGCTGTGGCTGCCCTCGAAAAATGCGGTACTGCAAGAACGAAATTTGTTGCCGAGGACCTGATCTGCAGCGCCATACTCTCACAGGGTCCTCAGCTCCTCGTCGGCAATCGCGGCTTGGATCGATCGACAGATCTTTCAGCGAACCTACAAATTTGAAGGGGCGCTTACCGGCGCAACCTGATCGCCACGCTTCAGGAACGCGAGGTTGACCGTGCCGGTGGGGAACTGGCGGCGAAAAAGGCACTGCCGTTCCGAGCTGCCGCCGAGGGCGAAACCGTGACCGGCACCTTCACCGGGGCCGCGCAGCTATCCAGTGGCAAGTTCGCCATCGTCGAGAAGTCCCACGAGTTCACGCTTGTCCCGTGGCGGCCAGTCATCGACCGCCAGCTCGGCCGCGAGGTCAGTGGCATCGTGCAGGGCGGATCGGTGTCCTGGCAGTTGGGGCGGCAGCGGGGATTGGGGCTTTCGCCCTCAAACCCCTTGACCGACTTCACTGAGCACCCGTCGCAGCCATTGATGCCCTGGGTCGGCGTCGTGGCGCGCATGCCAAGTCTGCACCACTCGAAATGAAGGAATATCCAATGGCGGCGGAAAAAGTCGGAGCGGTAGCCGCCCTGCCAACGGTGCGAAGAGACGACGGGGTTCCGTTGCCACGAGCTCGGAGGCATCGACCAGCATCGGTGCCATCAAGAAGTGGCCGACCGTCACGACGACATTCCTCTTCAATCCTTTCTCGGTGAGCACAGCATCGACATAGCCGCTCGGATTGTCCTTCATCGAAACCTGAAGATGGCGCAGCGAGAGATAGCGGTCGAGGTCGAGACTATCGGCCAGATCGGTGTGATCGCCGCGGCCAGCGCAGATGAAGTCCTCTTCGTATAGCAGTTCTTCTCGCATATGGGTCGGCGGCTGGGGGAAGTTGCCGGCGATGAGTTCGACTGCGCCGTCGTCCAGCATCGGCAAACCGACGCTGCGGCTCGTGTTGCGGACCACCAGAGAAACGCCTGGTGCTTCGCGGCCGAGCCGTGCAGTCAGACGCGGTAGCAGCACGAAAGCGGCATAATCGGAGAGACCGACCACGAATTGCCGAGTGCTTTCGGTCGGATCGAACGAGCGCCCGCCGAGCAGGACGCCTTCAACCTGTTCGAGGATCGACCGAACACTCGGCGCAATGTCCTGCGCCAGTGGCGTCGGCGTCATGCCGCGCGGGGATCGGACAAACAGCGGGTCTCCGAACAGAGCCCGAAGGCGATTGAGCGAATGGCTGACCGCCGGCTGGGTCAGCCCAATCCGCTCGGCCGCGCGCGTGGCGTGCCCTTCGGCAACGAGGGCGTCGAAGACGACCAGCAGATTGAGATCGACGTTAGCGATATGAATCTTCTTCATCACGGCGATGCTAATAATGAATTTGATTTATCGCAATCGCCGATGCAAGGTCTGACCTGAAATAAAGCGGGGGCGGGCAGAGTTAGAGAACATGAGTGTCAGGTCCCACCACCGCAGCAACGGGAAGAGTAAGTTCTCGCCGACGCTTTATTGAGGCTGCCTTCATCGCAGCAAGTTCTTTCGCCATCAGTCGGAGCGGGCAAGCCATGGCCTCGGAAACTCATGAGGATCGATTTTCACGCGGCCTGGAGATGCTCCGCCGGATCGGCGGGGAGAATTTCGATGGACCGATCAATGCTCTGGCGGAGACCTCCGCCGATTTGTCGCGCTTCACCGTCGAATATCCCTATGGCGATGTGTTGTCCCGCCCGGGGCTGGATCTCCCGCTAAGGCAGCTCTGCACCGTCTCGATGCTGCTGGCCGACGGAAGCGCCCAGCCGCAATTGAAGTTTCGTATCGCCGGCTTTCTCAATGCCGGCGGCACCCCCGAAGCGATCGTCGAACTGCTCTTCGTCTCGGTCGCGGTCCTGGGCTTCCCTGCAACCGTCAATGCTGTCGGCATCGTCCGGTCGGTATTCGCCGAACGCGAGCTGGCATTTCAGCCCATCAAGCCCGCGACGGGTGACGGAGCGGGACGCGGATGGGCCGGACGCGAGATGCTGGAGCGGCTCGTAGCGGGCGACGCCCAGGGCTATTTTGACCGCTTCGCCGGCACCGCGCCCGACCTCGCGCAGCTTTCGATCGATTTCGGGTTCGGGGAGGCGCTGGCTCGGGACGGCCTCGATCACAAGGCCAAGCTGCTCGCGATCACGATTTGGCTTTCCCGGTCCCGATCGACATAGGTCCGCGACCTTCGACCCACCATGAAGCATCGAATTTTCGACAGCGAATGTATAGCGCTTATCCGGCGCGCATGTCGCTCTGTTCGAGCCTTTGAACCCCGGCGCTGACCACGGATGTGCTGGCAGCATTGGGATCTTTCCGGTTCGGATGGAAAAGATGCAGGAGGGGGCGTCGGCGTGCTCCTGCGGAAAGCCGCACCCCCTCATGCAAACGCAGCCTCCCCGCGTGGGGAGCGCTTGCCTGCGCTACGGCGGCGGCTTTCCATGCGAGCCGCTTCAAAAATGATGCTGCGAAACGGCTCCGGCTTTATCCGACGAACGCCTCACGCATCCGAGCGAACATGCCTGGCTGTCTCCCGGCAATCGCCGCACGGATGTGACGGGCGGCCGTTACGGCGCTCACCGTCGCGCCGAAATGACAATAGCAGATGATCTCATGCAATTGCCTGTCGGTCAGTTCGAAGAACCGCTTCGCTTCGCCGTAGTTGTCGTTTTCCAACCCGGCGGCGCGGAGGACAGGATCCTCGAAAGCGACTGAGATCGGCGAGCCGTCGCCGCGCATGGCCCCGCGTGATCTAACCGGCTGATACTCGGTCTGGTGTAGCGTCGAGAGTCGCCGGTCAGGGTTCCGTTCAAGGAGCTCCGCCCAGCGTTCAAGACGCTCGCTGCGCGACATGGCCTGGCGCGGGTAGGCCTGATCGATCTCGGCGACGATCTGCAGTTGCTCGATCGTCTGGTATTTCATTTTGGCCTCCTATTCGGACGATAGTTGGTCCACCCATATCCTTCTTATGCCTGCAGCCAGCGTGACTCCAACCGATCGTGAAGTCCAATCACGATGATGCTGGGAGGGCTTCCCCCCACGAAAATGCGGAGGCTTCGCAACGATCGGCCATTAATTTGGCGAACGCGGTCAAATGCGCGGCTGTTCGACGATGTCGGTCTGGAGTCCGTGCCGATCGAGGTGATCGACGGGCAGAGTCTGTGCTGGAGTAGCCCGGCTCCATCGCTGGCCGGGCAGCGGGATCAAGCGAGTGGCAGTTTAGCTTCGAAACCGCCGAAGGCCGGGCTGATGCGAGTTCTCCGCCCGGTCGTTGGGCCCTTGTGGCTCCAGTGTACGACTTCCGGCATGACCTGGCGCCTGGCTACTCCGTAGGATCGCAGTTTGTCCGTGTCGAAACCATTATCGAAGTTACCCGGCCCGATGGCGGAGTGTTGCGGATTGCGCGATCCAAGGACCGGTCCGTCCAACAACCAACAAGTTGCGCGGAAGCCATCTCAAAAAGGTCCAGGCTGTGCGTCGTCAGGATGGTAGCCGAACCAGCGAAACAGCCAATCAGGTGTCCCTTCCTTCGACCTTTAGAGACTGAGCAGTCAGCTGCCGCCAAGCGAGAATGACGATCGCTCTCACTGCTGCGGCGCTGGTATCGGTGTGCCGCCAAACCAACCAGCCGCATACGCAATCACGACCAATACCACGATCACGGCTACCACGCCGTACCAGAGGCGCCTGTCCTTGAGATCCATCGTTACCTCCTGCCCGCTACGTGTTGGCCACTGGGCGAATTCCTTGAGCCTTTAGCCGTCATTTCCCAGATGAGCGACCCATTTGCCGTCTGGCAGGCACACAGTAGGCTGGATAAGGGGTCTTTGAGAAGCGCGCAATACGACCGCGCCGGCATGATCGCCAGCGGCTGCGACCGGCGGCGGCAGGCGTGCTCGACGAGTGGCGTTGCGGCATGGATGTCAAAAGATCGGCGATGCCATCCAGCGCCTGTGTGATCGATGCGGCGCGCGTTATCCTGATCTTCCAGCACGGCTCCGCGCAGCCGCACCCCTCATTAGACCGTTTCGAGACGGCTGAACCGAACCGGGATGAGTTTGCGAGTCTTCAGTTGCCCTGCCGCATCCTTGTCGATGACCGTCAGAAACTGTGCATTTTCAGATCCCAAAGGCAGAACCAAGCGTCCTCCCGGCTTGAGTTGCTTCAGTAAAGCCGGCGGTGTCCGCTCAGCCGCCACCGTGACCAGGACCTTGTCGAATGGGGCGTGCTCAG